>NZ_BAABFO010000009.1:0-214904 GCF_039541095.1 Pigmentiphaga soli
CCGCGGCAGCCGGGGGCGCGGCGGCGGGCCCGCCGCCCCCGCCCGGCACCGCGGCCTGCGCGCCGCGCAGCGGCGAGGCGCAGGCATAGGCGCCGGCCGCGCTCATGCCGGCCAGGAAGGAACGCCGGCTCACGCCGGCCGGCGCCTGCACGCCGGGATCGGCGCCGACGGTTCGGGATGGATGCTGCATGATCGGACCTCCGTCGTGGGTCCGGCGAAGCGGGACAGGGCCTCCACGTCGCCGCGACAATGAAACGAGGTCCGAAGTCAGCAATACGCATACCCGCGGTGGGCGCCGCCTGGCCCGTGGCCCATGCGGCATGGCATGCCAGGCATGCCCGCCTGCCGCCGCGCGAGGTCGCTTGCCGAGGAAAAAACTGCTCAGGCGCGCTGGCGCCGCCCGGCCGGGACAATGCCCAGCCGTGCCGCCAGCCGCGCCAGATTGGCGCGGTCCAGGCCGAGCGCCCTGGCGCTGGCTGCCATGTTGCCGCGGTTCGCTTCCAGCGCGGCTTCGATCATGCGCCGCTGGAAGGCGTCGACCTCGGAACGCAGGTCGGCGCGAGGCGCCCCGGGCGGCGCGGCGGCGTCCGCGGGCGGCGCAGCGGCCGGTGCCGGCGGCGCCATGTCGAGGTCTTCCGCGGTCAGCGTGGCGATGCCCGAGGCGTCTCCCTTGGCATGCCGCGCCCCTGCCTTGAGCGCGGCGCGCGCGAGCAGGTATTCCAGCTCGCGCACATTGCCCGGCCAGGCGTGCGCCAGCAGCGCGCGCTGGGCCTCCTGCGACAGCCGCAGCCCGCGCAAGCCCGTGCGCCGCCGGTTCTCTTCGATGAAGGCGCCGGCCAGCAGCAGCACGTCGCGGCCGCGCTCGCGCAGCGGCGGCACCCGCAGCGGAAAAACGCTCAGGCGATGATAGAGATCGGCGCGAAAGCGCCCGGCGCGGACTTCCGCGGCCAGGTCGCGGTTGGTGGCGGCGACCAGCCGGATGTCGGCCCGGTGCTCGCGGTCGGACCCGATCCGCTGCAGCTGGCCGTCCTGCAGCACGCGCAGGAGCTTGGCCTGCACGGCCAGCGGCAGCTCGCCGATCTCGTCCAGAAACAGCGTGCCGCCATGGGCCATCTCGAATTTGCCCAGGCGGTCGCCCACCGCGCCGGAGAAGGCGCCGCGCACGTGGCCGAACAATTCGCTCTCGACCAGGTGCTCGGGCAGCGCCGCGCAGTTGACGCTGACCATGGCCTTGTCGGCGCGCGGCGAGCGCGCGTGCAGCTGGCGCGCCACCAATTCCTTGCCGACGCCGGTCTCGCCGGTGACCAGCACGGTCAGGTCGCTGGGCGCCACCAGCTCGATCTCGGAAACCAGTTGCCGATAGGCCGGGCTGTGCCCGACCATCGCCTGCGGCGCCGGACTGGCGGCCAGGCGATAGGACTCCGCCCTGCGGCGCTCGTCTTCGATCGAACGCGCCAGCGCGTCGAGGCGGGCCGTCGCCGCCACGGTGGCAGCCGCCAGGCTGGCGAAGGTATCGAGGATCTTCAGGTCGGCCGGCGAGAAGCGCCCGGTTTCCAGCGCGTCGAGCGTCAGCACGCCCCACGCGCCGGCGCCCACGCGCAGCGTGCAGCCCATGCAGTCGTGGACGTCCAGCTGGCTGCCCTCGCCCGGTATCAGCCCGTCGTAGGGATCGGGCAATCCGCAGTCGGCGGCGAAGCGCACGGCGCCCGGCGCCTGCAGGATGGCGTGCAGCCGGGGATGGGCGGCAACCATGAAGCGCCGGCCCAGGGTGTCGTCGCTCAGCCCGCGCGTGGCCAGCGGCACCAGCGTATCGCCTTCCAGGCGCAGCAGCGCCACGGCATCGCAGGGCAGCAGCCGGCGCAGCGTATCCAGCAGGCGCCGGTAGCGCAGTTCGGCGGGCAGCTCCTGGGCGAGGTCGGAAATCAGCGGAACCAGGGCGTTCAGTACATCTGTGGTTCGAGTCAAAACGACATTTCCGGACAATATCGATCGAGTCAAAAAATAGCTTCCAATTTACCACATTGGGATATAAGTATTTGATTCGAATAATATTTCACTGCTGGCATGCATCGTGCGATTCCGGAAGAGGAACCACCTCCACTTGAATGAACTGGAATTTACCGTGCTGACCGACACCCAACTCGACATCGTCAAAGCCACCGTCCCCCTGCTGGAAAACGGCGGCGAGGCACTCACCACGCATTTCTACCGGCTGATGCTGGACGAATATCCCGAAGTCCGGCCGCTGTTCAACCGCGCCCACCAGGCCAGCGGCGCGCAGCCCAGGGCGCTGGCCAATGGCATCCTCATGTACGCGCGCCACATCGACCGGCTGGAGGCGCTCGGGCCGCTGGCCGCCCAGATCGTCAACAAGCACGTGGCGCTGCAGATCCAGCCCGGACACTATCCCATCGTAGGCGCGTGCCTGCTGCGCGCGATCCGCGAAGTCCTGGGCGCGGAGGTCGCCACCGATGCGGTGGTCGAGGCCTGGGCGCAGGCCTATCGGCAGCTGGCCGATCTGCTGATCGCCGCCGAAGGCGAGGTCTACGATGCCCTCGCGCAGGCGCCGGGCGGCTGGCGCGGCGCGCGCCAGTTCCGCGTCGTGCGCAAGGTGCCGGAAAGCGCCGAGATCACCTCCTTCCACCTGGAGCCGGCCGATGGCGGGCCGGTGCTCGCCTTCGAGCCCGGCCAGTACATCGGCCTGAGCCTGATCGTGGATGGCGAGGAAATCCGCCGCAACTATTCGCTGTCGGCGGCGCCCGGCAGGCGCGGCTACCGCATCAGCGTCAAGCGCGAACCCGGCGGCGTGGCTTCCAATTACCTGCACGACCGGGTGGCCGAGGGGGACACGCTGTCGCTCTTCCCGCCGGCTGGGGAATTCACGCTGGATGGACAGGAAAGCGGCAAGCCGCTGGTGTTGATCAGCGGCGGGGTGGGCATCACGCCCACGCTGGCCATGGCCGAAGCCGCGCTCGAACAGGGCGGGCGCGACGTGGTCTTCATCCACTACGCCCGCAACGCGCAGGTACAGGCCTTCGGCGGCACGATCGACGCATGGGCCAAGCGCTTCCCGCGCTTCAAGGCTTACGTCGTGCACGAGCACCCGGCGACGGATGCCGGCCGCCGGCCCGACGCGACGGGCCGGCCCAGCCTGGCGCAACTGCGGCAGTGGCTGCCCGCCGGCGGCGATTGCAGCGCCTACTTCCTGGGACCCAAGCCGTTCATGGCTTTCGTCCGGCGGGCGCTGCGGGAACTGGGCGTACCCGACAGCCAGGCCAGGTACGAATTCTTCGGTCCCGCCGAGGCGTTGAACTGACGGGACGCGATCGCGCGTTTACGGCGCTTACAGTACGCGGATCTTCGAAGCTTGCGGGCCCTTGGGGCTCTGGGTGGGTTCGAAGCTGACGCGCTGGTTCTCGAGCAGGGTCTTGCGGCCTTCGGCCTGGATTTCGGAAAAATGGGCGAACAGATCCTTGCCGCCATCGTCCGGCATGATGAAGCCGAAACCCTTATCGTCGTTGAACCATTTAACGGTGCCAGTGGCCATGGGACATTCCTTGAATGAGTGAGCTAAATCGGGAACTGCAAGAACGCATCAAGGAGGGCAACGCCATTGAAGCGACGTCGGACCAACGCCAAAGCCACAGCACGAACGAGACCGCAACACTTGAAATCTTGCCGAATGACTATGGCCCGCAAATCCGGCCCCGTCAACGGGGAGGCGGCCGGACAAGCCCGGCACCGGTCTGCGCGCGCCCATCCGCACCCCCCGGCGGCCGCGCTGCCACGCGGTTTTACGTCATTGTAAGAACTCGCAACCTGGCATTCGCCGCGTGCGGGAAGACTGCGTCCGGCGCATATAAAGTAAATACCTACACATAGCCTGGCGAACCGCATTCGCCTGCCGCGCACCATGGCCGCGGGGCAGAAACTGCATGTCCCGCCGCCTTTTTACACGCCCCCCTTGCGCCCGGCCCCGCGGCAGCCGGCGCCGAACCGGGCGGCACAAGGCTTGCTGGAAGACAAAGGCGCCGCCAAGACGGCCGCGACGGCCATGCCCGACATGGCAGACCTGTCTTTCCACCTTGGAGAACATCCATGAATCAGCAGAAGGACCAGAACCGCCAACAGCAGCAAAGCAACCCCCAGCAACAGCAGGCGAACCAGAACCGCCAGCAGAACCAGCAGGGGCAACAGAACCCCCAGAGCCAGCAGGGCCAGAACAAGCCCCAGGGCCAGCAGAACCAGCAGAACCCGTCGGGTTCGAACCAGCAGTCGCAGTCCCAGCAGCGCGGCCAGCAGGCAGGGTCGCAGCAGCAATCGGGCCAGCACAAACAGGCCGGCCACTGATCCGTCCCCCCGGCACGCGCCGCCGCCGTTCGCCGGCCGCACGGCCGGTGCGCCGCGGCGGCGCGGCAGTTTTCAGCGCTTGCGCCAGAAATGCACGTAGGCGCGGCGCAAACCGGTTTCCTCGCGGTAGCCGAGCATGGCCTCGTAGCCTACTTCGAACGGCACCGCGGCGTTCCAGGCCCATACGCCGAGCTGGTAATCGCACGATACGCAGCCCCGCTTGCGGGTACTGATTTCGGCGATGTCCGCAAGATCGAAGGTATCGTTCCATCCGGGCGGCAGGCAGCCGGCCAGTACATCAAGATCGAATCCGGGCAGCATCAGGGTGCGCTGTTCGCCCGGCGCAAAAGAGGCATGGGAGGTATCGAACGACAGCGCGCACAGCTTGCGCGCGCCTCTTTCGCCTTCGCCGTTGACGAGAATTTTTTTCACCTGCGCCCGCTGGGCCGAGGTGTTCTTCACCACGATGCCGACCTGGCTGTCGCCAAGCAGCACCGGCACGACGTCGAGCGCGCCGGCCGAGGCCGACGCGGCCCATCCGCATAACATCGCCGCAACAAGAAGCCGCATAGCATCTTCCCGATACAAGGGGTGCCAACGACCCTGTTAGCGGCAGCGCCAGCGAAAACTCAAGAAGAAATTCGGCGATTTATCCGGCGGCTTATCCGGCGGCTTTTTCCAGGGCGTCGATGTATTTGCGCGCCATGCGCTCGGCGTATCGATGAGCTTCGAATTCGCTGTCGAACACCTGGCCCTCCCCGAGATGGTCGGCGGCGATCTGGTTGTAGTTGGCCGCCGCGTTGCGCGAGATGCTGGCCGACGCCTCGTACAGCACCGAGGCGCCGTGGGGATTGACGGGGTGGGCTACCGTCTTGATGTAGTAGCCTTTGTACTGCTCACCTGCACCGTCGGACATATTTTTCTCCTACAGTCTGCGACTGTATTGGGGCAATCTTTCAGCAGGGAAAGTTCAATAGGCCCATGCGCGTGCCGCGAACGCGGCACGGCTGCCATGGACGGCGTCTGGCCTGGCTGGAGGGACTCGAACCCCCTACCTGCGGTTTAGAAGACCGCTGCTCTATCCGGATGAGCTACAGCCAGAACGGCCATCGGCGGCCGGATTGTAGCCCATCCCCGCGGCGCGACCGGGTTTTCAGGTGGGCTGGGCGGGCGCCGGCGACTCGGCGCGCTCCACGTTGCCGAGCGCGGCGATCAGCTTGGCATTGAAGGCCGGCAGGTCGTCCGGCTTGCGGCTGGTGATCAGGTTGCCGTCGAGCACCACTTCCTCGTCGACCCAATTGCCGCCGGCGTTGCGGATATCGTCCTGCAGCGACGGCCAGCTGGTGAGCTTCTTGCCGTCCACCAGGCCTGCCGACACCAGCAGCCATGCGCCATGGCAGATCACGGCCACCGGCTTGCCCTGATCGTGGATGGCCTGGACGAAACGCCGCGCCCCCGGTTCGCAGCGGATCACGTCGGAATTGAAAACGCCGCCGGGCACCACCACACCCGAGAAATCGGCCGGCTCGGCGTCGTCCCAGGCCAGGTCGACCGGGAAGCTGTCGGCCTTGACGTCATGCTTCATGCCGGTGACGGTGCCCTTCTGCTTCGACAGGATCAGCGGCTTGGCGCCCGCGCGCTCGAGCGCTTCCTTGGGGCCGGTCAGTTCCACCTGTTCGAAATTGTCGGTGACCAGAATCGCGACCTTCGCCTGCGCCAGAGAATTCGCCATGGCTTGCTCCTTCGAATAAATGCCCGAAGAGCTTGTCCGCAGATTGCGTGCCCGCCCTTGCCGCGGCATTCCACATGCCCGCCGGCAGGCCGGAGCCGTCCCCAATTCGGTGCAATCGGCGGCGCCGCGCACCATTCGGTTACGCGGGCACCGGCGGCGCCAGGGCCGGCAGGCTGGCGCCGAGGATCAGGTCGTGCACCGCCTCGGCCACCTGCTTGCGCAGCCAGCGATTGGCCGGGCTGGCGTGGTCGCGTTCGTGCCATAGCTGGTAGAAGCCCAGCGGCGAGAACTCGGCCGGCGCCGGCAGGATCGCCAGCGGCAGCATCTGCGCATAGTGCTGGGCGAAAGCGCGGCCGGTGGTGAAAACCAGGTCGGTGGTAAGCAGCACGTAGGGCGCGAGGTTGAATTCCGGCACGGTCGCCGCGATCACGCGGCGATAGCCGATGCGGGCCAGTTCGCCGTCGATCGGCCCCATGTCGTGCGGCGAGCCGGGCTGCGGCGCCAGGTGCTGGATGTTCAGGTAATCGGCCAGCGACAGGCCCGGACCGGCGGCCAGCGGATGGCCCTGGCGGACCAGGCAGACCGGATCGTCGGCGTACAGGCGGCCGATGCGCAGGTCTGCGCGCGGCTTGGGATTGGTATCGATCGCCAGGTCGATGCGGCCGTCGTCCAGCGCGCGCCCGGCGTCGAAACCGGGATCGGTGGGCCGCACGCGCACGCGGATGCGCCGCCCCGCGCTCGTCAGCCGCGCCACCAGCTGGGGCAGCAGGCAGGGCGGCACGCAGTCGGCGCAGGCGATGTGGAATTCGCGGTCGGCCAGATCGGGCGCGAAATCGCTGCCGGCCTCCAGCCGCGCCACCTGGGCCAGGATCTCCTGCAGCGGCGCGCGCGCCGCCATCGCCCGCTCGGTCGGCACCATGCGCACGCCGTTGCGCACCAGCAGCGGGTCGTCCAGGATCTTGCGCAGCCGCCACAGCATGCGGCTGACCGCGGGCTGGGCCTGGCCCGTCTTCTCGGCCACCTTGGTCACGCTGCCGTATTGCAGCAGCAGATTGAGAACGGTGAGATGGTGTATGTCCAGCGACTGGAGATCGGATCGCATCGGCGCGCCTGCTGAAAGAATTCCCCCGCGGGGAATTAGCAAATTGCGGGCCAGCGGCGCCTACGGCACGGCGCTGGCATATAAGACGAGGAAATATGAGAGCGGGGCCGGGAATCCGAAGCGCATATAAAATTGCCGCTGCGCCGGGCTTGCGGGGGCGAGCCGGCGCGCCGGTCTTCTTCCGGTCTTTCTTCTCATACGGGTTCTCCATGGTCTTGTTCCAACGGCAGCTGGCTTCGATCTATCTGCGGGGCCTGGCGCTGGCCGTGCTGTGCGGCATCCTGGGCGCGCTGGCGGCGCAGTTCTTCCGCTGGGCGACCGACGCCGCCAGCGAGCTGCTGTTCGACAGCGCCGCCGACATCACCGGCATCCTCGCTCACGTGTCGTGGCAGACGCGGCTGCTGGTGCCGGCCGCGGGCGGGGCCATCGCCGGCGCCATTCTGCTGCTGGCGCGGCGCTACGAGCGCCAGGGCGGGCCGCCGGTCGATTACCTCGAAATCATCGACAGCCGCGTCGGCCGCATCCCGGTCGCCGCCTCGCTGCTGCGCTGCCTGTCGTCGTTCTTTTCCATCGTGTCGGGCGGATCGGTCGGCAAGGAAGGCGCGATGGTGCAGTTGTCGGCCACCGCCGCCTCGGCCCTGGCCGGCCGCCTGGGCGGCGGCGACGGCGAACGCACCCAGCTGATCATCGCGATGGCCGCCACCGGCGGCCTGGCGGCGGTCTATCACACACCGCTGGCGGCCGCCATCTTCATTGCCGAAATCGCCTTCGGCGGGCTGGAGCTGTGGCGCATCGGCTTCCTGTTCGCCGCCGCCGTGGCCGCCACCTGGGTGGTCAGCCTGATGGGACAGTACACGCCGCTGTACGCGCTGCCGCCCTACCACTTCGACGTGCAGGGCGAGGCGATGATCGCGGTGATCGCGGTGGGCATCGCCGCCGGCGCGGTCGGCGCGGCCTTCCTGGCCAGCATCCGCGTCTCGCGTTCGCTGTTCGCGCGGCTGCCCGGCTCGGTGCTGGCGCGCATGACGGCCGGCGGGCTGATCGTGGGCGCGGTGCTGATCGCCGCGCCCGACGTGGCGGGCAACGGCTTCGCGCCGCTGTCGAGGCTGCTGTCGGGCGCGCCGCTGGCCGAGCCGCTGCTGGTGCTGCTGGTGCTGAAGATCGTCGCCACCGCGGCCACCGTCGGCGCCGGCGCCATCGGCGGCCTGTTCACGCCGTCGCTGCTGCTGGGCGCGCTGGTGGGCGTGGCCGGCGCCCCGCTGCTGGCGCATTACCTGGGCCTGCCGGAGATCGCCGTGGTGCTGGGCGTGGCCGGCATGGCCGCCTCGCTGGCCGCCGCCACCCAGGCGCCGCTGATGTCGACGCTGATGGTGTTCGAGATGACGCAGGAGCCGACCTTCATCTTTCCCATCATGCTGGCCACCGTGGTGGCCTACGTCACTTCCAACATGCTGGGGCAGACCGGCATGTATGCGGTGATCGCGCGCCACCGCGCGCGCTTTGCCAGCCGCAACAGCCTGTACGACGCCACGGTGCGCCGCCTGATGCGGCCGGCCGACCGGCTGGTGCCCAGCGACGCGACGCCGGCGGCGGCGCGCGAGGCCGGCATGGCGCACAAGAACCGTTTCGTGTTCCTGGTCGGTCCCGGCCAGGTGTTTGCCGGCACGGTGTCGATGCACGACCTGATGTCGCTGCCGGCATCGGCCGCCGGCGCGGCGCTGGCCGACATGGCCGACACGGCGTTCCCGGTGGTCTATGCCGACCAGAAGGTGGTCGAGGCGTGGGAAACCGTCATCGCCTCGCCCGCCGAACGCACGCCGGTCCTCAGCGATGCGCAGGAGCGCAAGGTGATCGGCTTCCTGCAGAAGAGCGACCTGCTGAAGGAAGCGCGGCACCTGCTGCCTTGAAGGCGGTGGCGTTGTCGAAGTAGCTGCGTTGAAGGCGGCTGCCCTCGAAGCCGCCGGGGCGGCCGCGAGGCGCCGCCGCTACGCGGCCAGCCCGCCGTGCACGATCCCGGCCAGCGCCAGCGCCCGCCTGACGTCGTGCCCCCGGCGCAGCCGCGCGCCCAGCCAGGGCTCGATCCGGCGCAGCCGGCCCAGCCAGCGATCCGCCGCCCCCAGCGCGCCGGCCACGCCGGGCGACTGCACGCGCGCCAGGTAGCGCGCCAGGAGGCGGGTGCCGGCCGCCGGGTCGCCGCCGAGATGATCGACCATCGAATGGAAGGTCAGCAGCACGTCGTAGGCCTGCGCGATCGGCAGCGGCAAGGCCGCGCCCACGTTCTCTTCGAAATCGATGCGATAGATGCGGCCATGCATCATCGTCAGGTTGCGCAACTGCGCGCCGCCGTGCCAATGGCCGGCGCGATGGAAATCGGCCAGGTCGTCGACCACCCTGGACAGCAGCGCCAGCCGGGCGGCGGGCCGCATGTGTTCGAGGATTCTTTCCACCGTCAACCCGCAGTACTCGAAGACCAGATGGTTGCCGGTTTCGAGATAGACTCGGGGCACGGCCTGCCCCTGTTCGCGCAGGGCGCGCAGGCGCGCGGCCTCGTGGTGGATGTCTCCCACCCGCAGGCGGCCCGGCGCGGGCCAGACGCCGAACACCGCCAGGCACGACAGCGCGCCGGCCCAGGCGCGCAAGCCGGCCCAGCGCGGCGGCCGGCTGCGTTTCATGACATAGCGCCAGCCGTCCACGTCGAAGGCCTGCACCGAGACGCGCGACGATGGCCACTGTTCGGCCCGTTCCCGCAGCGTGCGCAGCGGCAGGTGCTCGCACGGCGGTTCGCAGTCGTAGGAATGAAGCGGATAAAGCGATGACATTGCCATTCCGGCATGCGCTTTCATGCGCCTGCATCGGAAATACTACAGACCGGTCGTGTCCTCAAACGTTCGAAATGTTTCAGCGAGACTGCGGCGGTAACGGCCTGCTGCACGCAGGGATGGCGTCATCCGCGCGCCGGGATCGCCTGCATCCCCGGCATCCGGTTAGACGGCGCATGCCGTCTCGGCTTATAGTTCCGCGCCGGCGCTTCCAGCGGCGCCGAAGCTGCGCGCGCCGCCGTGCGGCTGCCTTCCCCTTTCCGACCGCCGCCATGTCCACGCCAACCTCCGCCCCCCTCGCCCCCGACGACGCCCCGCCCATCGAGCGTTGGAGGATGCTGCTGTTCGCGGTCACCGCAGGCGCGATGGTCGCCAATCTGTACTACCTGCAGCCGCTGCTGGCCGCGGTGGCCGCCGCTTTCGGCCGCGAAGTGACCGATGCCGGCTACCTGGTCACCTTCACCCAGGCCGGCTACGGCATCGGCGTGCTGCTGATCGTGCCGATCGGCGACGTGCTGGACCGGCGCAGGCTGCTGTCGATCATGATGGCCGCCAACGCCGCGGCGCTGCTGGCGGCCGCCGCCAGCCCGACCTTCGCCATGTTCTGCGCGAGCAGCCTGCTGATCGGGATCACTGCGTGCGCGACGATGATGGTGATCCCCTACGTGGCCTCCATCGCGCCGGCGCGCACGCGCGGCAAATCGATCGCGCAGGCGATGACGGGGCTGCTGCTGGGCATCCTGCTGGCGCGCACGGTATCGGGGCTGATCGCCCAGGCGGCCGGCTGGCGCGTGGTGTTCGTGAGCGCCGCGGCGGCCGTCGCGGTGCTGGCCGTGCTGCTGCGGCGCGCGATGAAGACCGATCCGCCGCGCGGCCGGCTGCGCTACCGGCAGTTGATCGCCTCGCTGGCGGCCGTCGTGCGCGCGCATCCCGAACTGGGGCGGCGGGCGCTGTACGGAATGCTGGCGCTGGCCAGCTTCAGCATGCTGTGGACCGGCCTGACCTTCCTGCTGAGCGCGCCGCCGTTCGGCTATTCCGAAGCGCAGATCGGCCTGTTCGGGCTGGTGGGCGCGCTCGGCGCGGTGTCGGCCAACGCCGCCGGCCGCCTGGCCGACCGCGGCCACGCGCGGCTGGCCACCACCGCGCTGGCCATCGTGCTGCTGGCCTCGTGGGGACTGCTGGCGCTGGGCGCGCATTCGCTGGCGGCCGTGATCGGCGGCGTGTTCCTGCTCGACGTGGGCGTGCAGGGCCTGCAGGTCACGCACCAGTCGGTCATCTACAGCATCGCGCCGGAGGCGCGTTCGCGCGTCACCGCCGTCTTCATCACTTCCTGCTTCGCCGGCGCCTCGCTCGGCTCCGCGCTGGCCAGCGCCTTGTACGCGGCCTACGGCTGGGCCGGCCTGTGCGTGGCCGGCGGGCTCTTCCCGGCCCTGTTGCTGGCGGTGTTCCTGGCCTTCACGCCGCGTGCCAGGAAGGCATAGGAAAGGGCTAGCCTCCTGGAGTAAGCCTGAGCAAGCGGCCATCGTTGCCGTCTTCGAGCACCCATAGCGCGCCGTCGGCGGCCACCGCCACGTCGCGGATGCGGTGGCCCATGTCCCAGCGCTGCGCCTGGTCGGCGCCGCCCTTGCCGTCGAACGCGATGCGCACCAGCGTCTCGCCGCGCAGGCCGCCGATGAAGGCCGACCCCTTCCAGTCGGGGAACAGGTCGCCGGTGTAGAAAGCCATGCCGGCCGGCGCGATCACCGGCGTCCAGTACACCACCGGCGCGGCGAAGTCGGGCCGCGTGTCGTGGTCGGGAATCGGCGTGCCGTTGTAGTTGATGCCCTTCGACACGAGCGGCCAGCCGTAGTTGAGCCCGGGCCGCAGCAGGTCGAGCTCGTCGCCGCCGCGCGGGCCCATCTCGTTCAGCCATAGCTTGCCATCCGGCGCGAAGGCCAGGCCGTAGGGATTGCGGTGGCCCAGCGTCCAGGTCTGCGCGCGCACGCCGCCGGCGCGCACCCATGGGTTGTCGGGCGGCGTGCCGCCGTCGGGCAGCAGGCGCAGCACCTTGCCCTGTGCCGAGTCCGGGTCCTGCGCGGTGTCGGGCGCCATGCGGTCGCCCGAGGTCAGGAACAGGTGGCGGCCGTCCGGCGCGAAGGCGATGATGCCGCCCGGCTGGCCGCCCGATGCCGCGCCGTTGGCGCGCCAGATCACCGCCAGGCCGTCCAGCCGGTCGCCGCCGCCCTCTTGCAGCCTGGCGCGCGCCAGCGCCAGTTGCCCGCCGCCGCCTTTGGCGGGCTCGACATAGCTCAGGTAGATGGTGCGATCGCGGGCGAAGCCGGGCGACGGCGCCACGTCCAGCAGCCCGTTCTGGCCCTGGTAGACGACCTTGGGCACGCCGGCCACCTCGCGCTTCTCGCCGCGCTGCGTAACCAGGTAAAGCCGGCCGCGCTTTTCAGTGACCAGCATGCGGCCGTCCGGCAGGAAGGCGACGGCCCACGGCACCGTGAACGACGCCACCGGCGAGGCGACGAAAGGCTGGTCGGGATCGGCGCGGCGTTCGCCGGCGTTGATGCCGGCCGCCGATGCCGCGGCGCATATCAGCGCGGCGGCAGCCGCCGGCGCGATCCTGGAAAAAAGTATCGATCGCATTGCTGCTCCTTGTTGGCGGGGCCGCCGCCGCGCCGTGCATACATGCCGACCGGCCCGTGCATAACGGCCCGCGATGCGGCCCTGATCCATGTTAGTGCACGCCATGCACTGGAACCGTATCGCCGACGCGCCAGGCCGGCTTCCGTACTGGCGGAACGCAGCGTACGCATCCCGGCCCGCATGCACCGCCCTGGAACACGTGCCAGTCCGGACGATAACGCGCCCCGCTTGCCGCCGCATTGCGGAAGGCATGGCGCCGGGAAGCCGCGTTGACAGCATATTCCGCGCAACCAGATACTTTTTGCGCCGCACCATCCCTTCTCGTCAGATCGCCGGAGTCAACGATCATGCGCCTTTCCGCCCGCTTCCGCATCGCCGCCCTGCTGCTCGGCCTCTGTCCGCTCGCCGTGCCTGCCCAACAATCCGAAACGTTCACTGTCCGCGACAGCTGGACGCCCAGCGGCCTGCAGGCGGGCTGGCACTGGGGACTGGAGAAGGCCATCTTCGCCAGGCACGGCGTGACGGTCCGGCACGAGGACGGCAACGGTTCGACGACCACGGTGCAACTGGTCAGCACCGGCCAGATCGACGTCGGCTATACCGACCTGTCGGTCATGGCCATCGCGCGCGGCAAGGGCGCGCCCATCGTCTCGATCGCCGGCCTGATCAAGAAGACTTCGCTCGGCGTGTTCGTGCCGAAAGGCTCCGGCATGAAGACGCCGAAAGACCTGGAAGGCAAGGAAGTCATCTACACCGCCACCTCGTTCGAGGCGCCCTTCATCGACACCTTCCTGCGCGCCGGCGGCGCCAGCCGCGACAAGGTCAACCTGGTCAGCGTCGACGCCTCGGCCAAGGTGTCGACCTACGTCAACGGCCGCGGCGACGCGATGATCACTTCGCTGCCCTTCGGCGCGCCCTACGTGCAAGGGCCGCGGCCGTCCGACACCATCTCGTTCGGCGATTACGGCCTGGTGCTGCCGTCGTACGGCCTGGTGGTGCGCGAGCAGACCCTGAAGAGCCGGCGCGAGGGGCTGCGCCGGCTGACCGCCGCCTTCCTCGAATCGTGGCAACAGATCGTCGACGGCGGCGAGTCCGCCATCGCCGAGGCGGCCGACATCATGATCAGGCGCCGGCCCGACGCCAAACTGGACCGCGCCCAGACCATGGCCTCGATCCGCGAACACATCCCTTACTTCAAGACCGAGGCGACGAAATCGGAGCCGCTCGGAATCCAGTCGGAACAGGACTGGAAAGCCGTCATCCGCTCGCTGGAAGAAGCCGGGCTGATTCCGGCCGGCAGCCGCCCGGCCCAGTACTACACCAACGACCTGATCGGGAGCGGCAATTGAACACCGTCGCCGACGCCGGTCTCATGGCCGAGGCCGCCTGCGCGGGCGAGGCCCATCTGCAGGTGGCGCAGGTCTGCAAGACCTACGCCTCGCCGCGCGGCGCCACCCACGCGCTGCAGGACATCACGCTGGACGTGCCGGCCGGCCGCTTCGTGAGCGTGGTGGGGCCGAGCGGCTGCGGCAAGAGCACGCTGCTGCGCTGCATCGCCGGTCTGGACCGCCCCACCTCGGGCGAGATCCGGCTCAACGGCGAACCGATCGTCGGTCCCTCCGCGAACACAGGCATCGTGTTCCAGCGCGACCTGCTGCTGGACTGGCGCACCATCCTGCAGAACGTGCTGTTCACCACCGACTGCCGCGGCCAGCCGCGCGCCGCGTGGGCCGAGCGGGCCCGCGACCTGCTGGACCTGTTCGGGCTGGAGAATTTCCACCACCGCTATCCGTGGGAACTGTCGGGCGGCATGCGCCAGCGCGTGGCGATCTGCCGCGCGCTGCTCGACGAGCCCAAGCTGCTGCTGATGGACGAGCCGTTCGCCGCGCTCGACGCCTTCACGCGTGACGACCTGAACCTGGAACTGCAGAAGATCAGCCTGCAGACTGCGTGCACGACGATCTTCATCACGCACAACATCGGCGAGGCCATCTTCCTGGCCGACCAGGTGGTAGTGATGGACCGCCGGCCGGGCCGCATCGCATTGGTGCTCGACATCGACCTGCCGCGCCCGCGCCGGCTGGCGGTGCGCGAAAGCGCCGCCTTCGCGCAATACACCCGTACCGTGCGCCAGGCCTTCGAAGAACTCGGGATTCTGAGGAGCTCGGCATGAGAGCCCTCGCCCCGGGGGCCGGCCTGCTCGCGCTCGCGGCCTGGGAAGTGGCGGTGCGCGCGCTGGGCGTGCCGCTCTACCTGCTGCCGCCGCCGTCGGCCGTGGCCGTCGCGCTGGCCGCCGAGCCGGTCATGTTCCTGCACCACGCCGTCTACACCGCGCAGGCCACGCTGGCGGGCTTCGCGCTGGCCGTGGCGCTGGGCGTGGCCGCCGCCATCCTGATCGTCCAGTTCAGCCCGGTGGAGCGCACGCTCTATCCCTTCCTGGTCACGCTCAACAGTATCCCCAAGGTGGCGGTGGCGCCGCTGTTCATCGTCTGGATGGGCACCGGGCTCGAGCCCAAGGTGTCGATCGCGGCGATGATCGCGATCTTCCCGATCGTGATCGACATGGTGCACGCGCTTCGTTCGGTGGACCCCGACATGATCGACCTCGGCCGCTCGGTATGCGGCCCCAAGGGCATGAAGATCCTGTGGCGCATCCGCTTCCCGCATTCGCTGCCCACGCTGTTCGCCAGCATGAAAGTGGCGATCTCGCTGGCGCTGATCGGCGCGGTGGTGGGCGAGTTCGTCGCCGCCAAGCGCGGCCTGGGCTATCTGATCCTGATGGCGCAGGGCCAGTTCGACGTCGTCAGGATGTTCGCCGCCATCGCCGTGCTGTGCGCGGCGGGGCTGGCCCTGTTCTATCTGGTCGGCCTGGCCGAGCGGCTGCTGCTGCCGTGGCAGACCGCGCGCCGCGCCGCGTCGGCCGGCCACTGACCGCCCTCCCGGAGGAACCCATGACCGCACCCACGACAAGAGCCAAGCCGGCCCCGTTCAACGGCTACTACACCCCTGTCTCGCAAGACACCGACAGCGCGCTGACCGCGGCCGGCCCCGGCACGCCGGGCGGCGACTACCTGCGCCGCTTCTGGCACCCGATCGCGATGGCCTCGGAAGTGAAGGACACGCCGCTGCCGCTGCGGGTGCTGGGCGAAGAGCTGGTCCTGTTCCGCGACCTGAGCGGGCGGCTGGGCCTGGTGCACCGCCACTGCAGCCATCGCGGCACGTCGCTGGAGTATGGCATCATCGGTCCCGACGGCATCCGCTGCGCCTACCACGGCTGGAAATACGCGATCGACGGCACCGTGCTGGAAACGCCCAGCGAACCGCCGCGCAGCCGCCTGAAGGACAGCTTCAGCCACGGCGCCTACCGCACCCACGAATACGCCGGGTTGATCTTCGCCTACATGGGCCCGCCCGAGGCCACGCCGGAATTCCCGGTGTACGACTCGCTGACCTGGCCTGACGGCAACGAGCTGGTGCCGTACAAGCTGGAGATGCCCTGCAACTGGCTGCAGGTGCACGAGAACGCGGCCGACCCGATCCACACCGCCTACCTGCACGCGATCGTATCAGGCGTGCAGTTCACGCCGGCCTTCGCCGAGCTGCCCGAACTGGAATTCATGGAAACGCCGATCGGCCTGCTGTCGATCGCCACCCGCCGCTGCGGCCAGAACCTGTGGATCCGCGCCAGCGACGTGATCCTGCCCAACGTGGCCCAGTTCGGCACCGGCTTCGTCGACGGCAGCAAAGAGAAATTCGCGCTGTGCGCCGCCTTCACGCGCTGGATCGTGCCGATCGACGATACCCATTGCTGGGTCATCGGCGTGCGTCATTTCAACCCGGTGATCGACCCGCGCAACGAGGGTCGCGCCGACCGGATCGGCCTGGGCCGGATCGACCTGATGGGCCAGACCGACGAGCGGCCCTATGCCGAACGCCAGAAAAACCCCGGCGACTGGGATGCGATGGTGGCCCAGGGCCCGATCGCGATCCGCGCCAACGAGCACCTGGCTTCCACCGACAAGGGCGTGGCCATGCTGCGCCGACAGTTGCGCAACGGCATGCGCGACGTGCAGCAGGGCATCGAGCCCCGCATGCCGCAGCGCTACCCGGGCGGCCCGGTGCCCACCTACAACAACGAAACCATCCTCGGCGTGCCCGCCCTGGTGCCGGACGACGCCGCCGTGATGCGCGCCTTCGGCAACAAGATCTGCCGGACCGTGATCGACAGCGCCGCGCTGCCGCCCGGCCGGCGCCAGGCCGAGGTGGAAGCGCGCGTGCGTGCCATGCAGGCCGAGGGCGCGTTCTATCCCCAGGCCCTTCCCGAAACCCGTCTCGCGGAGAACCTCTGATGCAGGACGCGATCTACCATTTTTTCGACGACGGCCCGCGCGCCGTGGCGCCGTACAGCCATGCGGTGCAGGCCGGCGACTGGCTGTTCGTGACCGGCCAGATGCCCTTCCTCGACGACGGCACCGTGCCCGAAGGCATCGAAGCGCAGACCGAAGCCTGTGTGCGCAACCTGCGCACGATCATGGCGCGCAGCGGTTTCGGCGAGGCCGCCGTCATGTTCTCGCGCGTCTACCTGACCCGCTTCGAGACCCACTACGAGCGCATGAACGCCGTCTACCGCACCCTGTTCGAGCCCGGCAGGCTGCCCGCCCGCACCTGCATCGGCGTCACGGGGCTGGCGCGCGGCTGCGACATCGAAATCGACTTCGTCGCCAAGCGCGCATAGGCCAGGCCATGGATACCCGCCGCCATCCCCGCCGCCGCGACGAGCCCGTCTGCGTGCTTCCCGTCCGCGCGCTGGTGGGCGAATGCCCGCGCTGGCACCCTGCGGAAGAACGCCTGTACTGGGTCGACATCTACGAACCCTCGCTGAACTGTTTCGACCCGGCCACCGGCGACAACCGCAAATGGGCGATGCCGGAACGCATCGGCTGCTTCGCCTTCTGCCGAGGCGGCGGCCTGATCGCCGGCATGCAATCAGGCATCGCCATGATCGATCTGGCCGCCGACGGCCGCAGCACGGTGCGCCGCGTGTTCGACTTCGAACCCGACAACCCCGGCACCCGCTTCAACGACGGCCGCTGCGATCCGCTCGGGCGCTTCTGGGCCGGCACCGTCATCGAAACCATGGACCGCCGGGTCGGCTCGCTGTTCCGCTACGATCCCGACGGCCGCTGCACCCGCATGGTGGACGGCCTGATCTGTTCCAACGGCCTGGGCTTCAGCCCCGACGGCCGCACCATGTACCACTCCGACAGCCGCCAGGACTACGTGTGGGCGTGGGACATGGACGCGCAGGGCGAGATATCGAACCAGCGCGTATTCCTTGGCATCGACATCCAGGAAGGCCGGCCCGACGGCGCCGCGGTGGACGCCGAGGGCCACTACTGGCTGTGCCATGTGGGCGGCTGGCACATCGCGCGCTATTCGCCCGACGGCATCATCGATCGCGTCATCGGCCTGCCGGTGCAGCGGCCCACCATGTGCGCCTTCGGCGGCCCGGGACTCGGCATGCTGTACGTCACCAGCGCCACCCATCCGCTGCCCGAGGCGGCGCTGCGCAAGCAGCCGCTGGCCGGCGGCCTGTTCGCCATCGACGTGGGCGTGCCGGGGCTGCCGGAGCCGTACTTCGGCTCGCCGGAATAAAGGGACGGGCCTTCCGGCGCGCCGGCGGCGGCCGACAACGCGGCATGCCCCGTATCCTGCAAATGCCCCGTACCCATATACTGAGCCGTCGGCGCACCCTACCCCGCCCCCTCTCCGACGGCCATGGCGCTTGAGAACTTCGACTTCGAGCTGGACCTGACCCAGCTGCGGCTGCTGGCCGCGCTGGGCGAATCCTGCAACGTCTCGGCGGCGGCCAGCCGCATCGGCCTGTCGCAGTCGGCGGCCAGCCATGCGTTGGCCAAGCTGCGCAAGCGCTTCGGCGATCCCCTGTTCGTGCGCACCTCGGGCGGCCTGCGCCCCACGCCCTACGCCGAACGGCTCATCAACGCCTCGCAGCAGGCCATGCGCGCGATCCAGACCGGCGTCGAAGGCCCGCACCCGTTCGACCCGGCCACCTCGCGCCGCACCTTCACGGCCTACATGAGCGACGTCGGCCAGGCCGTGCTGCTGCCGCGCCTGGTGCAGGCGATGCGCGACGAGGCGCCGCACGCCAACCTCAACGTGCTGCCCTTCCCTGCCTTCAACCAGGAAGCCGCGCTCGAGGCGGGCGAAGTCGACGTCGCGCTGGGCTACCTGCCGTCGCTGTCGGCCGGTTTCCGCCAGCGGCTGCTGTACAAGGAACAGTATGTTTGCGTGGCGCGCGAAGACCATCCCGCCTTCCGCAACGGCATGACGCTGGAAGGCTTCCGTTCGACGCCGCACGCCGTCACTTCGGCCAGCAGCACCGGCCACAAGCTGCTGGGGCAGGTGCTGGCGCGCGAGAAGATCCGCCGCCGCGCCGTGCTCGCCTTGCCGCAGTTCATGGTGCTGCCGATGGTGGCGACCCATTCCGACCTGCTGGCCATCGTGCCGAGCCGGCTGGCGGAGATCTTCGCGCCGCTGGGCAGGCTCAAGATCATGCCGCCGCCGGTCAGGATGCCGGAATACGACGTGCGCATCTTCTGGCACGACCGCTACCATCTGGACCCCGGCAACAAATGGCTGCGCGACCTGTTCGTGCGGCTCTACCAGGTGCGGCGCGGCTCGGAATGACCCGCCGCCGCCGGCAGCTGCCAATGGACGCTCAGTCGGGCAGCGCCACCACCACGTTGCCCAGCACGCGGCCGCTTTCCACCGCCTGGTGGGCCGCGGCGATATCGTCCAGCGCATAGGCCGGCGCCACCAGGTGGGCCAGGCTGCCGTCCGACAGCAGCGCGTTGAGGCCGTCCACCGCCTGCCGGCGCGCGGCCGGCGGCAGCTCGTACACCAGGAAGAACTGCAGGCCGAGCGAGCGCGGCAGCCAGGCGCCGAACTCGACCGGGATCTCGCCGCGGTCGTTCGAGCCATAGCAGACGAACTGGCCGAACGGCGCCAGCGCGCCCGCCGGCACCAGGCGCGAGGTGGTGGAGAAGTCCATGTCGACGATGCCGTCGACGCCCTTGCCGCCGGTCATCGCCAGGATGCGTTCGGCCACCGGTTCGGTCTTGTAGAAAATGACGTCCTCTATGCCCACGCCCGCCAGCACCCGCGCTTTTTCGCCGGAACCCACGGTGCCGATCACGCGTGCCCCGCGCAGCCTGGCGACCTGCGCCGCATAGAAGCCGACGCCGGAGGTCGCGCCGGTGACCAGCACCGTCTTGCCGGCAACGTCGCCCAGCCGGTCGACCGCGTGGATCGCCGTCATCGCAGGAATGCCCAGGCAGGCGCCGGCCTCGAACGATGCGCCTTCGGGCAGCGGCACCGCCTGCGCGGCCGGCAGCGCGATGAACTGGGCGCAAGTGCCCAGCGGGCGCTGGTACTGCCCGTTCCAGACCCACACCCGCTCGCCCACCCGCGCGGCCGGCACGCCTTCGCCCACCTTGTCGATCACGCCCGCACCGTCGCTGTGCGGCACTATCCGCGTGCCGGCCGCGACCGGCCGGCTGCCGGCGCGCGATTTCACGTCCGAAGGATTCACGCCCGAGGCGGCCAGCCTGACCCTGACCTCGCCCGGGCCGGGCTCGGGGGCGGGCAGGTCGCCCAGCTGCAATACCGCTTCGGCCTCGCCGTTTCTTTCATACCAGGCTGCACGCATCGTCTTCGTCCCGTTTGGCGTTCGCATCGTCCTCCCTATATTACGGCTTCGCTGCTCCGGCGAGTCGGCCACCGCCACCGGCCCGGGCGGGCCATCCGGCCACGCGCTCCATCGTGCCGCGGGCAATGGGCAGTACCATGGGCGCTTCCTCTTTGCGACGAGGCCAGGCCATGATCCGGTTCTACTTCCACCCGACTCCCAACCCCGCCAAGATTTCCCTGTTTCTCGAAGAAACCGGGCTGCCGTACGAAGTGCTCGCCGTCGACACCAGCAAGGGCCAGCAGCACGACCCGGCCTTCCGCGCCATCAATCCGAACGGCAAGGTTCCCGCCATCGTCGACACCGACGGCCCGGGCGGGCGGCCGGCCACCGTGTTCGATTCCACCGCGATCCTGCTGTACCTGGCCGAAAAGACCGGCCGCCTGCTGGGCCAGCCGCAGGACCGCCCGGAGCTGCTCTCGTGGCTGATGTTCATCGGCACCGGCCTCGGGCCGTTCTCGGGCCAGGCGGTGCACTTCCAGTATGCCGCCCCGGCGGGACTCGACTATGCCGTCAACCGCTACCGGCGCGAGGCCGAGCGCCACTACAAGGTGCTCGACGACCGCCTGGCCGGGCGCGACTACATCGTCGGCAAGAAATACACGATCGCCGACATCTCCGGCTGGGGCTGGCTGGACCGGGCATCGCGCGTCATGAAAGGCGCCGAGGATCCGCTCGCGGCCTATCCCAACATCAAACGCTGGTTCCAGACGATCGATGCCCGGCCGGCCGCCGCGCGCGCCCGCCAGGTAGGCGCCGGCATCGAATTCAAGAAAGTGAACGACGAGGAAACGCGGCGCGCCCTGTTCCCGTCGAATTTCCCGCCGGCCGCCTGACGCCGCGCGGCTGAGCCGGGGCGCCGGCCGCCCGGGCGCCCGATGGACAGGAAGTGATGGATAAGCTCGGGGAAGGCCCGAAGACTAGGCCGCGCGGCCGGCGAACGCGGGCGCCTCGAAGGCCCGCACCGGCGGCGCCTCGCCTTCCCACTTGGCAATCTCCACCAGCGCCGACAAGGCGCTGGGCGCTTGCGTCAGGCGCGAGGTGCCGATGTCGAGCGTGAGGACGTTGGGATTGCCGTGGCGTTCCAGCGCGTCGCCGGCGGGATCGAACCAGGCGCCGGTCGACATGATGGCCACGCCGGGCATCACGCCGTCGTGCACCACCGCCGCGGCGATGCACGCGCCGCGCGCGTTGTACACCTTGACCAGGTCGCCGTCGGCGATGCCGCGGCGGGCGGCGTCGGCCGTGGCGAGCTGCACCCGCTCGCGGCCGTGGATCTTGCCCGCCGTGGATACCGCGCCGGCATCCAGTTGCGAATGGAGCTTGTCGGCCGGCTGCGACGTCACCAGGTGCAGCGGATAGCGCGCGGCGGCCGGCGCGCCCAGCCATTCGGCCGGCGGAATCCAGGCCGGGTGCGGCGGGCAGTCGTCGGCGTAGCCGAAGCCGGCGATGCGCTCGGAATAGATCTCGATCCTGCCCGACGGCGTCTTCAGCGGATGGGCGGCCGGATCGCGGCGGAAGTCCCCGAACAGCACGAAATCCTGCGCCGGCTCCGGCAGCTCCAGGTAGCCCGCGCGCCAGAACGCATCGAATTCCGGCACTTCGAAGCCGCCGCCGCGCCAGTTCGCCGCCAGCCCGGCATAGATGTGGCGCAGCCACTGGAATTCGTCGCGGCCTTCGGTGAAGGCGTCTTCGAAGCCGCCGCGGGCCGCCAGCTCGCGGTAGATGTCGAAGTCGTTGCGGCTTTGCCCCTGCGGCGGCAGCGCCTTGTGCATCGCCAGCACGAAGCGGTCGCGCGACGAGCCGCCGATGTCGTTGCGCTCCAGCGTGGTGGTGGCAGGCAGCACGATATCGGCGCGGCGCGCCGTGGGCGTCCACCAGCTTTCGTGCACGACGATGGTCTGCGGCCGGCTCCAGGCCCGCAGCAGCCGGTTCAGGTCCTGGTGGTGATGGAAGGGGTTGCCGCCGGCCCAGTACACCATGCGGATGTCGGGGTAGACGTCGGTGCGGCCGTTGAACTCGAACGGCTCGCCCGGCTGGAGCAGCATGTCGGCGATGCGCGCGACCGGGATCGACTTGCCGGCTGGATTGGCGCCGGCCGACATCTCGGGCGCGGCCACGCCCGGCCGCGGATTGCCCACGCCATTCATGGAGGCATGGCCGAAGGCGAAGCCGCCGCCCGGCAGGCCGATCTGGCCCAGCGCCGCGGCCAGCGCGATCACGGCCCAATAGGGCTGCTCGCCGCGGTGGGCGCGCTGCAGCGACCACGCGCAGGTCAGCAGCGTGCGGGTGCCGGCCGCCTGCCGCGCCAGCGCGCGGATCTCGGCTGCGGGCACGCCGCAGATGCCTTGCGCCCATTCCGGGCTCTTGGGCTGGCCGTCGGCGCGGCCCGCCACGTAGTCGGCGAAGCGGTCGAAGCCGGCGCAGTGCGTATGCACGAAATCGGCGGCATGCCGCCCGTCGGCCAGCAGCGCGTGCACCATCGCCAGCATCAGCGCGGTATCGGTATTGGGCCGGATCGGGATCCAGCGCGCGTCCAGCCCGGCGGGCACGTCGGCGCGCGTGGGGCTGACGATCACGAACCGCACGCCGGCGCGCCGCGCCTGTTCCAGCCAGCGCGGCGTGGAATGCTCGCCGGCGCCGCCCGAGGTGATCTGCGTATTGCGCAGCGGCAGGCCGCCGAAGGCCACGAACAGGCGCGTATGCGCCGCCACGTTCTTCCAGTCGGTGACCCGCCCGGTGACCGGCGCATAGGTGCCGATCACGTGCGGCAGCAGGAACTGCGCCGCGCCCCAGCTGTAGTTGCCGGCCTGGTTGACGCAGCCGCCGCCGGCGTTGAGGAAGCGATGGGTAAGCGTGCGCGCGTGGTGCAGCCGGCCGGCCGACGACCAGCCGTACGAGCCGCCGAAGATCGACGTGGCGCCGTATTGGCCGCGCATGCGCGCCAGTTCTTCGGTCACCAGTTCCAGCGCGGCGTCCCACCCGACCTCGACGAAGGGCTCGCTGCCGCGCGCCGCGCGGTCGGCGCCTTCCCGGCGTTCGAGCCAGCCCTTGCGCACGGCGGGCCGCGCGATGCGCAGCGGCGAGTGCACCATGCCCGGCATCGACTGCAGGATGGCCGACGGCGCCGGGTCGCGCTCGAAGGGCTCGCAGGCCTGCAGGCGGCCGTCCGCCACCACGGCGGTGAAGGCGCCCCAATGGGACAGGGAGGGATAGCGTTTCACGTTCATGCGTAGTCCAACGGCAGCGCCGTCGTGTATTTCAGCTCTTCCATCGCGAAACTGGAACTCACGTCGAACAGTTCCACGACCTGTATCAGTTTCTTGTACACCAGATCGAAGCCCTGGATGTCGGGCGCCACGACCTTAAGCAGGTAATCGATGTCGCCGCTCATCCGGTAGAACTCCACCACCTCCGGCATGTCGCGCACGCCGGCCGCGAATTTGCGCAGCCACTCCAGGTCGTGGTGGTTGGTCTTGATGGCCACGAACACCGTCACGCCCACGCCCAGCTTGCGGTTGTCGAGCAGGCAGACCTGCTTGCGGATGACGCCTTCCTGGGTCAGCCGCTGGACGCGCTTCCAGCAGGCCGTGGGCGACAGGCTCACGCGCTCGGCGATCTCGTTCACCGACAGGGTCGCGTCTTCCTGGAGGATGGAAAGGATATTTCTGTCTTTTCGGTCCACGGGAAACCTTGAATCATTCTATTGGCGGAATGGGGAATATTTTTTCCATTTTCCCGCAAAGAAGGCGAAACAAGGAAAAAAATTTAACGCGCCCCGCCCCTACACTTTTCCCATGACGGCACGCAACGCCGCGCATTTCCAAGGACAGCAGGCAGCAATGAAAGAGAAGACCAAGCTGGTGACCGCCGGCCGCCACCCCGAACGTTTCGCCGGCCTCGTGAACACGCCCGTTTGCCGCGGCTCCACGATCCTGCACGGGTCGATGGCCGAATGGGAAGACAAGAAGCGGCGCCGCGCCGCCGACGAGGCCGGCGCCAGCACCTACGGCCGCTTCGGCAACCCCACCCACCACGCCCTGGAAGAGGCGATCGCCGAACTGGAAGGCGGCTACCGTTCGCTGGTCTATCCGTCCGGCCTGGCCGCGGGCACCACCGCGCTGACCTCGCTGCTGGCCGCGGGCGACCACGTGCTGCTGACCGACAGCGCCTATTCCCCCACCCGCACCTTCCTGACCCGCGTGCTGGGCCGGTTCGGGGTCGAGACGACCATCTACGACCCGGCCGCCGGCGCCGGCATCGAAGCCAGCATGCGGCCCAACACGCGGGTCGTGTACGTGGAATCGCCCGGCTCCGAAACCTTCGAGGTACAGGACGTCCCGGCCATCGCCGCGGCGGCGCACCGGCACGGCGCCAAGGTGGTGATGGACAACACCTGGGGCACGCCGCTTTTCTTCAAGCCGTTCGAACACGGGGTCGACGTTTCCATCCAGGCCGCCACCAAATACATCGTGGGCCATTCCGACGCCTTGCTCGGCATCGTCACCTGCACCGAGGAAACCTGGCCGCTGGTCAAGCGCACCACGCAGGACCTGGGCCAGACCGCCGGCCCCGACGACATCTATCTGGCGCTGCGCGGGCTGCGCACCATGAACGTCCGCCTGCACCAGCACTGGCGGGCGGGGGTCGAGGTCGCCGCCTGGCTGCAGACGCGGCCGGAAGTGGAAGCGGTGCTGCACCCGGCGCTGCCCGGCCATCCGGGCCACGCGCTGTGGAAGCGCGATTTCCGCGGCGCCTGCGGCCTGTTCGCCATGGTGCTGAAGCCGGCCGCGCCCGCCGCGGTCGAGGCCTTCGTCGACAGCCTTCGATTGTTCGGCATCGGCGTGTCGTGGGGCGGCTACGAAAGCCTGGTCGTTCCCTTCAACCCGGCCGGCGACCGCGTGACCGCCAAATGGCCTTACCGCGGCCAGGCGCTGCGGCTGCACGTGGGCCTGGAAGACCCGGCCGACCTGATCGCCGACCTGGAACGCGGTTTCGCCGCGCTGGCCGAGCGGCGCGAAAAGGGGCGCCGCGCTGCATGAGCGTCCCCCGGCGCGGCCGCCCCCGGGCGGCGCGCGCCGGCATGCGTGGAGCCCGCCGCCCGGGGAGTATCATGTAACAGTTTTCCAAATCGGTGAATCGCCATGGCCAAGATGCAAATCGAAGGGTCGTTCGTCGCCCTCGTCACCCCGTTCAACAAAGATGGCAGCGTGGATTTCGAAGGCTTCCGCACCCTGCTGAAGTTCCACGAAGACAACGGCACCGCCGCCGTGCTCATCATGGGCTCGACCGGCGAGGTCTCGATGCTGTCGCCGCAGGAACGCCAGCAGATCATCGTCGAGACGGCCAAGATGAAGACCGGCAAGATGAAGTTCTTCTACGGCTGCACCGGCAACAACACCGCCACCACCATCGACTATCTACGCTTCGCCCGCGCCAACGGCGCCGACGGCGCGATCCTGGCGGCCCCGGCCTACATCTGCGCCGCGGAATCCGACATCGAGGACTACTTCCTCGAAGTGGCCGATGCCACCGACCTGCCCCTGGGCATCTACAACAACCCGCCGCGCGTGAAGACCGACCTGCACTGGGACAACCTGCTGCGCATCTTCAAGCATCCCAACTACGTGGTGCACAAGGAATCCACCACCCGCGTGGGCCAGGTGGCGCAGGTCCTGCGCGGCCGCCCCGACGTGTCGGTGATGTGCTGCGACTCGCCCAACCTGGGCCTGGTCGTTCCCACCATGAGCCTGGGCGGCCACGGCACCGCCAACATGACCGGCAACATCGCGCCGGCCGAGATCGCCGTCATCTCCAGGCCGTGGAAAACGCCCGAGGTATCGGTCAGCTTCCGCGACATGTACCTGCACATGCTGCCGATGCTGCATTTCTCGTATTCGGCCATCAACCCGGTGGCGATCAAGTCGCTGATGAAGGCCGTGGGCCTGCCCGCCGGCGAGCTGCGCAAGCCGCTCAAGGGCCTGGCGCCGGAAGCGCTGCAGAAAGGCCTGCGCATCGTGCGCGACCTCGAACTCGACCAGAAATACGGCTGGAGCTCGCCCGAGCTGAAGTCGTTCTGATCGCGCAAGGGGCCAGGGCATGGATCTCGGCATTCAAGGCCGGCGCGCGCTGGTATTCGGCGGCAGCCGCGGCATGGGGCGGGCCTGCGCGCAGCAGCTTGCGGCCGAAGGCGTACAGGTGACGATCGCCGCCCGCACGCTGGCCACGCTGGAACAGGCGGCCGCCGAAATCACAGCCTGCACCGGCCATCCGGTGCAGGCGGTGGCGGCCGACATCACCACCCAGGCGGGCCGCGACGCCGCGCTGGCCGCCTGCCCCGCTCCCGACATCCTGGTGAACAATGCCGACGGCCCGGAGCCGGGCGATTTCCGGCAATGGACGACGGACGACTGGCATGCGGCGCTCGACGCCATGATGCTCGGCCCGATCGAGATGATCCGCCGCACGGTGGACGGCATGATCGAGCGCCGCTTCGGCCGCATCGTCAACATCGTGTCGCGCAGCGTGAAGACGCCGCAGATCGAGCTGGGCCTGTCCAACGGCGCGCGCTCGGGCCTGGTGGGCTTCGTGGCCGGCCTGGCGCGCCAGACGGTGCGGCACAACGTCACCATCAACAACCTGCTGCCGGGCGTGTTCGCCACCGATGCCCAGCGCCGCCACATCCGGGGCATGCTGGAAAGCACCGGCAAGACCTTCGACCAGCTGTGGGAAGAACGGGGCAGCAACAATCCGGCCGGCCGCTATGGAAAGGCCGAAGAACTGGGCGCCTATTGCGCTTTCATCTGTTCCGCGCACGCCGGCTACATCACGGGGCAAAGCCTGCTGATCGACGGCGGCGGATACCCCGGAACGTTTTGAGACGGTCGTTGAAGAAGAATTCGTCGCGTATTTCCTAATAACCGAAAAATATAAAGAAAACAGAGACAATTCTTTTTTCGTACATGGGGAAAAACATGAACCGCTCTACCCGCCGCACCTTTCTCAGCACCGCCATGGCCGTGGGCGTGGCCGGCCTCGCCTTCTCCTGCGCCGCCGCCGCGCAGGACGCCTATCCCACCCGGCCGATCACCATCATCGTCCCGCACGCGCCCGGCGGCGCGGTCGACAGCACGGCCCGCCTGTTCGCCGACAAGCTCAAGGACGAACTGAAGCAGTCGGTGGTGGTGGAAAACCGCGCCGGCGCCTCCGGCATGATCGGCGCCGCCTACGTGGCGCGGGCCGAGCCCGACGGCTACACGCTGTACTTCAACGCGTCCATCCACGCGATCAATCCGCTGCTGTACAAGAAAGACGTCAAATTCGACGCCGTCAAGGACTTCACCCCGATCAGCATGCTGGCGCAGGGCGCGCTGATCTTCAGCGTCAACCCCAAGGTGCCCGCCCGCAACGCGCAGGAGATGGCCGCCCTGCTGAAATCCGATCCCGCCAAGTACACCTTCGTGACCAGCGGCTTCGGCTCGGCCGGCCACCTGGGCGCCGCGCAGTTCCTGTACGACGTGAAGATGGCCGGCGACATCCCCATCGTGCTGTACAAGGGCGCCGCGCCGGCGCTGCAGGACCTGGTCGGCGGGCAGGTCTCGGCCATGATGGACCCGATGCTGTCCTCGCTGCCCTTCGTCAAGGCCGGCAAGCTGCGCGCCCTGGCCGTGACCGGCCACGACCGCAGCCCGCTGCTGCCCGACGTGCCCACCATGCGCGAATCCGGCTTCAAGGATTTCGAGTTCTATTCCTGGTACGGCCTGTGGTCGCCCGCCAAGGTGCCGGCGCCGATCGTCAGCAAGCTCGAAGCCGCCTCGGCCAGGATCATGGCCTCGCCCGACGTCAAGGAACGCCTGGCCTCGCTCGGCTTCGAATCGGCCTACAAGAACTCGGCCGACTTCGCCAAGTACATCGACTCCGAAATGGCCCGCTACCAGAAGATCATCGACGCGGCCCACATCACCGTCGAATAAGGCCGGGCGGCGCCCATGAAAGTGCTCGTGCTGGGCGCCGGCGTGGTCGGCGTGGCCACCGCCTATTACCTGCGGAAGGATGGCCACGACGTCACCGTGGTCGACCGCCAGCCCGGCCCCGGCCGCGAAACCAGCTACGGCAACGCGGGCGGACTGTGCCCCAGCTTCGCCGGCCCCTGGGCCGCACCCGGCATGGTGACCAAGGTGCTGAAGCAGTCGCTGCAGCGCCATTCCCCGATCCGCTTTTCGCCGCTGCCCGAACCGCGCAGGATGGCGTGGGCGCTGCAATGGATGCGCAATTGCACGCCCGAGCGCTTCCGCGTCAACAAGCTGCGCATGCAGCGGGTGGCGCACTACAGCCTGCAATGCCTGCGCGACCTCGTCGCCGCCGAACCGCTGCCAGGTTTCGATTTCCACGAAGGCGGCGTGCTGCAGATTTTCAGGACGCCGGCTGAACTGGAACTGGGCCGACTGTCGGCGCGGACGCTGGAGGAATACGGCGTGCCGCGCCGCATCCTCGACGCCGCGCAGGCGGCCGAAGTCGAACCCGCCCTGGCCCGCAGCGCCGTCGGCATGGCCGGCGCGCTGCATCTGCCGGCCGACGCCTCCGGCGACTGCCACAAGTTCTCCCGCAACCTGGCGGCGCTGCTGCAACAGCGCGGCGTTGCGTTCCGCTATGGCGTGGCGATCGAATCGATCGCGCGCGAGGGCGATGCCATCGGCGCGGTACGCGCGTCGAACGGCGAAACGCTGCGGGCCGACGCCTACGTGGTCGCGCTCGGCAGCCATGCGCCGTTCCTGCTGCGGCCGCTGGGGCTGAAACTGCCCGTCTATCCGCTGAAGGGCTACTCCATCACCGCGCCGGTCGACGATCCGGACGGCGCGCCCACGATGGCTGTGATGGACGAGCACAACAAGGTAATGATTTCGCGCCTGGGCGACCGCATCCGGGCGGCCGGCATGGCCGAACTGACCGGCTACGGCCTGGGCCTGGATCCGGCCCGGCGCGAGCTGCTGGTGGGCGTGGTGCGGGAGCTGTTCCCGCAAGGCCTCGACTGGAGCCGGGTGGAATTCTGGGCCGGTCTGCGCCCGATGACGCCGGACGGCCCGCCCATCCTGGGCCGCACGCGCTGGCCCAATCTGTTCCTGAACGGCGGGCACGGCTCGAACGGCTGGACCCAGTCGTGCGGCACGGCCCGGATCGTGGCCGACATCGTGGCCGGCCGGCGCCCCGCGGTCGACCTCGACGGGCTGACCGCGGAACGTTTCCACCGCGCCTGAAACCGGCCCGGGCTCAGGACCGCACGCTTTCGAGCAGGGCGGTGACGAAGCGGCTGCCGGCGGGTGCCCGATGGCCGGACGTGGGATGAATGACCGCAATGACCTGATGCGCGCGCGAGGACTTGATCGGTATCGCCACCAGCGTGCCATTTGCCACGTCCCGCTCCACGGACAGACGGGACAGGAAGCCCGCGCCGAACCCACGCAGAATGGCTTCCTTCACCCCTTCGACGCCCACCGTCTGGAACTTCACGTTCAAGCGCGCACCGGCGCTTGCCACAAGACGGTCCACCAGGCCCTGCGTGGCCGAGCCGGGTTCGCGGCTGACGATGTCGAGCCCATCGAGCTTGCGCAGGTCGACGCTCTTGAAGCGCGCCAGCTTGTGGCCATGCGGCACCACCAGCACCGTGTCGTCCTTCATCAGATGTTCGGCCACCAGATTCGGGGGCAGCTTCGACAGCAGCGCCGGCGCGCATCTCACGACGGCCAGGTCGCCCTGCCCACGCTTGAGCGCTTCGATGGCGCTTTCCGCCTGATGGCGCGAAATCTTGATGTCGATGCCCGGATAGCCGGCATGGAAAGAGGACAGAACCGGCGGCAGGAAATATACGGCGGTCGATGTGCTCGCCAGCAGATGCAATGAGCCGACCTCCAGCCCCTTGAGCCGGACCACCGCCTGGTTCGCCCCCTCGACGGCCCGCGCGCAGGCTTCGGCATAGGGGAGCAGGGTCTCCGCCTCGCGCGTCAGCGTGACCCCGTAGCGATGCCGCAGGAACAGCGGCGTACCGACGGAATCGGCGAGTTCGCGCAACTGAGCGGACACCGCGGGCTGGGTTTTTCCCAATTCGTTGCCGGCGGCCGTAAGACTGCCTGTGCGCGCCACGGCAGCCAGCGCAAGCAGATGATCGGCGACGATGCGCATGTCTTCCAGATATAAATAAAACGTACATCTTACCCATTTCAAGTCTATTTGACTGTGGTCTGGAGGCTGCCTAGAGTACGGAACACCACCGCTATGCAAAGGAGACGAAGCGATGAAGATCACAAAGGTATCGTGCGAGATGGTCACCATCCCCTACAAGAACCCCTATCGGATGGCGCCGGGCGAGACGCGGTCGAAAAAGCAGATTCTGGTGTTCATCGAAACCGACGAAGGCTTCACCGGCGTCGGCGAGAGCGGCGTCACGCTGCTGGAACGCGGCGGCGAATCGCAGGAAGCGATCTACATCGCCATCAAGAAATATCTGGGCCCGCTCGTCCTCGGCATGGACCCGTTCGAAATCGGCCGCATCATCGACACGATGGAGGGATCGATCCAGGGGCGGACCGGCAACCTGTGCGCCAAGGCGGCCATCGACACTGCGCTCTACGACATCATGGGCAAGGCCACCGGCCGCCCGGTCGCCGCGCTGCTCGGCGGCGTCTACCGGACCGACTTCGGCGTCAGCCGCAGCCTGGGCGTGAAGTCGCCCGCCGAGATGGGCGCCGACGCGCTGCGCCTGAAGGCCGAGGGCTACGCCATGCTGACCGTCAAGGCCGGCTTCGATCCCAGGGAGGACATCGAACGCGTGGCCGCCGTGCGCGATGCCGTGGGCGCCGACTATCCGATCGAGGTGGACATCAACGGCGCGTATACCGTCGAGGTCGCCATTCCTACGCTGAAGAAAATGGAGCGCTACGGCATCGAGGCGGTCGAGCAGCCCGTCGCCTGGTGGGATCTCAAGGGCATGCGCGAGGTGCGCTGCGCGATCGATACCCCGGTCACCGCCGACGAGAGCGCCTGGACGCCCTACGACGTGGCCAACATCGCGCGCGAAGGCGCCGCCGACACGATCTGCCTCAAGCCCATCAAGAACGGCGGCCTGTATCTGAGCCGCCGCATGGCGGAAATCGCCGATGCCGCGGGGATGGGCGTGCTGATGGGCAGCAAGCATCCGTTCGGACCGGGCACGTCGGCGCTGATCCATTTCGCCGCCGCCATCCCGGCCATGCATCCGGTGCTGGGCTATGGCTCTCCGCTGGAACGGCTGGTCGACGACATCTGCGATGACCCGATCCGGATGGTCGACGGCAAGGTCGCGCTGCCGCCCGGCGCCGGCCTGGGAGTAACGGTATCGGAAGAAAAGATGCAGAAGTACCGGGAGACGTTCGCCATCTAGATACCCGGCCCAGGGCGGGCACCCGCCATAACGATAAGGAGACACGACATGAACACGCCTACGCGCCTTGCAGCGGCGTTGGCCCTGCTCTGCACGGCCGCCTGGACGGGGCCGGCGGCGGCGGACGATTTTCCCAGCCAGCCGATTCAGCTCTACGTCGCCTTCGCCCCGGGAGGCGGCGCCGACATCAACGCCCGCATCGTCGCCAGGAAGGCATCCGAAATCCTCGGCCGCAGCATCGTGGTGGTGAACCGCGGCGGGGCCGGCGGCATCGTGGCGGCCAAGCTGGCCGCCGCCGCCCGGCCTGACGGCTATACGCTGCTGCAGGTCACCATCACCCATGCGATCGCCGAAGGCGTCTATACCGGCCTGCCCTATCGCCTGCTGGCCGACTTCGCACCGGTAGCCGCCACCGGTTCGACGCGCTACATGCTGGCAGTCAACGGCAAGGTACCGGCGAACGACGTCCGCCAGTTCATCGACTACGCGAAATCGGCGGCGCATCCGGTAACGTCCGGCACATCGGGCAACAACGGGCCGACCGACCTGGCGACCAAGCTGTTCGCGCGCTCGGCCGGCATCGAGATCCAGGGCATCCCGTACAAAGGCGCCAACGAAGCCGTCACCGACCTGGTGGCCGGGCGAGTCGACATGTCGTTCATCGTGCTGCCCGCCGCCATGCCCCTCATCAAGGCCGGGCAGATCAAGGCGCTCGGCGTCACCGGCCTGCAGCGCAGCGCGCTGGCGCCGGATTTCCCCACCGTGGACGAATCGGGGCTGAAGGGCTTCGAAGCCTCGACGTGGTTCGGCATCGTCGCGCCGGCCGGCACGCCGGATCCCGTGCTCGACAAGCTGCACGACGCCTTCGCCCGGGCACTGCAGGATCCCGACACGCAGAAGCAGCTGATCCAGGGAGGCATCGAAGCCGAACCCCGGTCCCGGCAGGCGTTCGCCGGGTTCCTGAAAGGCGAGGTCGACCGCTGGACGCGGATCGTCGACGAGACGGGAGTGCCGAAGCAGATCCTGAACTAGGCCTGACGATCCAGGCCGGAAGCGGCGGCATGGCGGGCGATCGCATTCCGCAATCCCCGCCCTGCGCCGTCAGGCCGGCCTGTTGGCCGCCACCGGCGCCGCCGGCGAACCGCGCCGCAGCGCCAGGATGATGCCGATGGCCACCAGGATCGACCCGGCGCTGATGATGAAGCCGCCGGTATAGCTGCCCGTCGCGTCCTTGATGGCGCCCATCAGCCAGTTGGTGCTGAGCCCTGACATCACGCCCAGCGAATTGATGATGGCGATGCCCGCGGCCGCGGCCGGGCCGCTGAGGAACGACGCAGGCAGGGTCCAGAACACGGACTGCACGGTGCTCTGCCCCAGGATGCCCAGCACGATGCCCAGCATCTTCATTTCCGGCGACGAGGCCAGCACGAAGATCGCCGCGCCCACGAAGGCCAGGCACAGCGAAGCGATGGCGTAGCCGCTGCGGTCCCTGCCCTTGTCGCGGTCGGACCAGCGGCCGTAGATGATGCAGCCGATGGTGCCCAGCAGATAGGGAATCGCCACCAGCAGGCCGGTCTGCATATTGGTCAGCCCGAAGCCCTTGACGATCTGCGGCAGCCAGAAGCCGTTGGTGTAGACCATCGCCGCGATGACGTAGTACACCGCGGCCAGCAGCAGCACGCGGGGGTTGAGCAGCACCTGCCCGACGCTCAGCTTGACCTGCTTCTCGCGCTCGGCGTTTTCCTGGGCCAGCCGGGTCGACAGCCAATCCCGCTCGGCCGGCGCCAGCCAGCCCGCCTGCCCGGGATTGTCGGGCAGCCAGCGCAGGACCACCGCGGCCAGGATGATGGCCGGCGCTGCTTCCAGCAGCAGCAGCCATTGCCAGCCGCCCAGGCCGCCGATGCCGTCCATGCCGAGCAGCGCGGCCGACAGCGGGCTGCCCACCACGTTGGCGAACGGGCTGGCGGCCATCAGCAGGCCGACGGCGCGGCCGCGGTACTCGTTGGGCATCCACTGCATCATGTAGTAGACCAGGCCCGGGAACAGGCCGGCCTCGGCCAGCCCCAGCAGGACCCGCATGACGTAGAAGCTGTGCTCGCCCTGGATGAAGGCAGACCCGCCGGCGATGATGCCCCAGGTGACCATGATCCGCGCGATCCAGCGGCGCGCGCCGAAACGGACCATCATGAGATTGGACGGCACTTCGCACAGGAAGTAGCCGAGGAAGAACAGGCCCGCGCCGGTGCCGTAGGCGGTGGCGCTCAGGCCCAGCGCCTTGTTCATTTGCAGCGCGGCGAAACTGATGTTGACGCGGTCGAGCCACGCCACCAGATAGATGATGATCAGCAGCGGCATGAGCCGCCACAGAACCTTGCGCATGGTAATGCTTTGCATGATGAAGGGATCCTCAGTTCCGGTAGTCGGAGCCGTTGCGGTCGATGATGCGCTTCAAGGCCTCGAAGTGCAGATCCCACGTCGACTTCGAGCCGGTGATCACGTTTTCTGAATAGATGCGGGCCGTGCGGGTCACCGCCTCTTCGGTGCAGTCCAGCAGTTCCTGGTTGGTCCACATGGCGTACATCTGCACCTGCGCGGCGCGCTCCAGGTAGTACAGCCGGTCGTAGGCCTCGGCCACGGTGCGGCCGGTCACCAGCACGCCGTGATTGGCCATGAACAGGATGTTCTTGTCGCCCAGTACGCGGGCCAGGCGCTCGCCTTCTTCCACGTCGCGCACCGGGCCGTCGAAATGCATGTCGTAGACGGCGTCGCGCGCCACGCCGATCTCGGTCTGGCCGATGAGCTTGATGCGCGGATCCTTCAGGCGCGTCAGCGCGCTGGCGTAGGGCATGTGGGTATGCAGGACGCACTTGGCGTGCGGGGCCAGCCGATGGATGGGCGCGTGGATGCAGTACGCCGAACGCTGGATGCGGCCGTCGCCCTTCAGGATACGGCCGTCTTCCAGCGACACTTCCATGAAACAGCTGGCCGTCACCTCGGCCCAGTGCAGGCCGAACGGCATGTGCAGGTAGCGGTCGGGCTTGCCCGGAACCACCAGCGTGAAGTGGTTCATGATGCCTTCGGCCAGATCGTGCATGACGGCGATCCGATGGGCCGCGGCGAGGTCGACGCGCGCCTGCCATTCGATCGCTTCCTGGTCTTGCGCGCTGACAGCCTGGACAGAGGTATCCATGGCTTTCCTCCTCGATATGCTTGAAGCTTGAAAAAGATGCGTGAAACCCCGGCACGACACGACGCGCGGCCGGGGGTTGTCGGGCGGTGCAGCCGAGGGGATGGGCGGGGGGGGGGGTAATCCCGGATGTTATGCCGACACGCTTGACAAGCGGCTTAAAGCGGCTGTCCGAGCGGCCGGCGGCCCCATGGAGCGGCGCCGTTCAGCGCGCGCCGACGGCAGCCAGCAGCGGAGCGGGCGCGTCGCCGGCCGGCCGCAGCAGCTTGGCCGCGTTGCGGAAAATGAATTCCAGCACCGCTTTCTGCGTGCGCGTGGACGGGCGCAGCGAATACGTGGCCATCGACAGGCGGCTGTACAGCGGCGGATCGACGATCCGGTGCAGACAGAAGGCGCCGGGCCGCGCGGCCGTTTCCACCGCGCGGCGCGACAACAGCGTGCCGCCCACGCCGTCGGCCACCAGGTCGAGAATGGCGGCAATGCTGTCCACTTCCAGCGCAACGTCAGGCTTGCAACCCATCAGCTCCATCTCGCGGTCCACCAGCAGGCGCAGCGTGTGGGGCCGGGTCGGCAGCACCAACGGCTGCGCGGCCACCTCGCGCAGCGTGGCAATTTCCGCCGCGATGCCGCCCCTGCCCGCAGCGCGAACCAGGAACAGTTCCTCTTCCATCAGCGGCACGATGTCGATGTCCGGCGTGGGACCGACGTTGTACAGCAGCGCGATGTCGAGCCGCCGGTCCAGCAGCATTTCGAGCAGGGACTGCGCCATGCCTTCGCTCACCGACAACCGGGCCTCCGGCAGGGTGCGGTGCACTTCGCGGATCAGCGGCGCCGCCAGCACGCGCGCCACGCTATAGGGCAGGCCGATGGCCACGTGGCCGGCCAGCGAGCCGCGCACCTTGCCCAGGTCCTCGCGGGCGCGATCCACCTGGTGCAGGATGGAACGCGCATGGTCCAGCAGCACCGTCCCGGCCTCGGTCGGCATCACGCCGCGCCCGGTGCGCGTCAGCAGCGTCTGGCGCACCTCCACCTCCAGCAGCCGCACCTGGCGGCTCAGCGCCGACTGCGCCACGTCCAGCACCAGCGCCGCGCGCGAGAAGCTGCCGAACTCGATGACATTGACGAAGTACTCGAGTTGCTTGAGGTCCATGGCGTCGTTCCTGGGGGTCGCAGGCATGCAATGTGCCGTGCAATCCCCCAAGATGTCCATGGTTTTATTGGGCATGCGGATTATTCGGGTTTGCCGATAAATACGCAGGGACGCGATGCAGCATAGCCCGGCGGCATCGGGGCCGCCCCCAGGATACTCACACGCGGCCGGCCTGGCGACGCCTCTGGGTCAACGCCATCAATTCTCCGACCCGCCCGCCATGCTCGATCCCGCGCACCCGCTCCACCAGTTCCCCGGCCGCCTCCGTGCCTATCACCGGCGCCGCCAGGCTGGTGAACTTGGCTTCGATCTCGGCATCGCTCATCGGCACCTGGATCGAGCCCTTGGGGTAGTCGACCTGGGCCGAGAACCTGCGGCCGTCCTTCATCGTGACGGTCATCCGGCACGACACGCCGCGCGGCAGCGAGGGATCGGCGGCGATATCGGTGATCCGCATCAGGCGCACGATGGCGGGGTCGTGGAGATTGCGGTCCGAATACTGATCGAGCAGGGCCCGGCCTTCGCGCAGCGCCACCGCGACGGAAAAGTGCAGGCTGAGTTGGGCCGCGTGATACGACTCGGGCGCTTTGTTCTGGTGCTTGTGCGCCCACGACGGATGGCGTTCGACCAGGATGGCGTCGATGTCCTCCAGCCGCGGCTCGTCGCGCCGGCGGATCTGCAGCGCGCAATCGATGGCGTTGTGGATGGGCCGGGCGCAGGAATACGGCTTGAACTCGATGTCGAGCCGGTACGGCGTGTCGAGGCCGGCCGTCAGCTGGGAAGGATCCGGCTCGTCGGTGAAGGCCTTGAGGAAGCCGCGCGGGCCTTCCAGCACGGTGTCCTGGCCGGTGAAGCCGAGCAGCGCCAGGTGGGCCGCCGTCAGGCCGCCGCGCGCGCCGGGGCCCGGGCTGAAGCGCTTCTGCATCGAATGCCCGTGGAACTCCAGGATGCCCGAGGCCTGGGCGCCGGCCAGGCCGATGGCCGACACCATCTGCTCGGCGGACAGGCCCCACAGCTTGCCGGCCGCGACCGCCGCGCCGAACACGCCGCAGGTGGGGGTCGAGTGGTAGCAGCGGTCGCGCAGCGACGGATTGGCCGCGCGGCTGACGCGTTCCATCATCTCGCAGCCGGCCGCCAGCGCCGCCAGCAGTTGCGCGCCGCTGGCGCCGGCTTTCTCGGCGGCGGCCAGGGCCGCGGAGAACACCGGCGGGCTGAAGTGGAAGTAGGCGAAGACGTCGATGTCGTCGAGCTCGATGCTGTGCGAGGCAATCGCATTGGCGAACGCCGCCTGTGCGGCCGGCGCCTTGCCATTGCCGCCGATCAGCGTGGACTGGGGCTGGCCGCCGTCGGCCAGCGCGTAGGCGCCGGCGATGCGGCCGCTTTCGGTCTGGCTGCCGGCCAGCGCCACGCCCAGGTAGTCGAGCAACAGCCGCTTGACGGCGGTCTTCGCCTGGTCGGTGATCGTCTCGGGCGTGAGCCGGGAGAAATGCCGGGCGAGGCGGTCCGCCGCCGTCGCGTTCGCCGTGGCCGTCATCGCCTGGGCTCCAGGTCGAGCCGGGCGACGATGCCTTCCAGCTCGGGCGAAGGCGCCGGGTAGCGCTTCATGACCAGCGGATCGTGGCCGGGGATGATGTGGTCGATCGACGCCGCCAGCGAGCGCAGGATGCGGTAGCCGTCCAGCATCTCGCCGACGTTGAACACCGAACGGAAGAAGCGCTCGGTCTCGATGTGCTCGTAGTAGTGCGAGGCGTCGGAAGCCAGCACCATCCAGCCGCGCTGCGTGTGCACCCGCACCGATTGCAGCCCGTGGGTATGGCCGCCGATGCGGTGCACGCTGACGCCGGGCGCCAGTTCCGCCGTGCCGTTGTGGAAGGTGACGCGGTTCTTGAAGACCCGGCGCACCATCGAAATCACGTCTTCCACTTCGATGCCGTGGCTGAACTGGTGGTTGCCCATGTAGCGGCCGGTGGCGTAGGCCATCTCGTCGTCCTGGATGTGGAACTGGGCGTTGGGAAAGTCGTGCAGCGTGCCGGCGTGGTCGTAGTGCATGTGGGAGATGATCACGTCCTTCACCTGCTCCGTATCGCAGCCGATCATCGCCAGGCCCTCGCGCGGGGTGCGCAGGTAATTGCGCTTGCGCTTGGCGCCGACCTCGGCGGTGAAGCCGACGTCGACCACGAAGCTGCGCTCGGCGTTGCGGATCAGCCAGACGAAGTAATCCATCGGCATCGGCCCTTCGTGCGGGTCGCCGCCCAGGAAGTTGTCTTTTCTCTGCAGGGGACGCCAGGCGTAGCGGATGGCGTAGACCTCGTAGGTGGGAAGCGTCATTCTGGTTTGCCTCGGAGGATGGTTGTTCGGTGGAAGGGGCCGGGCCTCAGCGGCGGGCCAGCAGCCGGCCCAGAGGGGCGGCGTCGTCGAGCCGGTCGAGGTTCAGCACCGTGTCGCGCAGTTCGGCCATCTGCGCTTCGGGCAGCACGTGGCGCACCAGCTTTTCGAACTTGGAAACGATGTCGGCGGCCGGCGCGAAGCGCTTCTCGCTGCCGCGCGAGGTTTCCACCGTGCGCTCCAGCTTCGTGCCGTCCTTGAAGAACACCTCGACCCTCACCATGTGCCGGTAGCGCCCGCCGCGCGCGGTGATGGCGGGATCGTTGACGACCTCGACCTTGTCGGCCAGCGCGATGCGGCGCGGGTCGAAGATTGCTTCCTGGGTGAACTGGTCGACGAACACGTCGCCTTCGAGCAGCAGCGTGGCGATGCAGAACGGCAGGTTCAGCTGGGCCGCGGTCATGCCCTCGGGGTGGTATTTCCAGCCGACGTGGTCGACCGTGACCTGCGAGCCGTGCACCACGATCTTTTCGAAATCGTCCGGGCCGAACGGCCGTTCATCCTGGATCTCGCGGATCGCGTCGAGCGCGGTGTGGCCGCTGAACACGCAGGAATAGAACTTGAGCGAGACGTTCATCGTCTCCCACACCTGGCCCAGGCCGGCGGTCAGTTCTTCCAGCTTGAAGCGATCGGTCGAGCGCGAGAAGGTGGTGCAGAAGCCGCCGTATTCGCATTCGAATACGTTGCGGATACCCGTCAGGCCGTCCTCGGCCATGAAGGCGCCGAGCACGCCGCATTGCGCCGAATGGCCCGCGTGCACGCGCTTGACCATCGCGCCGTACTGCGCCGCCATCAGCCCCGACGATTGGGTGCCGGCATGGCCGAGCGTATGGATGGTCCGTTCGACATCCAGCCGCAGCGCCCGCGCCGCGCCCGCCGCGGCGGCGAACACGCCGATGGTGCCGGCGGGGTGCCAGCCCTGGCCGATGTGATCGGGCGTCATGCAGATGCCGACGCGCGGCCCCACCTCGTAGGCGGCGATGGTCGCGGTCAGGAAATCCTTGCCGCTCATGCCGCCGCGCGCCTCGGCGATGGCCACCAGGCCTGGCAAGGTGGCGGCGCCCAGGTGCACCACGCCGCGGTGGTGCGCGTCGTCCAGCTCGAAGCCCTGCACCTGGGTGCCGTTGACCAGCGCCGCGTTGGGCGCCGACAGGCGCTGGCCGGTGCCCCAGACGGTACATGCGCGGGTATCGTCCAGCCGGCCGAGCGAACGCTGCAGGATCTCGCTCCATTGCAGGCCGGCGCCGTACAGGCCGCAGGCGAAGGCGTCGAGCAGCAGCAGCTTGGTGCGCTCGCGCACCTCGGCCGGGATGGCGTCGTATTCGAGTCCGGCAACGAACCGGGCAATGCCGCGCGAGTAGGTGTCATTGAAGTCGGCCTGTTGTTTTGCCATGAAGTTCTCCTGTCAGGGGCGCGGCGTGGCCGGGCCGCGCGCGATGGTCATGATCTCGGTGATGTCGGGCAGGGTTTCCAGCCGCTCGGCCTGTTCCAGCACCCGGCGCGCGTCCCGTTCGTCGATGGCGTGGCGCGTGCACGAGAAGAATTTCTTCAGGCGCTGCTCCCGCGTGAGCGGGTGGCCGATCCAGCCCGACAGGGTTGCCATGCGCAGGCCGAGCGCGCGGCCGTCCTTGAGCCAGACGTTGACGGTGGCCCAGGTCTGGTCGAAATCGGTGGGGATGGACGGATCCACCGTCAGCGTGACGGCCGGCAGCAGCGCCTCGACGTCGGGCGCGAAGCGGCGTTCGTTGGTGAACGAGTCGACGGTGATATCGCCGTCCAGCAACGCGACCAGCGTCGTGTACTGGATGCTGAACTTGCCGTCCAGGCCGCTGCGCGGATGCGGGCGGTTGACGTAGTCGAACGGCGGGAAGACAACTTCCACCCGCGCGATCTGCTCCGGCCGGATGCGGTGTTCCTCGCGCAGCGCCAGCGCCGCATCGATCGGGCGGTGGGTGAAGTAATTGCTGGGGTACTTCTTGAAGCCGACGCCCGGTTCCACCATCCGCAGCGGCGCCGCGAAGCCTTCGGTGAGCAGTTCGGGCCGGCCGTCGCCGTTCAGGAAGGTGTCGAAGAATCCCTTCGGGCCGAACACGTCGGCCGTGGCCGTCCACCCCATCTGCGCCAGCACGGCGCACTCCACGCCCATGCGCGCAGCGTGTCCGGAATGCGAGGACTTGGTCATCGTTCCGGTGTTGAGCGCGATGCTGCCGGCGCGCGAGCCGGCCAGGCCGAGGGCCATCAGCGTCTGTTCGTGGTCCAGGCCGAGCAACCGGGCCGAGCCGGCCACCGCGCCGAAGGTGCCGGTGGTGCCCGGCTTGTGGAAGCCCTGTCCCGTCTTCAGCCCGGTCGCCGCCAGCCGCAGCCGCGCCTGCACCTCGAAGGCCGCGGCGATCGCCTCGATGATGCGTTCGCCCGGCAGGCGGCGATGTTCCGCGATGGCGAGGATGGCCGGCAGCGTGGGCGAGGTGGGATGGTTGAGCGGATACCAGGTGTTGTCCCAGTCGAGCGCGTGCGCCATCGTGCCATTGGCGTAGGCAGCGTTCTGCATCGAGGTCTTGAAGCCGCCGGTGACGACGGTGGCCTGCTCGGCGCCGCCCATGGCGCGCACGTAGTCGATCGAGATGCGCCCCACGCCCAGCGGTTCAGCGGCGCCGGCGACGATCACGCCGAGGCCGTCGAGGAATACCTGGCGCGCCATGTCGACGGCCGGCGCCGGCAGCGTGCGGTAATCGATGGCCCGCAGCCTTTCGACGAAGGCCGAAGTGGTGGTGGATGGTTTCATTGCCGATTCATTCCGGCGTGGCGCCGGAGTCCTTGAAGACCTTGCCCCATTTGCCGATTTCGGACTGGATGTAGCTGCCGAACTCGGCGGGCGTGGAAGTGGCGGGCTCGACCCCGATGGCGGCCAGCTGCTTCTGCATTTCCGCGCTTCGCATCGCGTCGCCGATGTGCCGGTTGAGCAGGCCGACGATGGGCTGCGGCGTGCCGTGCGGCGCCAGCACGCCGTACCAGCAGGTCGCCTCGAACCCCGGCACGCCCGCCTCGGAAACGGTGGGCAGGTCGGGCGCCTGCGGCGAACGGTGCGACGAGGCGATGCCCAGCGCCTTCAGCCTGCCGGCCTTCAGGTAGGCCGACACCGCGCCCAGCGGGGCGATCATCACGTCGACCTCGCCCGCCATCAGGGCCGTCAGCGAGGGCCCCGCGCCCTTGTAGGGAATGTCGGTGATCTGCGTGCCGGTCATGCCCTGGAACATGATCATGGCCAGCGACGTGATGCTGCCCGGCCCGTTGGACGCGTAGTTGAGCGACTTGGGCTTGGACTTGGCCAGCGCGATCAGCTGCTGCACCGATTGCGCCGGCAGCTTGGGATTGGCCACCAGCACCATCGGCGAATCGGCCACGCGCGAGACCGGGTCGAGATCCTTGACGGCGTCGTACGGCAGGTCCTTGAAGCTGACGGCGCTGATGGCATGGGCACAGGTGTGGAACAGCAGCGTGTAGCCGTCGGCCGGCGCCTTGGCCACCATGTTCGTGCCCAGCGCGCCGGAGGCGCCCGGCTTGTTGTCGATGTAGAAGGTCTGCTTGAGCGACTTGCCGAGATGTTCGCTGAGCAGGCGAGCGACGGTGTCGGAGCTGCCCGGCGGGAAGGGGTTGATGATGCGCACCGAGTGGTTCGGATAGTCGTCCGCCGCCTGGGCGCCCTCGCCTGCCGCCAAGGTGCCGGCGGGGGCGCACAGGAACGACGCGAGCGCGGCCGATAGCGCCGTGCCGAGAAGCTTGAGCCGCATGAATGTCTCCTCTTTCGGGTTGATTCGTTCAACCGCTTGTCGGCGCCGCGGCCTGCCTGCGCGCCGCATTCGCCATGCGCCGAGCCGCAACGCTTGAACGCCCGACCATTATTAGGGAGACGACGCAGCCCACTCATGAAAGTTTGGAACAGCTGCGTTCAAAGTCCGCCGGCCGCGAAACGGCCCGCGCGCGAGAGAAGAAGGAGGGCTCAGTCGGGCTGGTTCTGACGCGTCTGGCGCAGGTAATTGAGCAGGTCGAGGGCGGCGCCGCGCAGGGTTTCCGGGTCGCGCACGCAGATGAAAAAGGCCCGTTCGGCCCACTCGTCGGTAAGCCGCAAGAGGCTCAGCGCAAGCGGCCGCAGATAAGTCCTGACAATGTTCTCCGGGGCGATGGCCAGGCCCAGCCCCTCCCGTACCATGAGGCAGCGCGCCTCCAGGTTCGACACTTGCAGCTTGATCGACGGCGGCCGCGAAATGGTGTGGCCGGCGATGCCCATGAAGGCCTCCAGCGTGTGCAGCGGGAAGTAGCCGAGGAAGTCGTACTCGAGGGCGTCTTCGAGCCGCAGCGCGCTGTGCCTTTCGAGCGGGTGGCCTTGCGGGACCACCAGGCCGATGCGATCCTTGCGATACGGAAACGACACGACGCCGGGGTTCGGATGCAGCGCGTGATAGATGCCGATGTCGGCATCGCCGTCGGAAATCAGGATCGGAATGTTCTTGCTGTGCGCCTCGACCAGGTCGACGCGCACGCCTGGGTGCAGCCGCGCGAATCCGCTCACCACCCGCGGCAGCCACTGGATGGTGGTCGACGGATTGGCCACCAGGCGGATCTTGGAATTGCCGTCGCGGTTGTAGGCGGCCAGCGCGTCTTCGGCCACCTGCACGCTGCGCAGGATGGCCTTGGCGCGGTGGTAGAGCATGGCGCCGGCCGCGGTGGGCTTGACGCCGCGCCCATGCCGCTGGAGCAGCGCCGTCCCCACGCGCGCTTCCAGCATCGACAGGCGCTTGCTCGCGGCCGAGGCCACCTGGTTTTCCAGCTTGGCGGCCTTGGTGAGACTGTTTTCTTCGATGGCCAGAACCAGCAGTTCCAGCGAAGCGATGTCGAGTTTTTTCATTGTGGTCGACGGTGTCGCGCCGTAGTGGCGATGATGCCCGTATGTATAACTCCGGCGCGCGGCGAACGCATCAGCGGGCGCGCGCGGCCCATGCCTTTCCGCACACAGGGAGACCGATGATGCTTACCCGGCGCCTGGCCGAATTCGTGATCGAGACAAGCAAGCAGGATATCCCGGGCGCAGTGCTCGACGCCGCGCGCAATGCCTTCATCGATACCGTGGGATGCGCCCTGGCCGGCGTGTCCGAGCCGGTGAGCGAGCTGGCCGCGCGCTGGGTCGACGAGACCGGGGCCCGCCCGCAGGCCACCGTGTGGGGCCGCAGGCTTTCGAGCTCTCCGGCCGAGGCCGCGTTCGCCAACGGCATCGCCAGCCACGCGCTGGACTTCGACGACGCCATGCCGACCCTGCGCGGCCACCCCAGCACGACCCTGGTGCCGGCGGCGCTGGCGGCCGGCGAAGTGGTGGCGGCCGCGGGCGAGTCGGTGCTGGCCGCCTACGTGCTGGGGCTGGAAGTGGCCGGCAAGCTGGGCAGCGCGGTCGGCGACGGCCACTATTTCCGCGGCTGGCACACCACCGCCACCATCGGCATGCTGGCCTCGACCGCCGCCGCGGCGCGGCTGTGGAAGCTGACCCCGGCCGAGCTGTGCACCGCCTGGGGCCTGGCCGCCTCGCAGGTATCCGGACTGGTGCGCAACTTCGGCTCCATGGCCAAGCCCTTCCACGCCGGCCACGCCGCCCGCGCCGGCATCCTGTCGGCCTGGATGGCCAAGCGTGGCTTCACCGCCGAGCCGGCGGTGTTCGACGTTCCCGGCGGCTTCATGTCGACCTACGGCGGCGGCGACGGGCCGCCGCTGGAAGAATGCGTCGCGCGGCTCGGCCAGCCTTGGGAGATCTTCGAGCCCGGCGTGTTCGTCAAGCGCTGGCCCTGCTGCTATGCCAACCACCGGCCGGTGGGCGGCATTCTCAGGCTGGTGGCCGAGCACGGCATCCGGGTGGAGGAGATCGAAGCGGTCGAAGTGGGTTTCCTGCCGGGCGGCGACGGCGCGCTGGTCAGCACCGATCCGCAGACCGGGCTCGAAGCCAAGTTCAGCATCGAATACTCGGCCGCCGCGGTGCTGCTGGACGGCGACCTGACGCTGGCGACCTTCACCGATCCCATGGTGCGGCGTCCGCAGGCGCGCGCGCTAATGGCCCGGGTGCGCCGCCACCGGCTCGAGGCCGAAGGAACGTATTCCGGCCTGAAGGGCTATACCGACGTCGCCATCGTCACTGCCGGCCGCGGCCGGTTCGCGCTGCGCGTCGACAAGACGCCCGGCTCGCCCGCCTGGCCGCTGACCGATGCGGAACGGGAACGGAAATTCATCGGCTGCGCCGCCCTGGCGCTGGACGACGCGAGCCTGCGGCGCCTGCTGGACCGGCTCGTCGACATGCGGGCGCTGCCCGACGTGCATGCCGTGACGCAGGCCACCGTCCGCCGGGAGTAGCCGGGCGGCGACGGCGATGCGTCCGACGCATCGGGCCCGGTCCACGCACGTTAGAATGGCCGTCCCTCCTTGGCGGACAAACCCGGATCTCCCCATGCCATTTTCCGTCTTCGCCATCGTCCTGTTCGCCGCCGCGCTGCATGCGGGCTGGAACGCCGCCGTCAAACTGGGCAGCGACAAAACCGCCGCCAGCATCCTGGTCGCCGCCAGCGCGGCGGCGATTGCCGCGGCGGTCCTGCCCTTCCTGTCCTTGCCCCAGGCACCGAGCTGGCCGTTCATCGCCGCATCGGCACTCATCCACGTGGCCTATTTCCTGCTGGTCGGCCGCGCCTATCATGCGGGAGACATGGGCCAGACCTATCCCCTGATGCGGGGGACCGCGCCGCTGGTCGTTGCCTTCGTCGGCACGCTTTTCCTGGGCGAGCCCCTGACCGAGGGCGGCGCCGTGGGCATCTTCCTGATCTGCTTCGGCGTGCTCGGCATGGCGCTGGGCAGCCGGCGCGGACAGGCGCGCGGCATCGCCTATGCCCTCGTCAACGCGCTGGTGATCGCGTCCTATACCCTGGTGGACGGCCTGGGGGTGCGGAATTCCGGCGCTCCGGCCGCCTATACGCTGTGGGTCTTCCTGCTGACCGGGCTGCCGCTGGGCGCGTATATGGCGGTCAGGAGCCGGGGCGCTTTCAAAGACCAGACGGTTGCGACGCTGTGGCGCCCGCTGCTTGGCGGGGCGGCCAGCCTGCTGTCCTATTCCCTGGTCTTGTGGGCGATGACTCAGGCCTCCATTCCCCTCGTGGCGGCGCTGCGCGAAACCGCCATCCTGTTCGGCGCGGCGATTTCGATCCTGGTGTTCAAGGAAAACGCCCGGCCCATCCGCATGGCGGCCGCTTGCATGATCGCGGCGGGAGCGACGGCGATGCGGGTGAAATAGGGCTACAACGCAAACCGGAAGGCGCGTTGACCGGCGGCGGGCGTTGGGATCACTCGGGCCGGACGTGGCCGGTCAACGCAGCACCGCGCACGCCACCCTGTCGCCGGCCCCGCCGATCGGCTGCGTCCGATAGTCGTCGGGATTGGCATGGATGACGAGGGCCGAGCCGTCGGCGTCGAGCAGCGCCGGGCGGCTGCTTCCCGACTTCAGCGCCACCAGCGTCGAATAGAGCTCCACCGTTGCCGAACCATCCGAGCCCGCATGGATATTCGGCAGGTCGCCGGCATCGTTGGCATTCGCGTTCAGCAGCCCGTGCACCACCGGCGTTTGGGCATGGACGTGCGCCCCGGCGCTCGTGAATTTCGGCGCGCCGCAATCCCCTTTCTCATGGAAATGGACGCCGTGCCAGCCCGGGGTCAGGCCCTTGATTTCGATGCGCACCAGGACACCGGCCGGCGCCTCCATGACCTGCACGGTGCCATGGGAGGCGCCGTCGGCGCCGATCAGTTCGCCGGATGCCGTATCGGCCAGCGCCCATGCCGGCGCAAGCCCCATGGTGAAGGCAACGGCGGTCGCGAGCCCGCGACGTGAATGAAATAGCATGGTCATCCCTCCATCTGAAGACGGCCACGACGGCCATGGCCGCTGTGGCCATATTACCGGCTTCCGTATCGCAGGCGCGACTCCGCGCAATCCGTGCCAGGCTCAGCGCCCCAGTTCCACCAGCCTGCGATGGATGGCGGCGTCGATCTCGATACCCCGCGTGCGCAACGCCGCCTATCCGTACATGATGGACATCGCCAATCGCTTCACCGCTTCGCTTTCGCTGGCAGGCCGGGCCAACACGAAAATGATCATCGTGCAGCGCGCCGAGGCGCCCGGCACGCTGCGGCTCAACTTCTCGGTCGGGCGAATGCTGTCTATGCGCCGTTCCGCCGTCGGCGCCGCCTACCTGGCTGCCACCTCGGAACAGGAACGCGCCGAGCTGATGGAGCAGCTACGGCGCGAGGCGCCGGAATCGTGGCCTTCGGTCCGGGCATACTTGGACGAGGCCAAGGCCATGTACCAGGAACACGGCTACGTCCTGAACCTGCGCCGCTACCATCCGGACATCAACGCCGTCGGCGTGCCGCTGATCGCGCCGAACGGATGGACCATCATGGCGACCAATTGCGGCGGCCCCAGTTCCGCCATGACGGTAGAACGCCTGACCGGCCCTATCGCGCAAGCCATGTTCGGCCTGGCGGCCACGTTGCGGACCATGCTGTAGGCGTCTAACCCCTTTCCACCCACCCGAGCCCCAGGCTCTTCTGCACCGCGGCGAAATCCTTGACCAGTTCGGCCTGCCCCGCCACGCGGTTCTGCTCGGCCTGGTAGCGCGTACGCTCGGCGTCGAGCAGGTCGAGCGCGCTGGCGGTGCCGCCCTGGTAGCGCTGGCGCGTAAGGGTTTCGGCGCGGGTGGCCGATTGCTCGATGTGGTCGAGGCTGGCCAAGTTATCGCGCTGGTGGCCATAGCGCGACAGCGCCGTGTTGGCGTCGCGCAGCGCCGCCAGCACCACGCTCTCGTAATGCGCGCTGGCCTCGTCGCGGCCGGCCTCCGCCTGGCCGATGCGGGCGCGGGTGCGGCCCATGTCCAGCAAGCTCCACTGCAGATAGGGTACGCCCAGCCAGGAGAAATTGTCGGAGCGGATCAGATGGCCCGGATCGGAGGCGCTGAAGCCCAGCGTGCCCAGCAGCGTCACCTTGGGGAACAGGTCGGCGGTGCGTTCGCCGATCTGCGCGTTCTGCGATGCCAGCCTGCGTTCGGCGGCACGGATATCGGGCCGGTGGGCGATGAGCGCGGCCGGGTCGCCCACCGCCACCGTGGCGGGCACCGCCGGCAATGGCGTGGGCTGGCCGAGCTCGTCGTCGAGCGCGCCCGGCTCGCGGCCCGTCAGCGCGGCCAGTTGGTCGAGCGACTCGGCGATCTGCGCCTGCAGCGGGATCAGGGTGCCGCGCGTCGTCTCGACCTGGGTGTTCAGGCGTTCCACGTCGAGGTCGGAGGCGACGCCACGGTCGCGCCGCTGGCGGGTCAGGTCCAGCATCTGCCGTTCCAGTTCGGCCGAGCGGCGCACCAGCTCCAGCCGGCGCTGGCGGTCGCGCAGGTCAACATAGGCCTGCACCACCTCGGCCGCCAGCGATACGTGCGCGTCGGCCAGGTCGGCCTGCACCGCGTCGGCCTCGGCCACGGCGGCCTCGATGGCGCGGCGCGTGCCGCCGAACAGGTCGAGTTCCCAGGTGGCGTCGAAGCTGGCGTTATAGAGATTCATCGACGTGGCGCCGCCGCCCTCTCCGTCGCCGCCACCCGTCAGCCCGCCAGGGGGCAGGCGCGCATGCACGTAGGCCGCGTTGGCGCTGGCCGACGGCAAGGCGTTGCGGCGCGCCTCGACCAGGCTGGCGCGCGCCTGCCGCAGCCGGGCGCGGGCGGCGCGCAGATCGGGGCTGCGCGCCAGCGCGTCGGCCACCAGCGCGTTCAGTTGCGCATCGCCGAGCGCTTCCCACCAGGCGGCCGCGGCCGGGCCGGCCGTGACGCCGGTGGCCGGCGCGCGCGCAAAGGCGGCCGGCTGCGCCACGTCGGGCGCGCCCCGGTAATCGGGGCCGACGGCGGCGCAGCCCGCCAGCGACAGCACGGCCAGCGCGACGGACAGCGGGACCAGGCGTGGAAAGGATATCGAGAGCTTCATGGTCGTCGGTAGCCGGGTTCAGTGGCCGGCCGAGGGTGTGCCCCGGGCCGGCGTTTTGAGGAGCAGCGCCAGCGGGATGCAGACCAGCAACGCGATCGCCAGCACGTAGAAGGTTTCGCTGAAGGTCATCACCATGGCCTGCAGGCGGATGCTGCCGGCCAGCTGGCCCAGGGCCTGCATCTTGGCGTAGGCCATGTCGCCGTGGCGGGCGAAGAAGCCGGCCGCGCTGCCGGCGATGCGTTCCTGGCCCAGCAGCGAATTGGCGCTGACCGATTCGCGGATGATGTCGTCGTGGAAGGCATTGCGGCGGTCGATGAAGGCGCCCAGGATGGCCAGCCCGATCGAGCCGCCCAGGTTGCGCGCCATGTTGTAGAGCCCGGCGGCATCGCCCGCGTCGGCGCGCGCCACCGCCGCCATCGAGGCCTGGTTGAGCGGCATCATCGCAAAGATCTGCCCAACCCCGCGCAGCAGCTGCGAGGCGTAGAAGTCGTGCCCCACGCTCTGCGCCGTCAGCGAGGTGTCCAGCAGGCAGCTGGCGGCGAAGCAGACCAGGCCCACCACCACCATCAGCGCGGTGGGGGCTTTCTGCAGCAGGCGCGGCAGGATGGGCATCATCACGAAGGCGGGCAGCCCGCTCAGCAGCATGATGGCGCCCGACTGCGAGGCGTTGTAGCCCGACACGTTGGCCAGGAACTGGGGCACCAGATAAGCCACGCTGTACAACCCCGCCCCCACCGTCAGCACGATGACGATCACGCTCAGGTAGTTGCGGTTGCCCAGCAGGCTGAGCCGCACCACCGGCTTCTTCGCGGTGAACTGGCTGACCAGCAGCAGCGCGATGCCGATCGCCGAGACGATGCTGAGCACGACGATCATCTGCGATTCGAACCAGCGTTCGCGCTGGCCTTCCTCCAGCACCACCGTGAGCGAGCTCAGGCCGGCGGCCAGGCCGATGATGCCCAGCCAGTCGGCCTCGACGAACTGGCGCCACTGCGGACGCTCCTGCGGCAGGCCGAACAGCAGGAGCAGCAGCAGGCCGGCGCAGACCGGCAGGTTCAGGAAGAAGCACCAGGTCCAGCTGACGTTCTCGGCCAGCCAGCCGCCCAGCACCGGCCCCAGCAGCGGGCCGAGCAGCACGATCAGGCCGAACATGGTCATGCCGATCGGCATCTGCCGGCGCGGCAGGCGGGTGGCGATGATGGTCTGGCCGGTCGGGATCATCGCGCCGCCGGTGAAGCCCTGGCCGATGCGGCCGGCGATCATCTGGGGTAGGCTGTGCGACAGGCCGCACATGATCGAGAATAGCGTGAACAGCGCGGCTGCGCCGAGCAGGAAGTTGCGCAGCCCGAACACGCGCGTGAGCCAGGCGGCGAGCGGGATCATCACGATCTCGGACATCAGGTAGCCGGTCGAGATCCAGGTGCCTTCGGTGCCGGTGGCGCCGATTTCGCCCTGGATCTGCGGCAGCGCCGAATTGGTGATCGAGATGTCGAGCGTGGCCATCAGCGCGCCCAGGCCGCCGGCCGCCACCGCGATCCAGTCGGCAGCGCTGGCGCGCGCGGGTTCGGCCGGCGGCGCGCCGGCGCCGGCTTCAGCCATGGTCCTGCCCGCCGGCCGAACGTGTATCGACGTCGACCGTTACCGATAGGCCCGGCACCAGCACGGCCCGGGTCCGGTCGTCGGCCTCGACGCGGATGCGCACCGGTACGCGCTGCACGATCTTGGTGAAGTTGCCGGTGGCGTTGTCGGGCGGCAGAAGCGCGAACTGCGCGCCGGTGCCGGGGGCGAAACTGTCGACCGTGCCGCGCACGTCGACGCCGGGCAAGGCGTCGATGTGCAGCGTGGCCGCCTGGCCCGGCCGCATGCCGCCGACCTGGGTTTCCTTGAAATTGGCCTCGAGGTAGATGTCGTGCACCGGCACCACAGACAGCATGCGCGTGCCGGGTTGCACGTATTGGCCGACGCGCACCGAGCGGTCGCCGATGCGGCCGGCGATGGTGCTGCGCACCAGCGTGTCGCCGACGTCGAGCTGCGACTGGCGCAGCGAGGCCTGCGCCACTTCCAGCTGGGCGCGCGCCTGTTCGACCGCGCTGCGGCCCACCGCCAGTTCGCGCTCGGCGGCGCTGACGGCGGCCGACTGCGCGGCCAGCGTGGCGTTGGCCTGCTCCAGCGTATTGCGCAGCGAAGCCAGGTGCTCGGCGGTTTCGGCGCCGGTGCGGGCCAGCGGCTCGTAGCGCTGCACTTCGGCCGCGGCGTGGCGGGCGTTGGCGCGAGCCACTTCGCGTTGGGCACGCGCCTGCTCGATGTCGGCCTGCTGGCGCTGCAGTTCGGCCTCGGCGCGGGCGATGTCGGCCCGGCGCGAATCGACCGTGGCGGCGGCCTGGTCGAGCGCCGCCTGGTACTGGCGGACATCGAGGCGCACCAGCGGGTCGCCAGCCGCCACCAGGGCGTTATCCTTTACGTATACCTCGGTCACGTAGCCCGACACCTTGGGCGCGATGGTGACCATGTCGGCTTTCAGGTAGGCGTCGTTGGTGCTTTCGATGAAACGACCCACCGTCCACCAGTGCGCCAGCCAGGCGATGCCGGCGACGACCGCGACGGCGAGCAGCGCGAACAACAGGATGCGGCCGCGCCGGGAGCGCGCAGGCGGCGGCGCGGCGGGACGTTCGGGCAGGGATTCTTGGCTGGCGGACATCCGCGGCTCCATCGGATCGAACGCGAAGAATTATTCCACTTGGAAAATATCTGTCAAATGGTATATTTTTTGTTGCGTCAGAATTCCTACAAGGTATAACCATGGCCACGGCGGCACGCCCGCGGCATCCGCGTGACGGCGGGTACGCGCGCGGCGAGGAAACCCGGCAGCGCATCATCGAGGCCGCGCTCGACCTGTTCGGCGAGAACGGCTTCGAAGGCACCAGCACCCGCCAGATCGCCGCGCGCGCCGGCGTCAACGCGCCCGCGCTCCAGTATTACTTCGAAAACAAGGAAGGCCTCTACCTGGCCTGTGCCCGCTACATCGCCGACCATTCCTGGGCCCGCCTGGCGCCGCCGGTCGAGCGCGCCGAGGCCCTGCTCGCGCGCGCCGACACATCGCCGGGACGGCTGATCGGCGCCTTCTGCGACATCCAGGAGGTCATCGCCGACTACCTGCTCGGCCCCGACGCCTCCAAGACGCAGAGCTGGCGCCTGTTCGTCGCGCGCGAACAGGGCGGGCGCGGCAAGGACGGGCCGGGCGGCGGCATCGCCTTCAACGTGATCTTCCGCAGCGTCAGCGGGCGCGTGTTCGACGTCGGCGCCCAGCTGGTATCGCGCATTACCGGCCTGCCGCCCGACGATCCGCTCACGCTGATCCGGATGATGACGCTCAAGGGCCCGTTGATGTATTTCCACGGCGGCCGCAGCACCGCGCTGGCGGCGCTGGGGTGGGACCGCATCGACGATGCGCGGCTGGAGATGCTCAAGCGCGCGGCGCGCGAGCAGACGGGCGTGCTGCTGCGCCACTGGCGGGCGCAGGGGCGGCGCGCCGGCGGCGATCAGCGATGGCGCCGCCGGTAATCGTCCATGAAGCCGACCAGTTTCTCCACCGCCCCGAGCTGCAGCCCGTTGTAGATCGAAGCGCGAATGCCGCCCACGCTGCGGTGGCCCGCCAGGCCGGAAAAGCCGGCATCCTCGGCTTCGGCCAGGAACCGCTTCTCCAGTTCGGGCGAGGCCAGGGTGAAGGCCACGTTCATTGTCGAGCGGTCCGGCACGGCCGCGCGCGGGCGGTAAAAGCCATCGGCACGGTCGAGCGCCCGGTACAGCAGGCGGGCCTTCGCGGCATTGATCCCGCCCATGGCCGCCAGGCCGCCCACGTCATCGCGCAGCCAGCGGGTCACCAGCAACACGGCATAGATCGCGAACACCGGCGGTGTATTGAAGATCGAGCCGGCCTCGATCTGCCTGCGGTAATCGAGGAAGCCGGGCATGGCGTCCGGCGCGCCGTCGAGCAGTCCGTCCTTCAGCACTACCACGGTCACGCCCGAAGGGCCGATATTCTTCTGCGCATGCGCATAAATCATCGAGAACCGCCCGAACTCCCCGGGCGCGGAAAGAAAATCCGACGACATGTCGCATACGCGCGGCACCTCGTCGCGCCCGATGACGCGATGGAACTGGAGCCCTTCGACCGTCTCGTTCGAGACATAGTGCAGATACGCCGCATCGGACGCGAAATCCAGCTCTTCGTCGCGCGGCAGCCGGCCGAACCCGCAGGCCTGGCCGCTCCACACCACGCGCACCGGGCCCTCGCGCCGGGCCTCGGGCAGCGCCTTGCCGCTCCAGTAGCCGGTCTGCAGATAGTCCGCCGGCCGCGACCGGCCCGCCAGCAAGGCCATCGGCACCATGGAGAACTGCTGCGTCGCCCCGCCTTGCAGGAAAAGGACGTGATAGCTTGGCGGCAGGCCCAGCAGCCCTCGGATGTTGGACTGCAGCTCGGCCACCACCGCCGCGAACCAATCGGAACGGTGGCTGATTCCGAGGATGGACAGGCCGACCTCCGGCACGGCATGGATCGCCTCCTGCAACTGCCGCAACACGCTTTCCGGCAGCGCCCCCGGCCCGCCGGAGAAATTGAGCTGGTTCCGTTCCCGGACCGACACGGTTTTCATGCGGCTCACGCGATCAAAGGGGTTGGGACTCGCGGGCCGTCAGGGCGAAAAGAAACGCCTCGAACGCCTGCCTGACCTTCAGCATGTGCACCTGCTTGTGCGGAAACATGTCTTCGGGATCCATCGCATGGACGACCATCGCATGGTCCACTTCGAAGACGAGCAGTTCGCCCTCTCGGCTTTCGGCGCAATCCACGCACAGGTAATCCAGGCCGCAGCACCGCGCGATCGCGTCCAGCGCCGTCCGGTGGCGGCGAGCGAACGCGTCGAATGCCTCCATGAAAGCCGCCTCCTCGGCGCGCTTGGCGGCATCGGCATACATGCCGGCATTGGCATAGTGGACCATCCAGTGCGACGAGATCGCCATATGGCAGGCGAACGGCTCGCCGGCGATCAGGGCGATGCGATATTTGCGAAACAGCCCGTCCGCGCCGCTGTAGTCGACGAAGCGCGAGAGATAGAACTCGCCGCCGGGCACTTTTTCCAGGTAGGCCCCGATGCCCGGCGCGTCGTCGATCCGGTCGAGGTCGTTCCCGGCGTGCGAGCCCACCGGGCGCAGGATGATCGGGAAACGGAGTTCTTCGCTCAGTTCGCCGAGGCTAGACGCGCCGCCGGCGACTGCCTCCAGGCGCTCGCGGGCCACCTGGTGCGTCAGCGGCATCGCCAGGCCGGGCACGCCTTGCAGCAGCACACTGGCGGCATTGCGCTCGACGTTCGGAATATTGCGCGGCCGGTTGATGACCGGCCGGCTCCAGTCCGCCAGCAGCGGATCCAGCGTTTCCAGGATGGGCCGGTTCTTGCCCGTGTCCGACAGCGCCACCAGCAGCGCGTCGTGGGCCGGCGGCGCGGGCGGCAGCGGCGCTTCCGGCGTGACGTAGTACAGGGTCAGGTCGATGCTGCCGGATTCGAGCAGGCAGTCGAGCGGCGTGTTTTCCGCGAGGTCTCCCGGCGCCATCAGCACCAGCACGCGGCAGCGCGCCGGCTGTGCGGAAGCCGGCAGATGGAACAGCCGGCCCCCTTGCAGCGCCTGCTGTTGTATGGCCAGGCCGAGCTGGCGCTCGTTGACGGAAAAGAACGCGGTCGCCAGGTTCATCCAGAGCACCGCGTTGTCCTGCTCCTGCGCCGCCCGGTCCAGCAAGGCCTGCGCCACATGGCGCAGGTCGCCGCATTCGACGCTCAGCCGCAGGAACGGCGCCAGGCCTAGGAACTCGCCGGCCGAGCGGGCGATGACCTCGCCGCAGCGCCTGGCCGTTTCGGCATGCTGCTCGCGCCGCGGGAAGGACTGCGGCGGGCGGGCGAGGAAGGCCTCGAAAAACGCCGCCTTGGCGCGGCTGCGCGGCTGGGTCCAGAACCCGCCGTAGGCGGCGGCCAAGCGACCGTCCTGGTGGATCCGGACTTCGTGCGGTTGGTCCAGCAGCACCGCGTGCACGTAGGTGGCGAAGGATTCGGCAAAATCCTCGTGCACGCTGCTGGCGGCATACAGCGTGGGGAATACCGTGTCGTCCAGATTCCGGTAGATCTGCGCGATCTGGCTTCCTACCAGCCGCGGGGCCGAATACAGGCCGATCTGCTCGCGCAGCGGGAAATCCTGGCCCGCCAGCGGCGCCATGGCGCCGTCTGCCATCCGTCGCCAGGCCAGCGGCGGAAAGCTGTCCTGCCCGAAAGGCGTGGCGGGAATGCGCTCCTGCCACCAATCCGGCATGGCGTCGCTGCCGCTCGCCAGCACATGCCCGAACTCGTGCAACAGCACGTAGCGCAGCGCGGCCCGGCGGTCGTCTTCGCCGTCGCGGGCGATGCGAACCTCCAGACGGGCCCCCGGCTCGGGCGCGAACGCTGTGTTTTCCCGCCAGCTTGCCCATTCGTTGGCGCGGCGACAAGAGAAAACGTCCGTATCGATCGCCACCACGGCCCCCAGCAGGTCGCCGTTCGCATACGCGACCAGATCGGTAATCGCCGACCCGCCCACGCCGTTCATGAAGAACACGCCAAGCAGCCGGGGCTCCAGGTGCCGCTTGACGGCCGGCGGAAGGGACTCCATGGCGGCGCGCACGTCGGCCAGCAGGTCGTCGGCGGCCGCGGCGGCCTGCGGCCGGGCGGTGCTGCCCGTGGCGGCGTTGTAGCGCGCGACGAAACCCACCAGTTCGTCGGGGGCCGGCGCCAGGCGCTGCAGGAGCGGCCTGGCCAGCATCTGTTCCCACCCGGTGGGCAATCCTGTCAACATCATGGCTCGGCTTCCAAGAGCAAAAAACGCGGCGACGAGCGAGTCTGCCATGGCGCCGGGAAGCGGCATCGCGCGATTTGCGGGGACAAAATGGGGGATTGCCGGGGACCGGCCTTGATTTACGCGGGGGAGCCCTGCCAGAGACTTACTCCGAACGCGCAAGACGGCGCTTGGATCTCTCGCCGGGTGCGTCGTCCACCGGCAACACGTCCTGATCCGTCAGCGTCCTGAGAAAGGCCGCCACGCTGGCGATGTCGGCCTCCGACCAGACGGGCTTGCCGCCGGAAGGGGTGTCGAACGGCGCGTTGAGGAAATCGACGTTGCCCTGCAGGTCCGGCGGCAGATCGTCGTAACGCTGCCTGCCGCCGGGATGCGGATACCACTTGCCCGGCGCCGTGTTGCGCTCCACATAGAAGCGCAGCACTTCGGTCAGGTCATGGAAACGGCCGTTGTGGAAAAAGGCGCCGCGCGACGCCACGTTGCGCAGCGACGGCGTCTTGAACATGCCGCAATACTTGCGCTGGGCGCTCTGGTCGCCGCGCACCGGGCCGCACAGGCCCAGGTCGTAATAGGCCGGATCGGCATTGGCCGGGATTTCCGGATTGCGCGGCACGCCCACCACCTGGAAATTGAAATCGGTGAACACGGGATGCGCCCCTGCCCCGCCCATCGCGGCCAGATGGCAGGACGCGCAATTGCCGCGCGCAGGGTCGACGAACAGCGCGAAACCGCGCTGCTCCTGCGCATCGAGCCGGACCTTGCCGTCCAGGTATCGATCGAACTTGCTGCTGAATGGCTGGAAGCTCGGATCGTCGAGTTCGAAGCGCTCCAGCGCCTTGCCCAGCGCGGCCAGCGCCCGGTCGGGGCGCGACAGGATGTCGCGCCCGAACGCCTGCCGGAAACGCTCGGCATAGGCCGCCTTGGCAAGGCGGGCCGCCACGGCGGCGGCATCGGCATTCGCCATTTCGTCGGGATTCAGGAGCGGGAATGCGGCCTGGTCGGCCATGCTGTTGAAGCGGCCATCCCAGGCGAAGCCGCCGGAGGGCTTGAGATCCGGCTCGGACAGGCGCTCTTTCATGCTGACCGGGATCGCATGCGACCAGATCGGCGTGCGCCGCAGATAGCGCAGCGAAGGCACCGCGCGGGTGCCCGGATGCTTCATATCCGGGCCGCCCAATTGCACGGCCAGCGAATTGGGCGGGCCGTACGCATGCTCGGGGCTATGGCAGCTCGCGCAGGACTGGCGGCCCGACGCCGACAAGCCCGGATCGAAGAAAGCCAGCCGCCCGATGTCGGCCAGCTCCTGCGCGGACACGGGCCGGGCGGCTGCCGGCGGGTCGTCCTGGCGGCCGCAAGCTGCCAGCACAAGAACGAGTGCCAGGGCAGCGAGCCTGCCCATCCATCCGGACATCGGCCTACTGCATATTGTTGAAGATGTCGTCGCCGAACGTCTTCAGGTTCTTGTCGTCGGCATAGCCCAGGTAGCCCTTGGTCTGGAAGATATCCTCCAGGCTCTTGAGCATCGAGTAGTGGTTGTAGGCCATGTCGCTGATCGTGCCCGGCTTGATCCATTTGGACAGCATGATGGCGCCGGTGCGGTCGCCGCCGATGCCCTGGTAGTGCAGGACGTACTGCATGGTGGGCGACAGGGGGATGATCTGGTCGTCTGGGCGCGGCACGTTGGGGCCGGCTTCCTGTCCGCAGCACGAATCGCCCGTCATGTTGAGGGTGATCTTGGTGACGCCGGTGGTGGCGTCGGTCGTGGTCGTCGTGCCGCCCTTGCTGGCGTCGGACTCGTCGAAGTTGATGATGATCAGGCCATCCTGCTGATAGGCCGGCGAAGCCTGGATGATCGCCACCCACTTCTTCACGAAGTCGTTGATGCCGGCCAGGCCGCCCGGCTGGCCGTTGACGCAGGCATTGCCCGAGCCGTCGGCCGCGAAGCCGTCGTGGCCGTCGTCGCACAGGTTGGGGGTGATGAATACGAAGTTCGGCGTGGTCTCGATCTTTTGCAGGTCATGCTGCAGGCCGAGGCTGGCATCGTCCAGCGGAACGACGTGCTGGTCGCAGTACTGCAGGTCGTCGATGATCGAATGGAAGTACACGAAGGGATTGTGGCGAGTCGCGTACTGATCGCCCAGGGGCACGTCGGCAGACGGCGCCTCCGCCGATTGCGTGCCATCCAGCACCGTGGCCGGGTCATAGGCCGGGCCGCCCTTGGCCGCGGCCAGTTGGGCGGTGCGGGTCGGGAAGCTACAGGTCTTGGTGCCGTCGCGGTTCAGGTCGTTGCCCATGTCGCCCATGTAGCCCTTCCAGGTGGCGCCGACCTCGTCGAGCTGGTTGACGAAGGTCTTGATCTCCTTGGGATACACGCATCCCTGGCGGCCATCGGCATTGGCCTTGGCCTTGAGCACCTTGGGATTGGCAGCGTCCCAGCCGTCCGAAACGATGTCGATCCACGGCTGGAAGCAATCGCTTTCAGTGTCATTGGTCGAGGGCTGGCCGCTCATCATGGCGATGTAGTTGTCCAGGCTGACGTGGCCCGTGCCGTAGTACTCGCGCAAGGTGGCGCCTTGATTGGCGATCGCCTGGAAATCCGGATCCTGCTTGCTGGATACGAAAGAATCTAGGAAATCCTTGTTCTCCATCGTCAGGACGAAGACGTGCTTGATCGACTGTTGCGTGACGGGGGTGGGGGTGGTGGGGTTGGTGTCGGCTGGCGGCGTGTCGTCATCGTTGCCGCCGCAGCCGCCGAGCAGGACTGCCGCGGCGGTACAGGCGAGCAGCAGGGATGCGAGGCGTCCCGGAATACTGCGCGAGGCCTGGCTCGTGAATGTGGGCATTTGGCTTCCCTTGGGGTGGAAACGGGTGTGTGCGGGTGGGCCGCGCCCAGTAGGATAGGGGGAGCCATATGGCGGAGAAATGACAGTGCTGTCTTTTTTGCGCGTGCTTACATTGCTCGGAAATATGCTCGGGAAAAGAAAAAGGACCCACAGACCCAAATCTGTAAGCCCTTGATTTCATTGGTCGGGGCGGCGGGATTCGAACTCGCGACCCTCTGCTCCCAAAGCAGATGCGCTACCAGGCTGCGCTACGCCCCGACTGATCCACTTGAAATGGACGTGAATTGTACAACGGGATGAAGCGACGCCCCCCGCGCCCCGTCGCTAGTGGATCATGGTCGCCAGCAACACGGTGTCGGCATGCGCCTGCAGCGAATAACGTTCGCCGGCCGGCAGGACCACCAGTTGCCCGGCCACGACCCGGCACGTGGCCTTGGGCGTCAGCACGCTTGCGTCGCCTTCAAGGCACTGGATGGCGACTTCTCCGGCCACGTGGTGCTCGGGCACCTGCTGGCCGGCGGCCAGCACGAGGCGCAGGATCTGCAGTTGTGCCGTTCTGAGCAGGCTGACGCTCTGGGACGTCGCCTGCGGCGGCCCGGGCGCATGGAGGTCGATGACATCGAGCAGTTGGGCATGTTTCAAAGCCATATTGGTCGTCTCCTCGATCAATGCCCCGCCGGATGAGCGGCTGCGGTCAGGCCCACGATACCAGCAACCACCCATGCTGTCGGGAAATCAGCCCGCTGCCGGCTTGCCGGCGTTGACCGCCAGCTGGGCGGCGAAAGCCCGCTCGTATGCGGGCCGGGCTTCGCCGCGGGCGACATAGGCCGCCAATTTCGGGAATTCGCCCAGGATGCCCGACGCTCTAAGCCTGAGCAGCACCGACACCATCATCAGGTCGCCCGCGCTGAACGCGCCATCGAGCCAGTCCGCATCGCCCAGGCGAGAAGAAAGCTGGCCCAGCCGATGGCGGACGCGGTCCTCGACCAGAGGCAGGCGCTCCTTGGTCCACGGCTTATCGCCCTCCAGGATCCTGGCGGTGACGAGTTCGAGGATCACCGGCTCCACGGTATTGACCGCGGCGAACATCCATGTGATCGCACGCGCCCGGGCATTGGCATCGTCGGACAGCAGGCCCGCATGGCGTTCGGCGATGTGCAGGACGATGGCGCCCGTCTCGAACAGGGCGAGGTCGCCTTCCTCATAGGTGGGAATCTGGCCGAAAGGATGAAGGCGCAGATGCGCGGGTTCCTTCATCTCAAGGAATGAAACCAGGCGAACCTCGTACGGTTGGCCTGCTTCTTCGAGCGCCCAGCGAACGCGCGTATCGCGCGCCAGTCCCTTGCCGCCGTCGGGCGAGCGTTCAAAGGCGGTAATGATGATGGCCATCGCGATACTCCTGTTGGCGAAAGTCATTGGTTGCGGAAGCGGCCGCGGGCCCGTAGCAATTGCATGCAAGCAAAGCCATCCGCATCCTGGATTTTCAGTAGAATGCAACATCCTGGATACGGCAGCCGCGGCGATCGGGCCGCACGCGCTCTTCCGTAGATGCTTCGATGATGGTTTCCGCAAACGGCAAACGACTCACGGCCTGGCTTGGCATCATTGCCATGCTATTGCTCGTGTGCGCGCCAACGGTCACCCATCTCCTGGCGGCCGCGCAGAACATCACGCTGTCGATCTGCAGCGAAGCCACCACGCCCGGTCAATCATCCGTCGCCCTCACCGTCTCGCTGGATGAGCAGCATGACGCATCGGGCCACCAGCCGGGCTCGCATGCCCTGGGCGATTGCGGCTACTGCGACCTGCTGACGCACGAGGCGGCGTTGCCGGCAATGCCTCCGGCGCTGCCCTCTCCGCTCCTGCTCGTCATGCTGGCGCTGCTGCTGCCGCCGCTGCGCCGGTTCACGCCGATTGGCGCCTTCCCTTCCGGCCGGCCACGCGACCCGCCTCGTTTTTCCTGATCCCTTGAGTCTCAGATGCCTTGATGCGCCCCCTGGGCGACATCGGGCCGTCCTCATCCGCCAGGAAAAACCATGCCAGATATTCTTGTCGGCGCCATGGTCCGGCGCGCAGGGCCGGTAGCCGGCCACGCGCTGGGCGTGCTGCTGCCCCTTCTTTCCATTGCGCCGCCCGCGCACGCCGCGGACGCCGCCGCCTCGGAATTGCCCGCCATTACCGTGACGGCGGGCCAGGCGGACCGGCCCGCCACGGACCCTGACATCCCTTCGACGACCGAATCCGTCACGCGCGACCAGATCCGGAACTGGAACGTGATCAATAGCGAAGACGCCTTGAAGTACCTGCCCAATCTGGTGGTGCGCAAGCGCTACATCGGCGACCAGAACGCCACCATTGCCGTACGCGGCACCAACAACGTCCAGAGCGCGCGCGGCCTGGTCTACCTCGATGGCCTGCTGGTGAGCAATCTGCTGGGCAACAGCTACGCATTCCCGCCGCGCTGGTCGATGGTGTTTCCCGAGGACATCGAACGGGTCGACGTGGCCTATGGGCCGTTTTCCGCCCTGTATCCGGGCAACTCGCTGGGCGCCACGGTGCTCGTCACTACCCACATGCCGGACGCCTTCGAGGCCAATGCCGACCTGAAGGGCTTCACCCAGCATTTCGACCTGTTCGGCGTCGATCGCAGCTTCAATGGCTCCGAGGCATCGGCCTCGATCGGCGACAAGGTGGGCAGGCTTTCCTACCTGATAGGCGTCAACCGCCTGGAGAGCACCAGCCAGCCGATGCAGTTCGCCACGCTGGCGCAGTCGAACACGCCCGCCACCGGCGCGGACCTGCCCGTGGAGGGCGCCTATTTCTACGACAACCAGACCGGCAAGCGCACCGCCGTGCTGGGGGTGAGCGGCGAGGGCATCGTCCACACCAGCCAGGATCAGTTCAAGCTCAAGCTGCAGTACGACTTCACGCCCACCCTGCAGGGCGGCGCGACGCTGGGGTACTGGCACGACAGCTACCACAGCGACAATCCGACCTTCCTGCGCGATGCGGCCGGCAATCCGGTCTACCAGGGCAAGGTCGACATCGGCGGCTACGAATATACGATCCCCGCGCCGGCCCTGGCCCCGAGCAACGGCGAGGCGGAGAACTGGCTCTATGGGCTGTCGCTGCGCACGCGCCGGGCAACGGGCTGGAACGGCCAGGCCATCGTGTCCTACTACGATGTCAGCCACAGCGTGGACCGCGCGGCCGGCCAGGGCGGTCCCGGCAGCGGGCCCGGCACCGCCACCTTCGGCGACGGCACGGGCTGGAAGACCGTGGATCTGCAGACCACGTACACGCCCGAGACGGCGCAAGGCGGCTGGCGCGCGCACTGGCTCACCTTCGGCTACCACTTCGACACCTACTACACCAGCAACGTCACGTACGACAGCCTGGACTGGCGCGCGGGCGACCGCGCCGCCTTCGACAACGCCTTCGCCGGCCGCACCCGCGCGCAAGCCTTGTATGCGCAGGATGCGTGGCGCTTGCTGCCGCGGTGGAAGCTGGTGTACGGCCTGCGCTACGAGGATTGGCACGCCTATGGCGGTTCGCAGGCGCTGGGCGATGTGCGCCTGCCCTATCCCGAAGCCGGCCAGCAGCATGTTTCGCCCAAGGCTTCGCTGTCGTTCGAGGCCACGCAGGACCTGACGCTGCGCGCCTCCATCGGCCGTGCCTACCGCTTCCCGACCGTGGGCGAGCTGTTCCAGGGCCGGATCAGCGGGACGAACCTCGTCAACAACAATCCCAACCTGCAACCCGAGAACGACCTGTCCAAGGAACTGAGCGCGCAATGGGCGCACGGCAACGGGGTGTACCGCGTGTCGCTGTTCGAGGACGACGTCAAGAACACGATCTTCAGCCAGACCGACACGACCGTCCTGCCCAACGTCACGAGTTTCCAGAACGTCGACCGGGTGCGCTCGCGCGGCATCGAGACCAGCTACCAGGGCCAGGATGTGGGCATCAAGGGGCTGGACCTGATCGCCAACGCTGCCTATACCCGCTCGCGCATCCTGGCCAACGACCGCAATCCGGCGTCGGTGGGCAAGTATTTCTACCGGATTCCGCTGTGGCGCGCGAACGTGGCCGGCACCTACCACATCGACGATCGCGCGTCGGTTACGGGGGCGGTCCGCTACTCCGGGCGCCAGTACAACACGCTGACCAACGAAGACAGCAATCCGAACGTGTACGGCGGCACCAGCACCTATGCCGTGGCGGACGCGAAGTTCACCTATCGGCTCAACCGCCACGCCGATCTGAGCCTGGGCATCGACAACATTTTCGACAAACGGTATTTCGTCTATCACCCCTATCCGGGGCGGACGGTCTACCTCGAGACGAAACTCCGGCTGTGAGGCCGGGCGCGAGGCCATTCATGCAGACCCTTTCCTCTTCCGCGCGGCCGGCGGACGCCCACAACGCCGCCTATCGCACGCTGTGGCGCTGGCACTTCTATGCGGCGCTGTTCGTCATGCCCTTTCTGGTGGTGCTGGCGGTGACGGGCACGCTGTATTGCTTCCAGCCGCAGATCGAGCCGCTGCTGTATCCCGGCCGGCTGGTCGTGACCCCGGCCGGCACGCCCCGGCTGTCCGAGGACGCGCTGCTGGCGCGGGCCAGGGCCGCGGTGCCGCCGGGCGCGCGTCCCGCCACCGCGACCATCGGGTCCGATCCGCGGCGCAGCGCGGAATTCGTCTTCCGCTATCCCGACGGCGAGAAATACAGCGTCTATCTCAACCCCTATACCGGCGACATGCTGGGCACGCTGAACGTGGAGCGGCGCTTCATGCAGGTCGACCGGATGATCCACCGCAAGCTGCTGCTCGGCAAGCCGGGCGAGCTGCTGATGGAGTTGGCGGCCTGCTGGACGCTGGTGATGGTCGGCACCGGCATCGCGCTGTGGTGGCCGCGCGGGGCCTTCGCCTGGCGCGGCACGCTGTGGCCGCGGCTGGAACTTCGCGGGCGGCCGCTGTGGAAGAGCGTGCACGCCGCGATGGGCATCTGGCTGGCCGCCGGCGCGGTGGCCTTCATCCTTACCGGCCTGCCGTGGTCGGGGTCGTGGGGACAGCAGTTCAAGTCGCTGGCCACGCGCGCGCACCTGGGCTCGCCGCCGGGCGCCTGGGGCGGTTCGGCGCTGCAATCTACGATTCCCGGTCAGGCCGCGGCGGCGCCGGCCGGCCAAACGCAGTACGGCGGCACGCCGCACGAAGGTCATGGCATGGATGGGATGGGCGATATGGGCGACATGCCCGGCATGGTCATGGACGACCTGCCGCTGCCCCAGACACCGTGGGCGGTAGGCGCGACGGCCGTACCGGAATCGCATCCCGCCGGTCGTCCCGCGACGGCGTTGCCGCTGGGCCGCGTACTCGATATCGCCAGGCAAAACGGCATCTCCGATGGATACGACGTGGCTTTTCCCACAGGCCCGTCCGGGGTCTACACCGTCTCGTATTTCCCGGCCGACCCGAAGCGCGAACATGTGCTGCATATAGACCAGTACAGCGGCAAGGTGCTGGAAGACATCGGCTACGCCGACTACGGCGCGGTGTCGCGGGCGGTGTCGTACGGCACGGCGCTGCACATGGGCCGTTACTTCGGCCTGGCCAACCAGCTGGTCTGTGCGCTCATCTCGCTCGGCCTGGCGGGCATGGTGGTCACGGGATTCGCGATGTGGTGGAAGCGGCGGCCGCGCAATGCCCTCGGGGCGCCCGCCCGGCTGCTCACGCCGGTGACGATGCGCCGATGGAAGATCGGGCTGACGGCGCTGGGCGTGATCTTCCCGCTCATGGGCGGGACGATGCTGCTGGTGTGGGCGCTGGATAGCGTGGCCATGAGGCGCCGCGCGGCCGGCTGACGCGCGGCGTCCCGGGGCAACGATGTCTTGCCCGGCTACCCCCGGAACCGCGCCGCCGCCCGCGCGATCGCCTGCAGCTTTCCTTGCGCGATCTGCGCCGAGCAGATGGGATTGTCGGCGAAGGTCGCGAACCCGCAGTCGGGATGCAGCAGCAGCCGTTCCTGCCCGAACAGCTCGATGCCGCGCCCGATGCGGGCGGCGATCGCGTCTTCGCTTTCCACCGCGGGATCCTTCTGGTTGACCACGCCGATGCCGATGCGCGCATGGTCGGGCAAGGCCTTCAGTATCGACACGTCGCCCGCGCGCGGCGTGCACATCTCCAGCAGGTAGGCGCCGACGCGGACTTGCGCCAGCGTGGGCAAAAGCGGCACGTAGTCGCCGCTCAGCGCCACGCTCTCGTCTGCCGTCCAGTTGCCGCGGCACACGTGCAGCGCGGTGCGTTCCTGCGGCATGCCGTCGAGCACGGCGTTGAGCAGTTCGCGGGCAAACGCCAGTTCGTGCTCGGGCGCGAGCGATTCGGACAGCGCGCCGCACATGAAGCTGCGCTTGTTCTTGGCGCCGGCGAAGACGACCTCCGACAGCACGGGCTCGTCGAACTGCACCAGCGCCGCGCCGGCGTCGAGCAGCTCGGCCAGTTCCTCGCGCAGCACGCGCACCACGTCGGCGGCCAGCGCCTCGCGGCTTTCGTAGGCGCGGTCGGAAATGCACTCCATCCACATGGTGCGCGTCAGCAGGTAGGGCCCGGGCAGGGCTACCTTGACCGGCCGGCCCGTTATCGAGCGCGCGAAATCCACCTCGTGCGCGACCAGCGGGCGCGAGCGCGACAGCCGGCCGAACACGGCCGGGTGCCGCACGTCGCCGGCCGGGATGTCGAGCGCGCGCAGCTCGGTGGCGAATTCCTCGGGGTCGTCCACCAGGGGCAGTAGGTCGGTCAACGGGATGAGCTGGCAGTTGTCCAGGCGGGAGGCGACGAAGCTGGCGTAGCTGTCGCGCCGCTGTTCGCCGTCGGTGACCATGTCCACGCCGGCCTTTTCCTGGGCAGCGATGGCGAGCCGCACGGCATCGTCGGCGGTTTCGTGGAAAGCGGCCTCGGCCAGGCGGCCTTCGACGTGCGCATGCATGGCGTCGATCATCCAGCGCGGCCGGGGCCAGCTGCCCACCCCCGTGACGGCGAGCGGCGGCACGGGCGCGGCCGGCACCGGCTGCCGCTCGCGGCTCGGCGACGAAGGCGCGGCCGACGCAGGTGCAGTCGATGCGGGCGCGGCCGGTGCGGACGGCCGCCGGCTCATCGGCGCCGCCACGCTTGGTGCCGGCTCGGCCTCCACCGGCGCGGCGGCGCGTTCGGCGAGCCGCCCCTTGCAGACCAGGAAACTGCGCTGGCCGCCCGCCTTGGTCCACGAGACGAGTTCGTTGCCCGTCAGGCGGCACCAGGCGGGCAGGTCTTCGTCGACCGAAATTTCGCGCGAAAGGATTTCCAGCAGGCCGCCGCGCGGCAGCGGGTCGATGTGCTTGCGGATCAGCAGCAGCAGGCCGTTGCCGCAGTCGAGGTCGCCGCCGTCGAAGCTGACGTCGGGCGCGTGGGCGTGTCGGGCGATGGGGTCCATGGACGATGCTCCAGTCGGTGCGCTAGCGCCGGCGCTTGCCCCACTCGAAGCCCACCCCCAGGCAGCCGAGGGCGAGAATGACGAGCACTGCGATCATCGACGGCGACAGGCCGTCGGCCGGCGCGGCCGGTTGGGAAGATGGGGCCGCGGGTGCCGGCGCGGGCGTGGCCGGCGCCGCGCCCTCGTCGGCCCGCTGCGCGGCGGCGTAGGTGCGGGCCAGCATGGCGCGGCCGACGTCGGCCAGGATCGCCTGGCCGGCCACGCGGCCCTGTCCCAGCACGAGGTCGACGTTGGCGACCTCGGGCCCGCCCAGGTTGATCGAGCGCGCGCCGCCGCGGTCCTCCACGTGCCAGCCGGTCACCTTGTCGCCGTCGATGGCGTCGACCACGATCTTGAAATAGCCTTCGGGACCGGTGAACGACTCGCCCGGCTTCAGGCGGACTTCGCTCTTGTTGACCAGCATGAAGCCGAAGTCGTGGCCCGTGGGGCAGCCCACCGGATAGCTCGCGTAGCGCGGATCGGGCGCGTAGTCCTGGCCGTAGCGCAGGCTGAAGGCCTTGCCGTAGACCTTGAGGCTGGCCTTGCCACCGTCGAAGGCGGCGGGCCAGGGCGACAGGAAGGCGACCATGTCGCCGTCCTCGAACACCAGGGCCTTGCGGGCGGCGGTGTCCTCGATCAGGCGGTCCTGCCGCACCGGCCCGAGGGTGCGCGCGCTCTTGACCTGGCCGTTCTCCAGCAGTTCCAGCCGGACGGTGCCGGCGGCCGCGTCGACGGCGGCCACGCGCACGGTGCGCGCGCCGACCTGCCATTCATCGCCGGCGGCCGCCAGGCCCGCGAAGACCTTGTCCTGCGCATACAGCATGCGGTCCATGCGCACGCCGCTCAGCCAGTCGAACACCATCTTCTGCGGCGTGATTTCGCGCGCCTGGCCCTGGTTGTAGAGCTGGGTGAAACGGTTGCCCCACCAGCCGGTTTCGGTGGCCGACAGGATGGGGTTGCCGAACGCCCATTCCCAGTCGGTGCCGGCGATGGTGCGCACGTGCAGGGCATGGTTGGACAGGGTCTGGTGGCCGACCGTGGCGTAGTAGTAGTACACCTGGCCGCCCACCACGGCGCTGCCGCCGGCGGGAATGGTCACGTTCTCCCGCACCTCGATCGACATGTCGTAGTCGACGTAGGTGGCCATGCGGCCGAGGATGGGCACCTGTTCGCCGCGCAGCGCGACCTCGCCGCCCCAGGTGTCTTCCAGGTAGTAGAGGCCGCCGGCGGGGATCACGACCTCGCCGTTCTCGACCTTGCTCTGGCGGATGAATACGCCGTCGTACTTGGGAATCTTGCGGCCGAAGTCGTCGGCGACCATGCGGTTCTGGGCCAGCCCCGGCAGGCCAGGCACGTAGGCCGGCTGCACCGGCCGGTCGGCCATCAGCGAAAGCGGCGGCGGCTCGATCGCCTCGGCGGCGATCGGGTGCGCCAGCGGCAGGCCCTGGCGGGCCGGGGTGAGCACGGTCGAGTAATCGACGGCGGCGGCGGGCATGGCGTGCAGTGCGGCCAGCGCCGCCAGCCCCAGGGTGGCGAGTCGGGTTTTCATGTGGGTGCGCGTCCTATGGGGTGCTCAATGCTCAAGCCTGTGGGGAAGGCTCCGGCGATGCGGGCGCGCGGGGCGGCAGCGCGCAGGCGCTGGCGCGGCGCGACAGGAACAAGGTTCCCCAGCTGGTCAGCAACAGGGTGTTGAGGGCGATCAGTCCTTTCGGCACGCCGGCCAGGAAGCCGCCGGCGATGCCCAGCCCGACCACCGACAGCGCCGGCGCCAGGCAGCTGACGCACAACGCCGAGACCGCCAGCACGCCGCTGCCGGCCGCCACGCCGGCCGAGGCCGCGCCGCCGCGCCGGCCGACCGCCAGCGCGAAGGCCATGAAGGCCAGCGCCAGGCCTACCGTGATCGCGGTGAAGTATTCCTGCTTGCGCACGAAGCTGATGGCCCAGGCCTGCGAACGCTCGTAGGCCAGCGTGCCGGTGGCGGCGAATTCGCCGGGCAGGAAACCGCATTCCTCGGCCGCGGCCGGCGTGGCGGGCAGCTTGAACACGGCATAGCTGACGGCCACGTAGCCGAGCGCGGCGAGCAGGAAGACGATGAGCATCAGGCGTCGGGGGATCATGGGAGTCGTCCTTGGTGGTTGCGGGCGTGGCCGGCCATGCGGCGCTGCGTTCAATAGCTGATGCCGGGAGCGCCGTCGCTCATGAATTCCACCAGCTTGGCGCCGCCGACGATCTTGGCGCCGTCGATCAGATTGTTCTCGTCCAGGCCGCGCTTCTTGAAGCAGGGCGAGCAGACGTAGATCTCGCCGCCGGCCGCGACAAAATTGGCGATCAATTCCTTGAGCGGCGCGAAGCCTTCTTCGTGGATGTCGTCGGCGTAGCCCTTCTGCGAGAGCCGCGTGCCCTCGACCGACAGGAAGACCAGGGCCTGCTTGTCGGAGGCCACCGCCGCGTTGGCGACGACGAAGGCCACCGTCGCCTTGTCGGTATCGTTTTTCGAGCAGGTCAGCGAGACGACGAATTTTCCAGCCATGATGTTCTCCGTGAGCAAAGTGAGCAGAAAAAAGGACCGGCAGCCTATCGGGATCCCGGGCTTACCAGTCCAGCCGCGACCGTATCCAGAACGTATGGGTTTCGGGTTCGTGGCGCAGCAGTTCGTTGCGCGTCATGCGGCAATACGCCGGGATGTCCGCCGCCGCGCCGGCGTCGCGGGCGACGAGCTGCAGTACCTGGCCCGGCATGCTCCGCAGGTGCTTGCGCAGCTTGAGGATGAGTTCGCCGCAGCCCATGTGGCCTGCGTCCCAGAAATCGGCGGCGTCGCCGCCGGGCGTTGGTGTCGGCATGACGAATCGTGTAGGTGCGTCTGCGCGCAGAGCGCACGAGCGAATGGGAGGAACCGAGGAAGTGCCCGGACGCGGCCGGCCGGATGCCATCCAGGCGGCGGCGGGCATGAATGGCGACCGCGCGTCACGCGCGCGGCGGACGGGCCAGGGACGGCGGATGGATGCGGAGGTAGACGATCATGGGGGCAAGGCCATTGCGCAGCGGAGCCGTTGGCACGGCCGGGTTGTATCCAAATCGGGATCTAATGATACCTGCGGCTATATACAGGCGATAGTACCCGCGGCTCTTGTAATTTCGGCAAGCGTGGCGCGGCGGCGTCAGCGTTGCGCCGCCGGCGGCCTTGCCGCCTTTTGCCGGTTCCACCAGAAACCGGCGCACAGCGCGATCACCATCAGGGCCTGCGCGAACAGGGTCTGCACGGTCGGGAACACGCCCAGCAGCTCGACGCGCGGCACGGACGACAGCGGCGCGATGCCGACGATGCCGGCCTCCTGCAACGCCGAGATGCCCTTGCCGGCCAGGACCACCGTCAGGATCGCCATCAACCAGGCGCTGTAGACGAAGAATTTGCCGATCGGCAGCGCGCGGCTGTAGCGCAACATGGCCCAGGCGACCAGCGCCAGCGCGACGCAGGCGGTCGCCGCCCCGGCCAGCATCGCGCCGCCATTGCCCTGGGTCCACAGCGCGGCATAGAACAGGATGGTCTCGAACACCTCGCGGTAAACCACGACGAAGGCCAGGCCGAACAGGAACCAGGCCGAGCGGCCCGACAGCGCCTTGGCCATTTTTTCGCGGATGTAGCGCTGCCATTGGCCGGCCTGGGCTTTGCCGTGCATCCAGATGCCGACCGACAGCAGGACCACGGCGGCGAAGACCGAGCCGAAGCCTTCGGTCAGTTCGCGGCTGGCGCCGCTGATGCCGATGACCCAGGTCGCCACGGCCCAGGTGAGAAGGCCGGCGGCCAGCGCGCCGATCCAGCCCGCGTGGACATAGGGCATGACCTCCGTGCGCCCGGCCTTGCGCAGGAAGGCGATCATCGCCACCACGATCAGCAGCGCCTCCAGCCCTTCCCGCAGCAGGATCGTGGCGGCGCCCAGGAAAGTGGAAAGGCTGCTGGCGGCGTCCGGCGACAGCGCCGCCTCGGCGTCGTCGAACAGGCCGTCCAGCGCCTGCACGCGGCGGGCAACCGCGTCCGGCGCCTCGCCCTGCTGGATGGCGGCGCGGTACTCGCCCATCGCGCCTTCGATGTGCGCCAGCAGCGCCGAGTCGCGCGATCCCAGCATCGGCTCGACGGGCTCGAAGCCGTCGAGGTAGGCCGACAAGGCCAGCTGGCCCGCCTGCCGGCGGTTGCCCGCCCGGTAGGCGGCCAGGCTGTCCGCCAGGCGGCCGCGCGCCAGCGCCAACGGGGATCCCGCCGGGGCCTGCTGCGCCACGGCTTCGGGATGGCGGCGCAGATAGGCCATCAGGGCGTCGGCCTTCTGCTGCCCGATCCGGCCGCCCAGTGCGGCGGGCGTCGTGCCCGCCAGGGTCTTCAGGTCCGGCACCAGCGCGCGGAGGGAAGAATCGTCTTTCCAGAGCCGCTCGCCTTCGGCCGCCTGCTGGTCGGAAAAGGCGAAATGGCCGGCGAACAGCGCGAGCGCCCAGCGGTCGTCGGTGGGCAGGCTGGCGAAGCTCTGCATCGGCGTGCCGTCCAGGCCCTGGGTGATGACCTGGTAGAGCGCGAACAGGCTGCGCTGCCGCGCGCGTTCGACGTCGGTGAAGGCGATGGGCGGCGTGGCGAGCGCCGCCGCGGCAGGGCCATGGCCGTCGCCGGCGACGCCGTGGCAGGCGGCGCACTGCTGACCGAACAAGGCGGCACCCCGGGCGAAGACGGGCGGCGTGCCGGGCGCGAGCGGCACGGGATACGCGGCGAGCAGCGACGCAGCCAGGCCGTGGGCGATGTCGGCCACCTGCGCCGGGTCGGCCTTGTCGGCGATGGCCCGCTGCAGGCGCCCGGCGCCGGCGACCAGCTCGGGCTGCGCGGGCCTGGGCGGCAGCGCGGCAAGCCTGGCGGCGACCGTCGCCGCGAATTCGCTCTGCTCCGCATACTCGGATGGGCTCGACACCGCGCCGTTGGACACGGCGCCGGCGTAGTCGACGGCGATGTAGTCGAGCAGGCGCCAGGCGGTCTGTACCTCGTCGTCCTGGGTCTGCGCCACGGCGGGCCAGGCAGGCGCCAGCAACAACGCCAATATGGCGATCAGTTTTCCGAGCAGCAGAGGCGCCAGCGGGCGATTCATCGTGCAGGACTACATCTCATTCTCACTTGCAGATACTACCATCCGGGCCACCCGGATCGTCGCCGCCGCCGTTGTCGCGGCGGCCAGGCCAGGCCATCCCATGGCATCGGCCGCATTCCGTTCGCGAAGCTCGATTAACATGCGTTTCCCGACACGCATTGGGGGCAACGCATGGCCGGCTCTCGCATCGACGATCGTGGCCGTGGCGCATGGCCGGTGTTCCTCGTTTTCCTGCGCCTGGGGCTGACGTCTTTCGGCGGCCCGGTCGCGCACCTGGGCTATTTTCACGACGAGTTCGTGACCCGGCGGCGCTGGCTGACGGCACGCGGCTATGCGGATCTGGTGGCGCTCTGCCAATTCCTGCCAGGGCCGGCGAGCAGCCAGGTCGGCATGGCCGTGGGGATGGCGCGCGCGGGCTACCGCGGGGCCTTGGCGGCCTGGGCCGGCTTTACGCTGCCGTCCGCCCTGCTGCTGGTCCTGTTCGCGCTCGGGATCTCGCATCATGGCGACGCCGTGGCGCCCGGCGCGCTGCATGGCCTGAAGGTGGTGGCCGTGGCAGTGGTGGCCCAGGCGGTGTGGGGCATGGCGCGCAATCTGTGCACCGGCGCATCGCGCGTGACCATCATGGCGATCGCCGCCTGTGCCGCGCTGCTCATACCGTCGGCGTGGGGACAGGTGGCGATCATCGCCGCCGCCGGCGTGGCGGGCCTCTTGCTGTTCGAGCCTTCGGCGGGCGAACCGCACGAACCGCTGCCCATCGCGATCGGCCGCCGCGCCGGGCTGTTCTGGCTTGGCCTGTTCTTCGCACTGCTCGCCGGCCTGCCTGTGCTGGCGCAGCTGCTGCCGGGCCGGAGCGTGGCGATGGCGGATGCCTTCTACCGCGCCGGGTCGCTGGTGTTCGGCGGGGGCCACGTCGTGCTGCCGCTGTTGCAGGCGCAGGTCGTCCCGCCGGGCTGGATCGACAATGAAACCTTCCTGGCCGGATACGGCGCCGCGCAGGCCGTGCCGGGTCCGCTGTTCACGTTCGCCGCGTTTCTCGGCGCATCGATGCGCGGCGAACCGTCGGGGTGGACGGGCGGCGCGCTATGCCTGCTGGCGATCTTCGTGCCTTCCTTCCTGCTGGTGGCGGGCGCCCTGCCCTTCTGGGAACGGCTGCGCCACAGCCTGCGAACGCAGGCCGCGCTGGCCGGCATCAATGCATCGGTGGTCGGCCTGCTGCTGGCCGCGCTTTACCAGCCGGTGTGGACCAGCGCCATCTTCGCGCCGCAAGACTTCGCCCTGGCGCTGGCCGCACTGGTTGCGCTGATGTTCTGGCGGCTGCCGCCGTGGCTGGCGGTAATCGCCGGCGGCGCGGCCGGATGGCTGCTGGAGGTTGCCGGCTGAGCGTCAGCTGCGTTCGTACCAGGCGCGCGAGCGGTTGACGATACGCACCACCATCAGCATGACGGGCACTTCGATCAGCACGCCGACCACCGTGGCCAGCGCGGCGCCCGAGTGCAGGCCGAACAGGCTGATGGCGGCCGCCACGGCCAGCTCGAAGAAGTTCGATGCGCCGATCAGCGCCGACGGGCAGGCCACGGCGTGGGACTCGCCGGTTCGGCGGTTGAGCCAGTACGCCAGGCCGGCGTTGAACAGGACCTGGATCAGGATCGGCACAGCGAGCAGCGCGATGACCAGCGGCTGGCGCAGGACGGCCTGCCCCTGGAAGGCAAAAAGCAGCACCAGGGTCAGCAGCAGCGCAACCGTCGACAGCGGCCCGATGCGCGCCATTGCGCGGTCGAATGCGCCTTGTCCGCGGCGCAGCAGCGCGCGCCGCCAGGCCTGCGCCAGGATGACCGGGATGACGATGTAGAGCGCTACCGAAGCCAGCAGCGTGTCCCACGGCACGGCGATGGATGAGATGCCGAGCAGCAGGCCCACGACCGGCGCGAAGGCGAACACCATGATGGCGTCGTTCAGCGCCACTTGCGACAGCGTGAACATCGGATCGCCGCCGGTCAGGCGGCTCCAGACGAACACCATGGCCGTGCAGGGCGCGGCCGCCAGCAGGATGAGCCCGGCCACGTAACTGTCGAGTTGATCGGCCGGCAGCCAGGCGGCGAACGCATGGCGGATGAACAGCCAGCCGAGCAAGGCCATCGAGAACGGCTTGACCGCCCAGTTCACGAACAGCGTTACGGCGATGCCGCGCCAATGCCGGCGGACCTGGCCGAGCGCGCCGAAATCGACCTTGACCAGCATGGGGATGACCATGACCCAGATCAGCACGCCGACGGGCAGGTTCACCTGCGCGATTTCCATGCCCGCGATGGCCTGGAACGCGGCCGGCGCACCCTGGCCCAGCGCGATGCCGGCCACGATGCAGGCCAGCACCCATAGCGTCAGGTAGCGTTCGAAACGGTTCATCGCGGCGGCGGGCGCGATGGATCCCGCAGCGGTCGCGGCAGCCAATTCGAAGCCCCTATTGTTTGCCGATGCCTTGCAGTTCGTGCTGCAGCGACATGGCATCGAGCCGCTGCAGCGGCAGGGACAGGAACAGTTCGATGCGCCGCTTCAAGACCACCGCCGCGTCCAGGAAGGCCTTGAACCGCTGTTCCTCGCTGCCTTGGACGGCGGCCGGATCGGGCAGGCCCCAATGCGCCGATACGGGCTTGCCGGGCCAGACGGGACAGGCTTCCCCTGCCGCGTTGTCGCACACCGTGAAGATGAAATCGAAGCGCGGCGCATCGGGCCGGGTGAACTCGTCCCAGCTCTTGCTGCGGTAGCCCGCGGCAGGCAGGTGCAGGCGCTCCAGCGCAGCCAGCGCCAGGGGATGCACTTCGCCCTTGGGATGGCTGCCGGCCGAATAGGCGCGGAACCGCCCCTGCCCCATGCCGTTGAGCAAGCCTTCGGCCAGGATGGAGCGCGCCGAATTGCCGGTACAGACGAAGAGGATGTCGTAGAGCTTGTTTTCCACGAGGGTGACTCACAGGCAGGTTGAGGATATGGAGGCGGCCTTCCCGCACCGGTTCAGCATGACGCGCAGCCTGCGGCATTGCCGACTTCGCAGGGCTGGCCCTGGCAGCAATGTTCGGTCAGGTAGCCCAGCAGGCCATTCATCCGGCCGAAGTCGGCGCGGTAGATCAGGTTGCGGCCCTGCTGTTCGATGCCGACGAGGCCGGCGTGGGCCAGCTCCTTCAGATGGAAGGACAGCGCGTTGCGCGCCACGCCGAGGCGGTCGGCCAGGACGCTGGGGGTAAGCCCCGCGGGGCCGGCTACGACGAGGGCGCGGAACACGCGCAAGCGCTGGGGGTGGGCCAGCGCGCCGAGAGCGGAAACGGCTTGGTCTTCGTTCATTATTCAATTGTACAACAATTATTGAATTGTTGTACCGCCAGCATATGCCGCCCCGCCCGAATGGTCGTCTGCTAGGCGGCCACCACCGGTTCGTGCACCGCAAACCGGGCCGCCTCGGGTACGAATACAAGGCATCGACGCGTAGCTGCCATGCTCATTTCCCTGTGGCCGGCGTTGCGGCCATTGCTTCGGCCGGTCTGCCAGGCTTGGCGATCACCAGCGCATCGGCCGCCACGACGCCGTGCGGCGCCAGGAACAGCGGGTTGACGTCCACCTCCTGCACCGCGTCCCGGTGTTCCCAGGCGAAGCGCGACAGCGCCGCCAGCGCGCGCGCCGCGGAACGCACGTCCAGCGTCGCGCCGCCCCGCACGCCGTCGAAGATCGGGCGGCAGCGCAGTTCGTCCAGCATGGCCATCGCGGTCGCCTCGTCGAACGGGGCCAGCCGGTAGCTGGCGTCCTTGAATATTTCGGCGTGGATGCCGCCGGCGCCGACCATCACGACGGGGCCGAAGACTTCGTCGTCGACCGCGCCGGCGATCAACTCGTAGCCGCCGGCCACCATCTCGGAAACCAGCACGCCTTCCAGCCTGGCGTCGGGCGCCAGGCGCCGGGCGTTGGCCGCCACCTCTTCGATGGCGGCGCGCACCGCCTGCTCCGACGCCAGGTTCAGCTTCACGCCGCCGATGTCCGATTTGTGCGGGATGTCGGGCGAGGCGATCTTGACGACGACCGGATACGTCATCCCGCCCAGGTCCGGCTGCTCGCCGGGCCCGACCAGCACGTCGCGCGTGACCGGCACGCCGGCGCGGGCCAGCAGATCCTTGGACTGGGCCTCGGAAAGCACGCTGCCCGGCGCGATGGAAACCGCCTGGACGGCCGCGTCGGCCGGCCTGGCCGCCGCCGGCAGCAACCGGCGCGCCTGGCCCAGCCTGAGCAGCATGGCCAGCGCATTGGCGGCGCGCGACGGCGACGGGAACACGGGCACCCCGGCTTCCTCGAACAGCGCCAGCGCTTCGCCGTTGATGGAACGCGGCATCGAGGAGAAGACCACCACCGGCTTGCGGCCGTCGCCCGCCACGCGCACGATCGCCCGCGCCGCCGCCAGGCTGCCCCGGGCTCCCGTGGTGGCGAGGTTGACGCACACGCCGCCCACGGCGGGGTCTTCGGCCAGCGCGCGCAGGACGGCCTCGATCTTGTCTTCGTTGCCCGGCGCGAAGTAGCCGGCCGTCAGGTCGACCGGATTGTGGATGGCGCCGATGCCGGGCACCCATGGCGCCAGCCGCTGCCGGGTCTGCTCGCCCAGGTCGCACAGCACCAGCCCGTGGCGGGCGCCGGCGTCGGCGAACACGATGGCCGAGCCGCCCGATACGCCCAGGATGGCGATGCCGTTCGAGTCCAGCGATTTGCCCGCTTGCAGCATCTGCAGGTAGTCGGCGGCCTCGTGCAGTTCCGATATTTCGACGATGCCGGTCTGCTTGTACAAGGCCTTGTAGAAGTCGTAGGTGCCAGTCATGCTGGCGGTGTGCGAGGCCGCCGCGCGCGCGCCCTGGTCCGTCACCCCGCCCTTCCACAGCAGCAGCGGCTTGCCCGCCGCCAGCGCCTTGCGGCCTGCTTCGAGCAGGCGCCTGCCGTCGCGCGTGCCTTCGATATAGGCCACGATGCAGCGGGTCTGTTCGTCGTCGATCAGCGCGTCGATGAATTCCACGGTGTCGACGTCGGTTTCGTTGCCGGTGGCGATCACATGGCGAAAGCCGATGTGCGCCTGCGCGCAGGCCAGCGCGATGCTGTAACCGAAGCCGCCGCTTTGCGTGACGAGCGAGACGCCGCCGGCCTCCAGCCGGGGTTCGCGGGTCATGCTGCCGAAAGCGGCATAGACGTTGGCGTGCACGTTGACCAGGCCCAGGCAGTTGGGCCCGACCAGACGTATGCCCGAGCGGCGCGCCAGTTCGAGCAGCCGGCGTTCGAGCCCGATGCCGTCCGGGCCGCTTTCCCGGAAGCCGCCGCTGAGCACGAGCACGTAGCCCACTTTCTTCGCGGCGCACATTTCCATCACCGCCGGCACCGCCTTGGCGGGCACGCCGACGATGACCAGGTCGATCGGCTCGTCGATCGCCTCCACCGAGGGATAGCACCTGAGGCCGTCGAATTCCTCGTATTTCGGGTTCACCGGGAAGATCTTCCCCGCATAGCCGTTCCTGCGCAGCGCGCGCACGGCCTGGGAGCCCGGGCGGGCGGCTTCGTCCGACACGCCGACGACGGCGATCGAACGAGGTTCCAGCAAGTACCTGAATTTGTTCATCTCGTTCCGATCCGTTCGGAATGGCCGGGCGCCGCCGTCATGGCAAGGCCGTCATGCCCATCCAGTACTGCAATTCGCCGGCCGGCGTCTCTACCGCGTAGCGGCGCACGTACTCCAGGCGCCGGCCGGCGACGCGGAACACCGATAGCGCGGCCGGCACGCGCTCGAGCTCGCCCCCGCGGTCGACGTCCATCGGCCTGATGCTGGCCGCCACCAGCAGGCCGGCCGTCGGGTCGAGCGCGAACGTCCGCGCGTGGAAGGCGTGGATGTCCGCATGCTGGACCAGGTTCGGCGCGCCGGTCCGCGGATCGATCTCGTACACCGCGATGCTGTTCTCGCCGCCGGCGAAGACTGGCCGGCCGTCTTGCTCGGCCACGCCGTCGGCCCGGTTGGCCACGTAGACGGCATCGCCACGCGGATGCACGTGGATGGGGCCGCTCAACTGCCGCGGCCCCGCCGCCGCGGGCCGCGCGAGCGTCGGCACGCTGAAGGCCGGCGCATCGTCGATGCGGTCGCCATGCAGGCGGAAGGCGTGCAGGCGGTTGAAGCGTTCGTCGGACACGTACATCCACGAGCCGTCGGGATGGAAGTCGACGTGGCGCGGGCCGAAACCGTAGCCGCCGCCGGGCGCGACGACCTGCCCGGGTCCGAGCTGGCCGTCGGCGAAGTCGTAGCTGCGCAGCGCGCCCGGATCCTCCGGCCGCCCGGGCTGCGGATTGTTGCCGCGGTCGACGATCAGCGCCCGCCGGCCGGAGGGCAGGCACATGACCTGGTGGGGATAGATGCCGAAGTCCTGCGGATGCCGCTGCGCCAAGGCCGCGCCGAGCGAGCCGTCGGCGGCCAGCGGATGGACCGTCATCGCCCCGCCGCCGAAGTTGTGGCCGCTCAGCAGGTACCGGCCGGACGGGTGGACGCAGATGTGAACCGCGCGCGCCGGCAGCGGGCGCGGCTCGCCCATGGCGCGCAGCCGGCCGTCCGGCTGGATGCGCCATGCGCTGACGTGATTGAAGGCCGATTGCTGCCGGGGACCGCTGCTGGCCGTGGCTACGTACCAGACCGGCAGCGCCGGGTGCCGCCATGCGTACTGCACGCGGCTGGGCATGTCGATCTCGTCCAGCCGGTCCAGCCCGGCGCCATCCAGGTCTACATGGTAGATGGCCAGTTTCGGCCCGACGGCGCTGTACAGGGCCACCCTGGGCGTCATTCGCGTCTCCTCGTGCGGCCGCGGCGCCGGCGCGGGCATGGCATGCGGCGATGGCATTGTGTTTCATTGATCGGAACAAGGATCAATGAATGGATGTCATGGTAGCATGCGCCGGAGCGTGGCCGGAAGCGCCACCCGCCGCGGGAACGGCAGGAACTGACGGAGACGAGATGAACGACGCAGCAGGCACCGTGACGTATGGCAAGCGCGGCCGGGTGGCCATCGTCACCATCGACAACCCGCCGTTGAACGCGCTGGGACCCGGCATCCGCGAAAGCATCGTCGACCGCGTGCGCGAGGCCAACGCCGACGGCGGCATCGAGGCCATCGTGCTGGCCGGCGCTGGCCGCCACTTCATCGCCGGCGCCGACATCCGCCAGTTCGGCAAGGCGCGCGCCATGTCAAGCAGCACCAGCGCCGCCGCGCTGGCCGCCAGCGCCAAGCCGGTGGTGGCCGCCATCGACGGCTATTGCCTGGGCGGCGGGCTGGAGCATGCGCTGGCCTGCCACTACCGGATCGCGACCACGGATGCCAGGCTCGGACTGCCGGAGGTCAAGCTCGGGCTGATCCCGGGCGCCGGCGGCACTCAGCGCCTGCCGCGGCTGGTCGGGATCCGCAATGCCCTGGACATCATCCTGAGCGGCCGCCACGTGGCGGCCGACGAAGCGCTGGAACTCGGCCTCGTCACGAAAATCGTCGAGCCGTCCGTCCTGCTCGACGCGGCGGTCGACTTCGCCGCCGGCGTGGCCGCGGTCCGGCCGCTGCCCTCGGTCGACGCGATGGAAACCTGGCGCGAAGCCGACCGCCGGGACCCGCACGCCTTCGACGCGGCGGAGCAACTGGCGAGCCGCCAGGGCCGCCATCTCAAAGGCCCGCGCTACGCCGTCGAACTGGTCCGGGCCTCGCTGCAGCTGCCGCTGGAAGAAGGCATCCGGCTGGAAGGCGAGCGTTTCGCCGAACTGGAAAACTCCGAGGAATCGCGCGCGCTGCGCTACGCCTTCTTCGCCGAACGGACCGCGGCCAAGATCCCGGGCGCGCCGCCCGGCTACGTCCCTCCGCGCGTCGAGCGGCCGGCCGTGATCGGCGCCGGCACCATGGGCAGCGGCATCGCCATCGCCTTCGCCGACGCCGGCGTGCCGGTCAGGCTGCTGGAGGCCGATGGCGAAGCCCTGCAGCGCGGCATGCAGCGGATCGCGGCCACCTACGCGGCCAAGCTCAAGCGCAAGACGATCACGCAGGAAGAGATCGACGCCCGCATGGCCTTGATCAGGCCCGTGGCCGGCTACCACGACATCGCCGACTGCGACGCGGTGATCGAGGCGGTGTTCGAGCGGATCGACGTGAAACGCGAGGTGTTCGCCAGGCTCGACGAGGTCATGAATGCCGACGCGCTGCTGCTGACCAACTCGTCGGCGATCGACATCGACACCATCGCCGCCGCCACCCGCCGGCCGCAAAGCGTGGCCGGCTCGCACTTCTTCGCGCCGGCCAACGTGATGAAGCTGTGCGAGATCGTCAAGGGCGACGCCTCGTCGATACAGACCATCCTGCGGGCGGCGCGCATGGGCCGCGACCTGGGCAAGATCAGCGTGGTGACCGGTTCCTGCGACGGCTTCGCCGCCAACCGCAGCCGCGCGCCGCTGGTGACCGAGATGATGCTGTTGCTGGAGGAAGGCGCGCTGCCCGGGCAGGTCGACAAGGTGATGACGGATTTCGGCTACCCGATGGGCCCGTTCGCGGTCAGCGACCTGTCCGGCCTGGACATCAGCTACGACACGCGCAAGCGCCGCGCGGCGGCCGATCCCGGCTATCGCAAGCTGTACGTGCCCGACCGTCTGGTCGAGATGGGCCGCAAGGGCCAGAAGGTGGGCGCCGGCTGGTATCGCTACGAACCGGGCGACCGCACGCCGCGGCCCGACCCCGTGGTGGCGCAGGTGATCGCGGAGGTGGCCCGGGAGCTGGGCATCCCGCAGCGTACGTTCACCGACGACGAAATCCTGCGCCGCCTGCTGTTCGCCTCGGTCAACGAGGCCTGCAAGATCGTGCAGGAAGGCAAGGCCCTGCGCGCCAGCGACATCGACGTCATGTGGCTGAACGGCTTCGGCTTTCCGCGGCATCGCGGCGGCCTGCTGTACTGGGCCGACGGCATCGGCGCCGCGGCCATCCACCGCCAGGTTTGCGAATGGCACGAGCTGTACGGCAAGCGCTGGAAACCGGCCGGGCTGCTGGCCGGCATCGCGGCGGCCGGCGGCCGCCTGCGCGACGCCGTGGCGCCCTGAGAACGCTCCCCGGCACATGGTCGGCATGGACGCCACGAGCCCCGCTTCCACAGGAATCGCCACATGGATCTCGGCCTGAAAGGAAAAGTCGCGCTGGTCACCGCCTGCAGCGGCGGCATGGGCCGCAACATCGCGCTCGCACTGGCGGCGGAAGGCGCGCACGTGGCGCTGTTCGCGCGATCGCGCGACAAGCTGGAGGCGCTTGCCGCCGACATCGAGCGCCTGCACGGCGTGCACGCGCTGCCCTGCCCGGGCGACATGCGCGAAGCGGCCGACGCCGACCGGCTGGCCGCGACGCTGGAGCGCGAGTTCGGCGGCCTGGACGTGGCCGTATTGAACACCGGCCGCGCGCCCGTGCCGCTGCGGGCCACGGTGGACGAAACCGACGGCGAGCGGTGGGACGCGGCCTACCGGACGCAGCTTTGGGGCGCCATCCAGATCGCGCAGCGGGTCCATCCGCTGATGGGCGCCGCCGGCCCGGGCCGCATCATCGCCGTCACCTCGGCCTCGGTGCAGCAGCCGATGCCGCATCACGCGCTGTCCACCGTGTTCCGGGCCGGAGTCACGGCCTATCTGAAGCACCTGGCCAACGAGCTCGGCGCGCGCGGCATCACCGTGAACTGCGTGGCGCCCGCGCTGATCGAAACGCCGCACCGCACGGGCGTGGCCGCCTATACGGCGGAACAGGCGCAGGCGCGCAAGAAAATGAATGTGCTGCAGCGCATGGGCAGCCAGGAGGAAGTGTGCGCCGCGGTCGTCTTCCTGGCCTCGCGGCAGGCCGGCTTCATCACCGGTTCGACCCTGAGGCTCGACGGCGGGATGGTCGGGACGCTCTTCTAGCCTGGCCGACGGCCGCGCAAGCCATGCCAGTGTCCCAGGGCGCTACGCGCCTTCCACGGCGCATGAACCCGCGCCGCTGCATCCAGGATGCGGCGGATCCGGCTCCGCCGGTCCGCCCGCATCGCCCCCTTGAGGGGGCGCGCGAAGCGCGTAGGGGGTGGGTTCATCCTAGCGCCGCGCCGCCGAACTGGCGGCTGATCTCGCTGGCCGCCTCGACCACCAGCTTGACGAACTGCTTTTCGCTGGCCTGCACGCGCACCGAGGGCCCGCCCAGCGACAGGCAGTAGCGCACTTCTTCGTTGACGTCGGTAATGGGCGCCGACATGGCCGTCACGCCCAGCAGGCGCTCGCCATGCGAGACGGCATGGCCGGCCTGGCGAACGGCCTCCAGCTCGGCCTGCAGCGAGGCCTGCGTGCGCTTGACGCTGCGGGCCAGGCCCGGCAGCAGCGCGGCCAACTCTTTCTTCGGCATGTAGGCCAGCAGGACCCGGGAGGCCGAGCCCGCCATGCTCAGCGGCACCTGCTCGCCGGGCTGGACCACGCTGCGCAGCGTGGACGCCGCCGACACCGATTCGATGCAGACCCGGTTGTTGCCGATCACGGTGTGCACCGATACCGCTTCCTGGGTCTGTTCGGCCAGGTCGGCCATCACCGGCCGGGCGATCTCGCGGATGCCCAGCGTGCTCCTGACCAGCCCCGCCAGGCGCAGGAAACGGAAGGAAAGGCAGTACTGGCGGTCGTTCAGACGGACCAGGTAGCCGGCCTTCTCCAGGCTCTGCACGATGCGGAAGGCGGTGGACTTGGGCAGTTCGATGCGGTCTGCGAGTTCCTGCAGGGAAAGGCTGGTGCGCTCAGGACTGAAGCTCTCGAACACGGCCAGTATCCGTTGGACCGAGCGCATCATGGTCATCACCCTCGAAGTTTCTGTTTTTGGAACCGCTCCCGTCGCGGGAGGGGCGAGTATATACCACCGTGCCGGGCTTCAGCCCTGACTCAAGTTTCATTGATCGGAACTCGTATTGACAAACAGAACCCCATGTTAATATGTGCCATATGCCGCGGCAGGCGCCCCGTCGGTCGCCGCCATGGCCATCGCACATTCGCAGGAGGTTCGACCCATGATCCATACCCGCAGCGGCGCCGAGGCCATCGCCCAACGCCGCGCCGTCATTTCCCCCGGGACGGGCAGGCAGCACTGGGGCACGGTCTATTTCGGGCCGCGCTCGTCCAACGCCCACGCGCCCGGCCCGCAGGCCACGCTGTCCGAGCTCAACGCCCACGAAACCATCGTCCCGCACTTCCACGGCGTGTCCATGTTCCAGCTGTTCCTGGCGGGCTCGGGCGAGATCGGCAACCGCGGCCAGAAGCTCTTGCCGCTCACCGTCCAGTTCAAGGACCATCACACCGCATACGGCCCGATCACGGCCGGCCCCTACGGCCTGACTTTCGTGGCGCTGCGCATATTCACCGGCAATTCCGAGCCCGTGTACATCGACAAGCCGGGTTTTCGCGAACGGCTCAAGCCCAGCAAGCGCCGCAACCTGACGACGGACCCGATCGGCTTTTCGATCGAACCCGTCATGCAGTCCCGCACGGAAGTCCAGTGGGACACGGTGCTCAAGGGCGACGACGAAATGCAGGCTCAGGTGGTCCGCCTGGGCGGCGGCATGAAGGCGATCGGGCCCGACCCGTCGGCTTCGGGCGGCTATTACGTCTTCGTGGGCAACGGCAGCCTGATCCACGACGGCCAGGAACTCGGCCTGTGGTCCATGGTGGTGGTGGAGAACGACGAACCGGAATTCGTCATCCAGGCCGGCGAAAAAGGCGCCGAGGTCCTGATACTGCAGTACCCGCGCAGCGATCTCGAATGACGGCGGCGGGGCGCCATGCCAGAAGCCGGACGGATCGAATGCGATGTGGCGGTGATCGGCGCCGGGGTTGCCGGCATGATCGCCGCCGTGCGCGCGGCGCAGGGCGGACTGCGCACGGTGGTGCTGGAAAAACTCGAAGAAGACCGCTACGTCTGCAACTCGCGGCTGACCGCCGGCGTCTGGCATTGCTGCGCCACCGACATCCCGGCCGATCCCGGCCTGCTGTATCGAAGATCATGGAAACGACCGCCGCCACCGCGCGCCCCGACCTGGCACAGGCGGTCGCCCGCGACGGGCCGCGGGCAGTGCGCTGGATGCAGTCGGTGGGCGTCCGCTTCATCAAGGGTCCCCTATAGCTACCAGAGCTTCGTCCTGGCCCCGCCTTCGGTCACCCCGCAGGGATGCGAATGGAAAGGCCGCGGCGGCGACGTCATGCTGCGCGCCCTCGAAGCGGAACTGAAGCGCCTGGGCGGGCAGCGCGACCGGCGGGCTGGAGGGAGGCCGCCAGGCGGGTACGTGGGCGGGCTGGCGAAGGCGAGCGTGACGGCGCTGCGGGCGGCCGAGCACATCGTCGCGCACCGGCCGCCGCAGTGGGCGTGAAGGCGGACAACTACATGGACATCAACGGAGACAGCTATGCATACCGCAGGACTTCCGGAGCTGCGCATTTTGGCCGGCGCGGCGCTGCTCGTCGTGTCGGGCCAGGCCGTATCGGCCGGCGATGCCGCATCGCAGGCGGCCGCCAATTATCCTGACAAGCCCATCCGCATCATCGCGCCGTCGTCGCCCGGCGGCGGCATCGACGTGCTGGCGCGGCTGCTGGGCGCCAGGATCACCGAAAGCTGGGGCAAGTCCGTAGTGGTCGACAACCGGCCGGGGGCCAGCGGCATCATCGGCACGCAGGCCGTGGCGCAGGCCGCGCCCGACGGCTACACGATCCTGCTGGTGGCGGGCGGCTATACGCTCAACCCGAGCCTGTACAAGAAACTGCCCTACGACACCATGAATGACTTCGAACGCGTGTCGCTGCTGGCCTGCGCGCCCAATATGCTGGTGGTGGCCAACTCGGTGCCCGCGAAGTCGGTCCAGGAACTGGTGGCCTACGCCAAGGCGCATCCCGACAGCCTCACCTACGCCTCGTCCGGCATCGGCACGACCAGCTATCTGTCGGCCGCGCTGTTCCAGCAGCGGGCCGGCATCAAGATGGTCCACATTCCGTACAAGGGCGCCGGCGAATCCAACAAGGCGATGGTGGCGGGCGAGGTCAACCTGATCTTCTCGGCGCCGCATGAAATGATCCCGTATGCCCGCGACGGCCGCGTCCGCCCGCTGGCCGTCACGTCGGCGCAGCGGCTGCCGCTGGTGGCCGACATTCCGACCGTGGCCGAATCGGGCTTCCCCGGCTTCGACGTCAATACCTGCTACGGCGTGCTGGTTCCGGCCAAGACGCCGCGCCCCATCGTCGACAAGCTCAGCGCCAAGTTCGTCGAACTGCTGCGCACGCCCGAAGTCCGCAGCCAGCTCGAAGGGCTGAGCTTCGCCCTCATCGGCAGCACGCCGGAAGAATTCACCAAGTGGGCGCGCAAAGACATGGCGCGCTGGCCGAAGGAGCTGAGCGCGGCCGGCATCCAGCCTCAGTAAAATAAAAAGCCGCAAACCCGGGACGCCGCGGATCCGGCTCCGCCGGTCCGCCAGCGTCGCCCCTTGAGGGGTGCGCGAAGCGCGTAGGGGTGGGCTACATGCTGCGCAGCCGCTCCACCACGTGCCTGTTCACCAGGATGCCCTGCCGGCGGCGGATTTCGCGTTCGCGGAATCCGCGCTCGGAAGGAATGCGGATCTCGGGCACGCCCGGCTGGCGCGGCAAGTTTCTGATCTTCCCCAGCAATTCCTCCAGTTCGTCCGTGAACCGCTCGCGCGGCATCAGCAGTTCGGGATCGAAGGCGAGGAATAGCGAACCGAAGTCACTGACCTCGCCATTGCGAAAGCGGGAGCCCGCGAGCAGCCCCATGGCCTGGATCGCCACCGAGATGCCGTAGCCCTTGTGCCCGCCGAACGGAAACACGCCGCCCTCCTTCAGCTCGCTGGCCACGCGCGTGGGCACGCCCTTGCCGTCAATGCCGACAATCTCCTCGAACGACTCGCCGAGGAAGGCCTTCAGCATGATTTCGCCCGTCATCACCGAGCCGGTTCCCATGTCGAAGATGAAGGGATTGTCCTTGCCCGGCAGCGCGATCGCCAGCGGATTGGTGCCCAGGATCTTCCTGGCGGCGCCCGGCGGCACCACCGTGGGCGTGCTGCTGCCGAAGTAGACGACGGCATGGCCCGCGCGGGCGATCCTCTCCAGATAGTAGGCATTGCGGCCGGCGAACCAGCTGTTGCGCAGGCCGACCACGGCCACGCCCGACTGGCGGACCTTGTCGAGGACCACGTCCACCGCCTTCGGGATCGACACGTAGCCGACATGGTTGCCTCCGTCCAGCAAGGCCGAGACCGGCGTCTCCTTGACGATGGAGACCGGCTGGCGCGGCTTCTTCAGCTCGGGCCGGTCGGCGATGACCAGGATGCGGGGCAGGCCGGCGAACTCGTAGCCCCAGGTGGTGGCGTCCACCAGGTGCGTGGCCACCATCGCGGCCTCTTCCGGCGTGTAGCCGAGCTTGCGCAGCGCCGCCTCCCCGAGGGCGCGCGCTTCGTCCACGCTCAGTCTGACGGTATCGGCGGTGTCTTGGTCGAGCAGGGTATCGTTCATGGGATCCGGGGAGGGTTGCGGTAGAAGGATGGGCGCCGCGGCGGTCGGCCGGCGGCAGACGGCATGAGGCTCATTGCCGCTCCCGCGCCTCAGGCCAGCCAGGGCATGTCGGCGTGGCGTCTGGCCTCGAAGGCCTCGATCGCGCCGATGTGCTGCATCACCAGGCCGATGTCGTCCAGACCCTTGAGCAGCCGCTCCTTGTAGGCCGGGTCGATCTCGAAGCGCCAGCTGCGGCCCGAGGGCGCGGTGACGGTCTGCGCCGGCAGGTCGATGGCGACCGCGGCGCCCGGCCGTTCGTGCAGTTCGCGGCGCAGCGCCTGGCAGTCGTCCTCGGGCAGGATCACCGGCAGCATGCCGTTCTGCAGCTCGTTGGCGTAATGGATGTCGCCGAACGAGGGCGCGATCACGCTGCGGATGCCGCGATCGGCCAGCACGTACACCGCCGCCTCGCGCGAGGAGCCGCAGCCGAAATTGGCGCCGGCCACCAGCACCTGCGCCGCGCGGTAAGGCGCCTGGTTGAGCACGAATTCGGGCCGTTCGGCGCCGTCGGCGTCGAAGCGGATGTCGTGGAAGGCCAGGTCGGCGTAGCCGGGATCGCCGCGGTGCTTGCGCAGGAAACGAGCGGGAATGATCTTGTCGGTATCGATGTTGGCCATGTCCAGCGGCGCGGCCACGGCGGTCAGGGTGGTGAAGGGTTGCATGGCGGCCTCCTATCGCCCGGCCATCAGCTTGCGCACGTCGGTCAGGCGGCCGGTCACGGCGGCGGCGGCGGCCATCGCCGGGCTGACCAGATGGGTGCGCGAACCGGCGCCCTGGCGGCCCTCGAAATTGCGGTTGGAAGTCGAGGCGCAGCGTTCGCCGGCGGGCACCTGGTCGCCGTTCATCGCGGCGCAGCCGGAACAGCCCGAGGCGCGCCATTCGAAGCCGGCCGCCTTGAAGATGCGGTCCAGCCCCTCGGCTTCGGCCTGGCGCTTGACGGCGGTGGAGCCGGGCGACACCCAGGCCGGGATGACGATCTTGCGGCCCTTGAGCACCTGGGCCGCGGCGCGCAGGTCTTCGATGCGGCCGTTGGTGCAGGTGCCGATGAAGGCGCGGTCGATGCGGATCTGCTCGACCGGCGTGCCCGGCGCCAGGTCCATGTAGCGCAGCGCCTGTTCCATGTGGGCGCGCCGGTCGGCGTCGGGCGCCTGCCGCGGGTCGGGCACCGCGGCGTCGATGGGCACGGCTTCTTCCGGGCTCGTGCCCCAGGTGACCATGGGCGCGATGGCTGCGCCGTCGAGCACGACTTCGCGGTCGAAGCGCGCGCCGTCGTCGCTGGGCAGCCGGCGCCACATCGCTACCGCGCGGTCCCAGTCGGCGCCTTTCGGCGCATGGCGCCGGCCGTACAGATAGTCGTAGGTGGCGTCGTCGGGCGCCACCAGCCCGGCGCGCGCGCCGGCCTCGATGGACATATTGCACACCGTCAGCCGCCCCTCCATGGACAGCGAACGGATCGCCGAACCGGCGTACTCGATGGTGTGGCCCGTGGCGCCCGCGGTGCCGATGCGGGCGATGATCGCCAGCACCACGTCCTTGGCCGACACGCCCGGCGCGAGCGCGCCTTCCACCGCGATGCGCAGGGTCCTGGGCTTCTTCTGCCAGATGGTCTGGGTGGCCATCACCAGCCGCAGCTGCGACTGGCCGATGCCGAAGGCATAGGCCCCGAGCGCGCCGTGGGTGGACGTATGCGAATCGCCGCAGGTGATGAGCAGGCCCGGCTGGGTAAGGCCCAGTTCGGGCCCGATGACGTGCACGATGCCCTGGTCGGGATCGTCCAGGCCGAAATGCCGGATGCCGTGCCGCGCGGTATTGGCGTCGAGCAGCTGGATCATCTCGCGCATTTCTGGATCGGGCACCGCGGCGATGCCCTGCTCGCGGTTCAGCGTGGGCGCATAGTGATCGGCCACCGCGAAGGTCTGGCGCGGCTTGCGCACCGCCAGGCCGCCCGCCTGCAGCGCGGCGAAGGCGTGGAAGGAACCCTCGTGGATGAAATTGCGGTCCACGTGCAGCAGCGCGTCGCCGCCGGCGCCCGTGACGATGACGTGCGCGTCCCAGATCTTTTCGAACATCGTGCGCGGTGCGCTCATGCTGTACTGCCTCGTATCGTTCGGAAAAAAGGGGCGCGCGGGCTGGTGCGGACGCTGGCGGGCCCCGGCTATTCCGGGCGCAGGTTCGCCCGCTTGACCACGGGGCCCCATTTGGCGAGCTCGCTATCGACCCACTGCGTGAACCGCTCGGGCCCGCCGCCCTCGATGTCGTAGCCGTTCTCGGCCAGGCCCTTGCGCACCTGCGGATCCTGCATGGCCTTGTTGAAGGCGGCATTGAGCCTGGCGATCACGTCTTTCGGAGTGCCGGCCGGCACCATCACGCCGTTCCAGGAACTGACCTCGTAGCCGGGCACGCCCGCCTCGGCGATGGTGGGCACCTCGGGCAGCACGTCGGTACGCTTGGCGCTGGTCACGCCGATCGCGCGCAGCTTGTCGCCCTTGAGCTGCGGCGCTGCCACCACCGGCACCATGAACAAGGCATCCACCTGCCCGCCCAGCACGGCGTTCATGGCCGGTCCGCCGCCACGATAGGGAACGTGCAGCAGGTTGGCGCCGGTCATCGAGGCGAACAGCACGCCGGCCAGGTGGTTGATCGAACCCGGCCCCGAGGAGCCGAAGGTAAGCTGCCGCGTCTTGGCCAGCGCGATGAATTCCTTGACGTTCTTCACCGGCAGGTTGGCGTTGACCACCAGCGTCAGCGGCACCTTGGCCAGGAAGATGACCGATTCGAAATCGCTCTGCTTCCATTGCGTGTCGGGATAGACGAAGGGGTTGATGGCCAGCGTGCCCGAATAGCCGAAAGTGATGGTGTAGCCGTCGGCCGGCGCCGTGGCGCCGATCTGCGTGCCGATGTTGCCCGCCGCGCCGCCGCGGTTGTCGATCACGATAGGCTGGCCGAGGATCTCGCCCGCCTTGGTGTTGATGATGCGTGCCATCAGGTCGGCGCCGCCGCCCGGCGGCCATGGCACCACCCAGCGGATCGGCCGGTTCGGGTAGCCCTCGGCCGCGGCAGGCCGCATGGCGGTGCCGGCCGCGGCGGCGAGCGCCGCACAGGCCAGCCCGTGCAGCATGGTCCGTTTCTGCATGATGTCTCCTCCAACCTCGTACTGTCTGTGCAGCAATGGGTGGGGCCGGGAGGGGAACGGCGCCCATGCCCGGCGGCATGGGCCGATGGTATCATCGGTTCCATTCTTCAAGCAATGTTCCACTGATCGAAACCAAAGATGATGCCCATGCTCTTGCATGACAAAACGGCAGTCATCACCGGCAACCCCTACGGCATCGGCCGCGCGACCGCCCGGCTGTTCGCCGCCGAAGGCGCCAAGGTGGTCTGCATCGACGATTCGGACGAGGGCTGGACGCCCGCCGGCGGCGAGGCCCGGGACACACCGCGCTTGTTCGCCGACGTATCGGATGCCGGGCAGGTGGCGGCCATCGTGCCGCGGTGCGAGCGCATCCTGGGGCAGGTCGACATCCTGTTCAACCTGGCCGGCCGGGCCGAGGGGCAGCGTTTCGAAACCACCACCCTCGAAACCTGGCAACGCATGGTCGGCCGCAACCTGACGGCGGCCTTCGTCTGTTCGCAGGCCTTCCTGCCGCTGATGAAGCGGCGCCCCGGCGGGGCCATCATCCATCACGGCTCGATCGACGGCATCCTGGGCAATCCCGCGCTGGCGGCCTATTCCGCGGCCAAGGGCGGGCTGGTCGCGCTGACCCACGTCATGGCGCACGACCTCGCGCCGTACGGCATCCGGGTCAATTGCATCTCCACCGGCGCCATCCGCGACGGCGTCGCCCGCCCCAAGGACGCCGGCCTGGTCGGCCTCACGCCAGCCGGCCGCACCGGCACGCCCGACGACGTGGCGCGGGTGGCGCTCTTCCTGGCCAGCGAGTGGTCCGCCTACGTCAACGGCGCGAACATCGTGGTCGACGGCGGGCGGACCGGCATCACGCAGGGATGCTACGGCAGCTGAGCCGCCACGGCCGACTGCGGCTCAGCCGCCTTCGTCCTGGCGCGCCAGGTCGGCCTCGATCGACTGCACGGCCTCTTTCAGGCAGCGTACCGCCATGTCCTGCCAGCCTTTGCTGAAGCGCGACGCCAGCGTCGAGATGCTCAGCCCGAGGGCGGGCGTGGCGTCGGGATAGCGCGCCGCCACCCCCACCGCCATCACGCGCGGCGTGTCGAGCGCCTTGTTGACGGCGAAGCCGCGGCGGCGCGTGGCCGCCACGTTGGCGCGCAGCACGCTGGCGGAAAACGACGGGTCTTTCTTGCGGGTGCGCTCCACATTGACCTGCGCCACGCGCCGTATCTCGTCGTCGGGCAGCGCGCTGAGCAGGGCCAGCCCGCCGGCGCCGACGTTCAGCGGCCGATGCAGGCCGACCTCGATCATGTGCACCTTGAGCGGGAAGGCGCCTTCGGCGCGGGCCACGCACACGCCGTCGAAGCCCGAGCGCACCGTCATGAACACCGTATCGCCGGTATACCTCGCAAGCGACTTCATGTAGGGATGGACGATGTCGCGCAGCGCCGCCTTGGGTGCGGCCGCCAGGCCCATTTCGTAGATCAGCGGGCCCAGGTAGTAACGCTTGCTCTGCCTGTCTTGCCGCACCACCTGTTCGGCCAGCATGCCTTGCAGGATACGGTGCACCGTGGGCCGCTCCAGCCCCGAGCGCGTGTACAGGTCGACCAGCCGGCTGCCCAGGCTGTTGTTCTTGGTGATGATGCGCAGCAGCGTGAAAGCGCGCTGCACGGTTTGCGTACCGGCCGCCGCGTTGGCCGCGGGCGCGTCGCCGCCTGGCCTCATGGTCGTCTCCTTCTTTATTGCGCCTGATCCGCATCATCGCTCCGGGGCCGCGCAGGCACAAGCAAGTATCTCGATATGTGGACTATTTGCCGTCACACGCCCCACCCCCGTTCGTAGAATTCGCCACAACGACGAATGGAGACGACCTTGCTGCAGACCGCAGGCCCGCACTTGCTCAGGGACGCCCGCGACGGCGTCCTGCTGCTGACCTTCAACCGGCCCGAGCGCCGCAATGCCTTCAGCATCGAACTGTACGAAGACCTGCGCGGCGCGCTGCAGGAAGCGGCCGCCGCGCCGGCGATCGGCGCGGTGGTGCTGACCGGCGCCGGCGGCTCATTCAGCGCGGGCGGCGACGTCGCCCGCATGGCCGGCAGCGCGGCCGCGCCGCTGCCGCGCGAGGAACGCATCGCCGCGCTGCGGCGCCGCACGCAGATATCCGAATTGCTGCACACGATGGACAAGCCCTGCATCGCCATGATCCGCGGCTTCGCGGTGGGCGCCGCGCTGTCGATCGCGATGGCCTGCGACCTGCGCATCGCCGACGACACGGCCCGGCTGCGGACCGGCTTCGTCAACATGGGCCTGTCGGGCGACTACGGCGGGCATTACTTCCTGCCGCGCCTGGTCGGCATGGCCAAGGCGCGCGAGCTGTACCTGACCTCGCCGCTGCTCGACGCGCAGGCCGCGCTGCAGATCGGCCTGCTGAACCAGGTGGTGGCGCCGGAGGCGCTGCAAGACACGGTGATGACGATCGCCTCGCGGCTGGCCAACGGGCCGCGCACCGCCATCGCCTGCATGAAGCGCAACCTGAACGACGGGCTGCGCGCGCCGCTGTCCGACCTGCTCGACATCGAGGCGCGGCGCCACGCGCTGTGCACCGGTACCGCCGACCACCGCGAGGCCGCGCAAGCCTACGTGGAAAAACGCCCGCCCCGCTTTTCGGCCTTCGCCGAAGACCTGGGCGATGCCTGACAACCATAACGATGCCGGCCGCGGCGCAACGGCGCCGCGTGCCGGCCGGAGAAGCCACCCATGAGCAAGAAACTGTGTGAAGGCCGCGTCGCCATCGTCACCGGCGCCGCGCGCGGCATCGGCCGCGAACACGCGCTGGCCCTGGCCGCGCACGGCGCGCGCGTGGTCGTCAACGACCTCGGCACCGGCCGCGACGGCCACGGCCGCGACCTGTCGGCCGCCGAGGAAGTGGTGGACGAGATCCGCCGCGCCGGCGGCGAAGCCGTTGCCAACGGCGACGACGTGAGCGACTGGGAAGGCGCCGCCCGCCTGGTCTCCAGCACGGTCGAGCACTTCGGCGCGCTGCACGCGCTGGTCAACAACGCGGGCATCCTGCGCGACCGGATGCTGGTCAATATGGAAGAGAGCGAGTGGGACGCCGTCATCCGCGTGCACCTGAAGGGCAGCTTCGCGCCGATGCGCCATGCCGCCGCCTACTGGCGCAACCTGCAGAAGCAGACCGGCGAACCGGCCGGCGGCCGCATCATCAATACTTCGTCATCGTCCGGCGTGTACGGCAACATCGGCCAGGCCAACTACGGCGCGGCCAAGGCGGGCATCGCCGGGCTGACCATCATCGCCGCGCGCGAACTCAAGCGCTACGGCGTCACCGTCAACGCGCTGTGCCCGCACGCGCAGACCCGCATGACCGAAAGCATCCGCGAGCGCACGCCGGAAGAGATCGAGGCCCGGCACCCGCGCTGGATCTCGCCGGTGGTGGTGTGGCTGGCCAGCGCGCACAGCGGCGACGTCACCGGCCGCATGTTCGAGGTGGGCGGCGGCATTCTGTCGGCGATGGAAGGCTGGCACCGCGGCCCCAGCGCCGAGCCGGTCGACGACCCCGAACGCATCGGCCCCATCCTGCAGGACCTGGCGCGCCGCGCGCGGCGCAACGCCGACATGAAAGGCAAGGACCTGGACTGAGCCGGAGCCCGCGATGATAGAAGTCGACACCCACCAGGACCTGCGCCCCTACGTCGGCCGCAAGCTGGGCACCAGCGGCTGGCTGACGGTGGACCAGGCGCGCATCGACGCCTTCGCCGCCGTGTCGGGCGACCACAACTGGATCCACGTGGACGTGGAACGCGCGCAAAAGGAAATGCCGGGCGGCAAGACCATCGCCCACGGCATGCTGACCCTGTCGCTGCTGGCCTGGCTGGGCGCCGGCACCTACCGCGTCCGCCGGCGCACGCGCGCGATCAACTACGGTTCGAACAAGGTCCGCTTCACCGCGCCGGTGCCCAGCGGCTCGCGCATCCGGCTGCACCGCTCGCTGCTGGCCTACGACCCGGTCGAAGGCGGCGCGCGCCTGACCTTCGACAACCGTGTCGAGATCGAAGGCGTGGAGCGCCCGGCGCTGTATGCCGAAACGATCTCCATCGTCTATTCCGGAGAAGAACAATGAACGCGCCCGCGGCATCGCATCCGCCGTCCCCTCACGCGGTCTACCTCGGCCACCTGAAAGAGGGCCGGCTGGCCTACCAGTTCAGCCTGGCGGCCGGCAGGCCGGTGTTCTTCCCGCGCGTGGCCTGCCCGTACACCGGCTCGACCGCGCTGGAGTGGCGCATCAGCAAAGGCCTGGGCACGGTCTACAGCAGCTCCGTCCTGTATCCGCGCGACGGCGAGCCTTACAACGTCGCGCTGGTCGACTGCGACGAGGGCTTCCGCCTGATGACGCGGATCGAACGGATTCCGCCGCAGGACGTGGCCATCGGCATGCGCGTGCGGTTCGCCGTGTGCGCGGCGGACGCCGAAGAACCCTGCCCCGTCTTCATTCCCATGGACGCATCATGAATCGCACCGGCATCGTTGAACGCGGCTCGACCGCGATCGTGGGCGCGGCGGAGTCCGAACTGGGCGAGGTCGGCCCCGGCTACTCGCCCATCGACCTGATGGCGCAGGGCGTGGTGCGGGCGCTGGACGACTGCGGCCTGGCGCTGGGCGACGTCGACGGCCTGTTCTGCGCCAGCACGCAGGCGCGGCTGGCGGGCGTCGCACTGGCCGAGTACCTGCGGCTGCCGACGGCCTACATCGACTCCACCTCGACCGGCGGCTCGTCCTTCCTCGGCCACCTGGCCAAGGCGCGGCACGCGATCGCCGCCGGCGCCTGCGAGGTGGCGGTGATCGCCTACGGCAGCACGCAGCGCTCGCTGGGCCGCAAGAACACCAGCCCCACCGAACGCAATCCCTACGAGGCGCCGTTCAAGCCCTTCCTGCCGCCCACCGCCTATGCGCTGGCCGCCGCGCGCCACATGCACGAGTTCGGCACCACGCGCGAACAGTTGGCCGAGGTAGCCGTTGCCGCGCGCCAATGGGCGCTGCTCAACCCCGTGGCGTGGGAGAAAAAGCCGCTGACGGTGGAAGAAGTGCTCGATGCGCGGATGATCAGCCACCCGCTGACCATCCGCGACTGCTGCCTGGTGACCGACGGCGGCGGTGCCGTCGTGGTCACCTCGGCCCAGCGCGCCCGGCACCTGAAGAAGCCGCCGGTATACGTGCTCGGAGCCGGGCACGCGACCACCCACCAGAGCATCTCCAGCATGCCCGACCTGACGACCACCGGCGCCCGCCAGTCGGGCGAGATCGCCTACGCCCAGGCCGGCATTGCGCCGGCCGACGTCGACGTCATCGAGGTCTACGACGCTTTCACCATCAACACCATCCTGTTCCTGGAAGACCTGGGCTTCTGCAAGAAGGGCGAAGGCGGCGCCTTCGTCGGCGGCGGCCGCATCGCGCCGGGCGGCGCGGTGCCGGTGAACACCAACGGCGGCGGGCTTTCGTACTGCCATCCGGGCATGTACGGCATCTTCCTGCTGATCGAGGCGGTACGCCAGCTGCGCGGCGAATGCGGGCCGCGCCAGGTGCGCGATGCCGAGATCGCGGTAGCGCACGGCAACGGCGGCGTGCTGTCGTCGCAGGCCACCGTGGTGCTGGGCGGCCCCTCCACCGTATGACCCTAGACAGAAACCCATACAGAAACCAATAGGACTGCACATGGACTTCAGATTGAGCGAACAGCAACGGATGTTCGTCAGCTCCGTCGAGGATTTCGCCCGCCGCGAACTGGCCGACGGCGCGCTGGCCCGCGCCCACGAGCCCAAGTTCCCCCACTCGCTGGCCGAGAAGATGGCGGCCGCCGGCCTGCTGGGCATCACCATCCCGCAAGAGCACGGCGGCCTGGGCGGCACGCTGATGGACGCGGTGCTGGCGATCGAGAGCATCGCCCGCTTCTGCCCGCGCAGCGCCGACGTGATCCAGGAAGGCAATTTCGGCGCCGTGCGCGTGCTGGCGCAGTTCTCCGACGACGACCAGAAGGCGCGCTACCTGGCGCCGGTGCTGGCCGGGCGGGAGATCATCGCGGTGGCGATGACCGAACCCGACGCCGGCTCGGCCGTGACCGACCTGCGCACCACCGCCACGCCCGACGGCGACGGCTTCCGCATCAACGGTTCCAAGGTCTTCCCCAACCCGCACGCCGACATTTACCTGGTGTACGTGCGCTACGCCCCCGGCCTGAACGGCATCGGCTCGGTGCTGCTGCGCCGCACGGCGCCCGGCTTCTCGATCGGCAAGACGTCGACCTTCATGTCGGGCGCCCACTGGGCCCCGCTGTTCTTCGACAACGTCTACGTGCCGCGCGAAGACGTGCTGCTTCCCGAGGGCGGGTTCAAGAAGCAGATCAGCGGCTTCAACGTGGAGCGCATCGGCAACGCCGCCCGCTCGCTGGCCTACGGCCAGTACTGCTTCGACCTGGCGCGCGACTACGCGTTGCAGCGCAATCAGTTCGGCCGTCCGCTGTGCGAGTTCCAGGGCCTGCAATGGAAGTTCGCCGAGATGAAGGTCAAGCTCGAAGCCTCGCGCATGCTGCTGTACCGCGCGGCCACCAATGCCGACGACGGCTTCCCCTCGGGCGACGAGACCTCGCTGGCCAAGCTGCTGTGCAACCAGACCGGCTTCGAGGTGGCCAACGAGGCGATGCAGGTGATGGGCGGGCTGGGCTACACGCAGGAAACGCTGGTCGAGTACTGCCTGCGCCGCAGCCGCGGCTGGATGATCGCCGGCGGCTCGATCGAGATGATGAAAAACCGGCTGGCCGAGACCATCTTCGGCCGGCGCTTCTCGCAGCGGCCGCCCAGGGCCGCCGAATGACGGCGGCCGCGCGCGCCGCATGCCCACACCGGAGACAAGCAAGGTGACTGATACCCCATCGCAGCGCGGCGCCTCCGCGGCGCCCGACGCCGGCCTGGCGCAGGCCTTCCTGCGCCCGCGAGCGATCGCGCTGATCGGCGCTTCCGGCGACCCGAAGAAGCTGACCTCGCGCCCGCATCGCTTCCTGCGCGCGGCCGGCTACGCGGGCCGCATCCTGCCCATCAACCCGGGCCGCGACGAGGTGCTCGGCGACAAGGCCTACCGGCGCGTGGCCGACGCGCCGGGGCCGGTGGACCACGCTTTCATCATGGTCGGCGCGCGCGACGTGCCGGACGCCATCGACCAGTGCGTGGAGGCCGGCGTCAAGGTGGCCACCCTGTTCAGCGCCGGCTTCGCCGAAACGGGCGAGGCCGGCGCCGCCCTGCAGCGCGACATCGTGCAGCGGGCGCGCGACGGCGGCCTGCGGCTGCTCGGCCCGAACTGCCTGGGCCTGATCAACGTGAGCGACGCCATCCCGCTGACCGCCAATGCCGTGGTCGAGCAGGAGACGCTGATACGCGGGCCGCTGAGCGTGGTCTCGCAGAGCGGCAGCATGCTGGGCACGCTGCTGACGCGGGCGCAGGCGCGCGGGCTGGGCTTTTCCAAGCTGGTGTCGGTCGGCAACGAGGCCGACCTGGCGGTGGGCGACATCGCCGGCATGCTGGTCGACGACGCCGACACCGGCGCCATCCTGCTGTTCCTGGAAACCTTCCGCGACGCCGATCGGCTGGCGGCCGCCGCGCGCCGCGCCTTCGACGCCGGCAAGCCGGTCCTCGTCTACAAGCTCGGCCGGTCCGCGGTCGGGCGCGAGATCGCCAACAGCCATACGGGCGCCATCGTCGGCGCCGACGACGTGGCCAACGCCTTCTTCCGCGACCACGGCATGATCCGGGTCGACACGCTCGAAGGGCTGATCGAGGCGCCGCAACTGGTGCGCGGCCACCGGCCGCCCGCCAACCGGCAGGTGGGCGCGATCAGCGGCACCGGCGGCGTGGCGGCGATGGTGGTCGACCGGCTGGGCGCGCTCGGCAGCCGGGTGGTGGGGCCGCCCGAGCCGCTGCGCGCCCGCCTGCGCGAAAAAGGCATCGACATCTCGGCCGCGCCGCTGACCGACATCCCGATGGGCGGCAGCGAAGGCGGCCGCTATTCGGCCATCCTGTCCGAGCTGCTGGCCTCGGACCACTGCGGCGCGGTGGTGTCGGTGATCGGCTCCAGCGCGCGCACCAATCCGCAGGTCATCGTCGACCGCGTGCTCAACGCCTCGCCGCTCGACGGGAAGCCGCTGGCCGTGTTCCTCGGCCCCAAGGCGGAGGCCGGCCTGGCGCTGCTGCAGCAGCACGGCGTGGCCGCGTTCAACACGCCGGAGTCGTGCGCCGATGCCGTGCACGCCTACCTGAGCTGGCACGCGCCGGCCCGCCGCGACGCGGCCACGACGGAGCTGCCGCCGGCCGCGCGCGAACTGCTGCCGCAACTGCCCGCGGGCGCGCTCAACGAGCGCGACGCCGCGCGGCTGTTCGCCGCCTGCGGCGTACCGATGGCTCCCAACGCGCTGCTGCGCGCCGCCGGCCAGCGGCCGCCATTCGCCGGCCCCTACGCGGTCAAGATCCTGTCGGCCGCGATCCCGCACAAGACGGACGCCGGCCTGGTGGCGCTGAACGTGAGCGAGGACCGCCTCGACGGCGTGGTGGACGACATGCTGGAACGCGCCGTCCGCCAGTTCCCCGGCGCCGCCATCGACGGCGTGCTGGCGCAGCCGATGGTCAAGGGCCTGGCCGAAGTCATCGTCGGTTTCCGGCGCGACCACGAAGTCGGGCCGATCGTGATGCTGGCCATGGGCGGCATCACGGCGGAGCTGGGACGCAGCCGGTCGGTGCGCATCGCGCCGGTCGACCTCGCCACCGCGCGCGAAATGATCGACGAAGTCCCCGAGCTGGCCGTCCTCAAGGGCTGGCGCAACCGCCCGGCGGGCGACAGCGAAGCGCTGGCGCGCGCCATCCGCGCCATGTCCCTGCTGGCGAATGCCGATGGCAAAACCATAACCGAAGCGGAAATCAATCCGCTGATAATCATGGAGACAGACAATGGAGTCCACGCAGTCGACAGTTTGGCATTCATCGCGTAGCGGCCGCGGCGCGCTGCGGCGGGCCCTCGGCGCGACGCTGCTGTGCGCCGCCGCCGCAGCGGCATCCCAGGCATGGGCAGCGCCCGGCGACGGCGCCGGCGATTATCCCAACCGGCCGGTACGGCTGATCTCGCCGTTCTCGCCCGGCGGCGGCACCGACACCGTCGCCCGCCGCCTGGCCCAGCAACTCTCCAAGGTGCTGGGCCAGACGGTGGTGGTGGAGAACAAGCCGGGCGCCGAAGGCGCCATCGGCACCCAGTACGTGGCCCAGGCCGAACCCGACGGCTACACCCTGCTGCTGGGCAACTTCGGCACCTTCGCCGTGCTGCCCTTCATCAGCAAGGTGCCGTACGACCCGATCAAGAGCTTTACCGGCGTGAGCCAGACGACGGCCTCGTCCACCGTGCTGGTGGCCTCGAAGAAGCTGCCCGTCAATTCCGTGCGCGACCTCGTCGCGCTGGCCAAAAAGCAGCCGGGCAAGCTCAACTACGGCGCCAGCTCGTCGTCGCCCATGATCGTCATGGAGCTGTTCAAGCAGATGACCGATACCGACATGGTCCAGATCCCGTACAAGGGCACCGGGCCGGCGCTGGTGGCAATGCTGGCCGGCGAGGTCGACGTCATGTTCGGCGGCGCGATCAACACCATCCCCTCGGTCAAGCAGGGGCAGCTGAAGGCGCTGGCGGTGGCCGGTGGCCGCCGCACCGCCGCGCTGCCCGAGGTGCCCACCATCGCCGAGGCCGGCGTGCCGGGCTTCAAGGCCGAGAGCTGGAACGGCGTCATGGCGCCGGCCGGCACGCCGGCCCCCATCGTCCACAAGCTGAGCCAGGCCATCGCCCAGGCGATGAGCGCGCCCGACATCCGCGAAGCGGTGGCGGCCGACGGCGCCGAGCCGGTCACCAGCACGCCCGAGGAATTCGACGCCTTCATCCGCGCCGAGGCCAGGCGCTGGAAGCAGGTGGTCGACAAGGCCAATCTGGCAGGCAAGCAATGAACGCCCCCATCGATGCCTCGGCCGCCGAGGAACTGCACGGCGCCAGCCGCCGCCTGGCCGCCTTCGTGGCCGGCCTGCGCTTCGACGATCTGCCGGCCGGCACCGTGCACGCCGCCAAGCGCGCCCTGCTGGACTACGTGTCGTGCGCGGTGGCCGGTTCGGCCATGCCGGTGTCGCGCGCCCTGGCCGACTACTTCGAGCAGGAAGACGCCAGCCGGCACGCCAGCGTGATCGGCAGCGGCCTGAGGCTGTCGGCGCCCAACGCCGCGCTGCTCAACGGCGCCAACACGCACGGGCTGGATTTCGACGACGGCCACACGCAGGGCTCGGCCCACCCGGCCGGCGCCGTGTTCCCGGCCGTGCTGGCGGCCGCCCAGCGGCACGGCGCCGCGCCGCGCGAGATCCTCGCGGCCGCGGCCGCGGGCTACGACGTCATGCTGCGGATCGCCGCCACTGTCCATCCGTCGTCGGCACGGCGCGGCTACCACAACACCGCCATCGCCGGCGTGTTCGGCGCCGCGGCCGGCGCCGCCTCGATCCTGCGGCTGGACGCCGAGGCCACGCTGAACGCGCTCGGCCTGGCCGGCAGCTTCGCCGGCGGCATCCGCGAATACCTGGAGGAAGGCGCCGAGATCAAGCGCCTGCATCCGGGCAAGGCGGCGCGCGACGGCCTGCTGTGCGCCGAGCTGGCGCGGCGCGGCATCACCGGCCCCACGCGCGTGCTGGAAGGCAGGCTGGGTTTCCTCAACGTGTTCGGCAACGGCCAGATCCGCCCCGCCGCGCTGCTGCAAGACCTGGGCCGCCGCCACGCCATCGCCGAGGTCTACTTCAAGCCCTACCCCTGCTGCCGCCATTACCACGCCGTGCTCGACGGCATCCGCCAACTGCACGCCGAGCACGACTTCGGCACGCAGGACGTGGAGCGCGCCGAGGTGGGCCTGTACGCCGTCGGCGCGCTGGGCCACGACCACCAGCACTGCGAAACCCTGCTGGAAGCGCAGATGAGCGCGCCCTGCGCGGCGGCGATGGCGATCGCCGACGGCGACGTGACCGCGCCGATGTTCCTGCCCGACAACCTCGCGCGCGCCGACCTGGCCGATCTGATGCGGCGGATCTACACCGTGGTCGACCCGGAATGCGAACGGATCTATCCGGGCGTGCGGTCGGGCGCCGTCACCCTCGCGCTCAAGGACGGCCGCAGCCTGCACGCGCGCATCGTCGAGCCCAAGGGCGAACGCGCCAACCCGCTCACCGATGCCGACCTGGAGCACAAGTTCCGCGCCAACTGCGAGCCGCTGATCGGCGCGGCGCGCGGCGCGGAGCTGCTGCAGGCGATATGGGGCTTCGAGCGCCTGGACGACGCGGGCGCGCTTTACCGGTGGTAGGCCGCGCGGCGCGGCGCCGATCCCGGCGGGCCCGGCCGCCACACCTCATCAAAACGATATGGAGGAAAAGACACCATGACCGCCTTGCAACACCCAACACGTCCGTCCCGCCGCGCGGCGGCCGGCCGCCTGACCGCCGCCCTGTGCGCTGCCGCCGCCCTGGCCGCGCTGCCGGCCGCCCGCGCCGCCGACGCTGCGGCCGGTTATCCTGACAAGCCGGTGCGCTTCGTGCTGCCTTATCCGGCCGGCGGCCCGACCGACATCCTGGGCCGCATCCTGGCGCAGAAGCTGTCCGAACGCTGGGGCCAGCCGGTCGTGGTCGTCAACCGCGGGGGCGGCGGCGGCACCATCGGCGCCGCCTACGCGGCCGGCGCGCCGGCCGACGGCTACACGCTGTTCCTGGGCGGCATCTCCACGCTGGCCATCAATCCCTTCATCCAGAAAAGCATCAGCTACGACCCCGTGAAGGATTTCAGGCCGGTCTCGATCGCCACCCGGCAGCCCGAGATCCTGGTGGTCGCGCCATCGTTCCAGGCGCAGACCTTGAAAGACTTCATCGCCTACGCGCGCGCCAATCCGGGCAAAGTCAACTTCGCCACCTCCGGCATCGCCACCTCGGGCCATCTGGGCGGCGAACTGTTCAACCAGTTCATGAACGTCAAGCTTGTCCATATCCCGTACATCGGCGCCGGCGGCGCGCTGAACGCCGTGATGTCGGGCGAGGTGCAATCGGCTTTCGCCACCGTGCTGGGCACCGTGCCGCTGATCAAGAGCGGCCGCCTGCGCGCGCTGGCCATCACCGGCCAGACCCGCTCGCCCGCCCTGCCCGACGTGCCCACTTTCGCCGAACAGGGCTTCGGCGACTACGACGCCACCGCGTTCAACGGCGTGCTGGTGCCGGCCGGCACGCCGGAGGCCATCGTGCGCAAGATCAACGCCGATCTCGTGGCCGTGCTGGCCGATCCCGAAGTGGTGCAGAAACTGTCGGCCGACGGCACGCTGGTGCGGTCGTCGAGCCCGGATGAATTCGCGGCGTTGATCAAGGCCGAGCAGGCGAAGTGGGAGCAGGTGATCCGGCAGGGCAACATCAGGATCGATTGACGGCCCGCGGCGGCCTGCGCCGGCCCGCCTGCGCGCGGGCCCCGGCGCCGCAGAACTCGCGCCGCGCATCGGCCAGGATCCGCTGCGCCAGCGACGCTCGGGGCCCGCCGTCGTCCCACACCACGCCGACTCTGCGCACCGGCGCGCGGTTCGGCAGCGGCACCCGCACGATACCCAGGTCGCCGCTCCACATCGGCGCCCAGTCCGGCAGCAAAGCCACGCCGATCCCTTCTCCCACCAGCGCCGCCACCGCCATCATGCCGTCGATTTCCAGGCGCTGGCGCGGGCGGATGCCGTTGTCGCGCAGGTAGCGGTCCGCCAGTTGCCCCCCCCCCCAGCACCGAACGATCGAAGCGGATGAAGGGCCGGGTGCGCGGCAGTTCGTGCGCGTCGCGGCCGCCCAGCGCGGCGGGCGCCACCACCACCAGCGGCTCCTCGACGAACGACTGCCATTTGCAGGTCTTGCCCAGCGAGAACTGCGGCTCGACGACGATCGCCGCGTCCAGCGCGCCTGCGCCGACCTTGCGGCACAGATCCACCGACGTGCCCGGCATCACGAATACCCGCTGCTGCGGATTCGCGCCGATGACGTCGTCCTGCCTCGACTTCAAGGACTGCACGGCATCGCCCAATTCACGAGCCGGAATCGCCGCGAATTTGGGCGTGTCGAGAAAACATTCGACATCCTGGATGCGGAAGAGCGGCGTCAGGTCGACCGGCAGCGGGACGGCGGGAAAGGTATCGCGGCGGCGCAGGGGAACCACCACGCGCGTAGCCAGCGCCGCAAGATGGTCGCTTTGCGCGTCCAGCAGGAATGGCGTGGCCGCGGCATGCGCGCCGCGGTTGCGAAAGACGTCGAAGCGGGCCATCAAAAGCTCCGCCACGATTCCAGCGGCAAGCCGTCTTCCTCCACGGAGCGGTTATAGGCCTCGATGAAAGCGGCATGGTCGGCCGACCAGCGCCTGGACTTCTCGGCCTGGATGACCTCGCGCAGGAGCTGGTCGCAGGTTTGGGAAATATTGAGGCCCAGCGCCTTGGCGTCGTCGTAGACGTCTGCCGATAGCGAGATGTTGGTGGCCCGCTTGGCGGGTTTCGCGCTCACATCGACCATGCACCACCCCTGAGCACAGATTGCATGCGCATTATATATGCGCATCGCTTCTCCATTCCCAACAGGACATGCCGCACTCCGCGCCGGACTGCGCCTTTCATCGCCTTGACATTCGCCCATGCGGTAATCCAAGCCCTCGGCCCTTGCGGCGCGCGCCGCGGCTTGGGCCATCTATCCCCGCTTTCATCCACCCAACGACAGAGCCCCCTATGGACCGCCGCGAATTCCTGAAATGGAGCAGCTTCCTGACTGTTTCCGTCGCCAGCTCCACCCTCCTGACCGCCTGTGGCGGCGACGACGACACCGCGCCGCCCACGGACGGCGGCGGCAATGATGGCGGCGGCGATGCCGGCGGCCCGGATCTGGGCTTCTCGCTGGGCGTGGCCTCGGGCGATCCGCGGCCGGACAGCGTCATTCTGTGGACCCGGGTCGACGGCGCCGGCGGCGATCCGGTCAAGGTGGGCGTGCAAGTAGCCACCGACGATCAGTTCAAGTCGCTGGTGGTCGACACCACGGTGGACGCCATCGTCGACTGGGACTACACCGTGCGCCACAAGGTGACCGGACTGCAGCCCGCCACGGTCTACTACTATCGCTTCGTCGCCGGTTCGGCCGCCAGCGCCGCCGGCCGCACCAAGACCGCGCCGGCCGCCGATGCCGACATCTCGCAGCTGAAGTTCGCCTTCGTCTCCTGCCAGGACTGGAACGCCAACCACTGGGCTGCGTTCTCGGAACTGCAGAAGGAAGAACTCGATTTCGTCGTGCACCTGGGCGACTACATCTACGAATCGATCGGCGCGCCCAACGCCGACGATCCGCGGCACACGCCCATCGCGCTGCCCGACGGCACCGAGCGCGACGACGGCTCGGTCTACGCGACCTCGCTGGCCGACTACCGCACGCTGTACAAGACCTACCGCTCCGACCCGCGCCTGCAGTCGCTGCACGCCAGCGCGCCGCTGATCGCGATCTGGGACGACCACGAATTCTCCGACGATGCGTGGCAGGGCCACCAGACCTACGACGCCGACGACTCGGCCCACATGACCGCGCGCCGCCGCAACGCCAACCAGGCCTGGTTCGAGTTCATGCCGGCCGACGTCGAGCTGCACCCCGAGAATCCCGCGTTCGACAGCATCCGGATCTACCGCTCGTTCGTATTCGGCAAGCTGGCCACGCTGGTGATGACCGACGAACGGCTGTACCGGGCCGACCACGTCATCCCCGAGATCGCGGCCGGCGGCATGGCCGGCAGCCGCTACCTCGTCAACGAAACGCTCCTGGCGCAGGCCGAACAGGCCAAGATGAACGCCGCCGGCGGCGCGCTGACGCCGGTCTCGATGCTGGGCGATACCCAGCGCGGCTGGTGGCGGGAGCAGATGCAGGGCGCCACCACGACCTGGAAACTGTGGGGCAACGAGGTGTCGCTGCTGCGCATGCAGGTGGACGGCCTGGACGCCGTGGCCCGGCTGCTGTTCGCCGGCCTGGTCGCCGGCAATCCGGCCCTGGCCCCGATGCAGGATGCATTGCTGACGCAGATCAAGCTCGACCTGGCCGACATCCAGACCGGCGGCCTGCCCGGCACCTTCGGCCACCTGACCGGCGCCCTGGGCCTGACCGGCGGCGACGCCGAAGCGCTGGCCGCCCAGCTGAACGCCGGCGTGCAGCAGGTGCCGCCCACCATGCTGGGCACCGTCCTGTTCGACGCCGACCAATGGGACGGCTACAACGCCGAGCGCAAGAACCTGATGGCGTTCCTGAAGGCGCAAGGCATCCAGAACGTGGTCGCGCTGACCGGCGACATCCACGCCTTCTTCGCCGGCGCGGTGATGGACGACTTCGATGCCGGCGAACCGCAGCCGGTGATGGTGGACCTGGTGACCGCCGGAATTTCCAGCACGTCGCTGTTCAGCTATTACAAGAGCTTCGTGGATGCCACCGCCAGCCTGGCGCCGTTGGCATCGCTGGTCTACGACGGCGACGACAACAGGCTCGACGGCACGATGACGGGCTACAACCCGTGGCTCAGGCATGCAGACACCGACGCGCAAGGCTATGCGGTGGTCACCCTCACCCCTGCCGCGCTGAACTGCGTCTTCACCAGAATGAAGAAGTCGCAGGACGGCCAGGTGCCGTCGCCGGCGGTGGACGGCACCACGCAACTGGTGGTGCGCGCCGGCACGCCCGAGGTCGAAAAGACGCCTGGCTGACGAGCCCGGTGTCCGGCGCGCAGCCGGGCACCGCCAGGCCTACGACGCCGAGGCCGCCTTCACCAGCACCGGATCGTCGCGGTAGAGCGAAGGAAACACCCGCTTCAGGTTCCCGACCTTGGGCAGATCGTTGATGACGATGTACGGATACGACGGGTGCTCGGTCAGGAAATCCTGGTGGTAGGCCTCGGCGGGATAGAAGGCCGCACCGTCCTCGATGCGGGTGACGATCGGCCCGCCGAACGCATGCGCGGCCTCCAGCTGCGCGATGTAGGCCTGCGCCACGCGCTTCTGCTGCGCGTTGGCCGGAAACAGGGCCGAGCGGTATTGCGTGCCGCTGTCGGGCCCCTGCCGGTTCAGCTGGGTGGGATCGTGCGCCACCGAGAAGAACACCTGCAGCAGCGTGCCGTACGACACCTGCGACGGGTCGAAGGTGACCTGCACCGACTCGGCATGGCCGGTGCGGCCCGAACTGACGGTCTCGTACTGCGCGGTGTCGGCCGTGCCGCCGGCATAGCCCGACACCGCCTTCTGCACGCCGCGCACGTGCTGGAACACGCCCTGCACGCCCCAGAAGCAGCCGCCGGCAAACACCGCGGTCTCAGTATGGGCCGTGCCCGCCGGCTCGTCCATCGCCGGCGCGGGCAGGGTCACGGCCTCGTCCGTGCGCAGCGAATAGGCCGGGCGCTGCCAGGCGAACAGGCCGGCGGCCGCGACGCCGGCGGCCAGCAGGCCGAGCGCGCCGCGGCGGCGGGAGAAGAAAGAATCCGATGTCGTCACGATGAACCGTCCTCCTGGAAGGTCGTGCAAGGGGCGCTGCTCAGCCGAAGGTGAACGCATAGGCCGAGACGCCGGAATCGAGAAACTCGATGGCGAAAGTATGGTCCGCTTCGGGCCCCGACTGGCGCAGCAGCTGATACAGGCGCTGCTCGTTCACGGTGCCGCTGCCGTCGGGCGCCACGTCCACGCCATGCGCCGCGCCCGGCGCCGCGCCGTCCAGCGTCACCTTGAAGCGTACCGGCTTGCCGCCCGGCGCGGGGCCCAGCACCAGGTGCAGGTCGCGCGCGCGAAAGCGGTAGACGATGCGGCCCGCGGGCCCGGCCAGCGTCGCCTGTTCTGGGCCCACGGCCCAGCGGCCGCCCAGGCCCCAGGCGTTGAGCGCCGGCGCCGCGGGCGCGGTGTAGTCGGCGGCCTTGTCGGGCACCGCCGCGCCGGACGCGAAACGCTCGGCGCGCTCGTAGCCCAGGTAGGTTTCGGGGGAGCCGATGGCTTCCATGTCGGCCGCCATCTCCACACCCTGGCCGTGCACCTCGGCCACGCCGTCCGCCACGTTATGCATGCCGGCCTCGCGCAGCAGTTGCTGGATCACGCGTTCCGATTCCGCATACTCGCCTTCGCCGAAGTGATGGTGGCGGATGCGGCCCTGCGCGTCGATGAAATAGTGCGCCGGCCAGTAGCGGTTGCCAAAGGCGCGCCAGATCGCGTAGTTGTTGTCGATGGCGACGGGGTAGTCGATGCCCAGCCGGGCCGCTTCGCGCTTCACGTTGGCCGTGTCGCGCTCGAAGGCGAACTCGGGCGCGTGCACGCCGATCACCACCAGCCCCTGGTCGCGGTACTTGTCGGCCCAGGCCTTCACATAGGGCAGTGCGCGCAGGCAGTTGATGCAGGAGTAGGTCCAGAAGTCGACCAGCACCACCTTGCCGCGCAGCGCCTGCGCGCTGAGCGGCGGGGAGTTGAGCCACTGCACCGCGCCGTCCAGCGGCGGCAGGCCGCCTTCGTCGGGCAGCGCCGGCGCGGCGCCGGGGCCGGCCATGCGCATGGCGTCGCCGGCGGACATCGTCATGGTGACAGGCGCTGCGCCGCTGAGGTCAGACATCATCATGGCAGGCCCGCCGCCCTGACTGCCCGCCGCTTCCCCGGCACTGCCCGCCATCGCCGCGCCGGAGCCGCCGGCCGCACCCGCGCCGGCCAGCCGGTCCACCAGCTTCTGTTCCAATCCACCGGTGGACGCCGTGGATACCTGCGCCAATACGCCGGTATCCAGCCCTAACGCGATCGCCGCCACGCCGGCCAGCATGGCCAGCCCCGCGCCGCGCCGCAGCCACTCGCCGGCGCCCAGCGCCCGCTTAATCGCCACCAGCACGCGGCCGCCGGCCAACAGCGCGAGCGCCAGCGAGGTGGCCGCGCCGGCCGCGTAGGCCAGCAGCAGTGCCGCGGTTTCCAGGTTCGCGCCCTGCAGCGCCGCGCCCGTCAGCACCAGCCCGAGGATCGGCCCGGCGCACGGCGCCCACAGCAGCCCGGTCGCCACGCCCAGCAGCAGCGGCGCCCACGGCCGTTGCCCGTCGCCCTGCGCCGCCGACAGGCGGCCGCCGGCCATCACCAGCGGCTGCGTCAGGCGCTCGGCCAGGCCGGGCCACAGCAGCATCAGCGCGAACACCGCCGCCAGCACGAGCGCCAGCCCGCGGCCATATTGATTGGCGGCCACCACCCAGCCGCCCGCCACCGTCGCCAGCGAAGCCACCAGCGCAAAAGTGAGCGCCATGCCGATCAGCAACGGCAGCCCGCCGCGCGAGAACGGCCGGCCGGCGAACGAGAACACGAAGGGCAGCACCGGCAGGATGCAAGGACTGACGATGGTCAGCACGCCGCCCAGGTAGGCAAGCAACAACAGCAGCATGGAATACTCCGGGTGGACCTTCAAGCAACCGCGAATGTCATCGCAAGGCCGTTCATGCAATAGCGCAGGCCGGTGGGCGGCGGGCCGTCGTTGAACAAATGGCCCAGGTGGCCGCCGCAGCGGCGGCAATGCACCTCGGTACGGGCCATGCCGTAGCTGGTGTCGGCGCGCGTGCCCACCGCCTGCGGCAAGGGCTGCCAGAAACTCGGCCAGCCGGTATGGCTGTCGAACTTGGCGTTCGAGGCGAACAGCGGCAGGCCGCAGCCGGCGCAGGCGAAGGTGCCGGCGCGGTGCTCGTCGTTCAGCGGGCTGCTGTACGGGCGCTCGGTGCCTTCCTGGCGCAGCACGTCGTACTGGGCCGTCGTGAGGCGGGCGCGCCATTCCGCATCGCTGTAGTCCACCTCGAAGCGTTCGGCTTCCGCGACCTGCGCGCCAGCAGCGCTGGCGGCCGACAAGGCCGGCCGGCGCGCCCACAGCAGGGGCAGCGCGCCGGCGGCCAGCACGGCGGCCGATCCGGTAAAGAATTGTCGTCTGTCCATCGCGTCGTCCTCCATGTTTCCGGGGCCTGCCGGCATCCGATGCACGCAGCGTAGCGAGGGCCCTGTCCCGAAGTCCTCACGTAAACTTAAACAAATCGTGATGATTCGACGGGCCGAACGCCCCCACAATGCAGGGCCGCGCCCGCGCATCCGGAACCGCCGCCGATGGATCAGCCCAGACGCCTCCTGCTGGTCGAGGACGACCGCCACATCGCCGACATGCTCGCGCTGAACCTGCGCGACGAAGGCATGGAAGTCACTCACTGCGCCGACGGCGAGGCCGGCCTGCGCCAGCTGGAACAGGGCGGCTGGGACGCGCTGGTGCTCGACATCATGCTGCCGGGCGTCGACGGCCTGGAGATCTGCCGGCGCGCCCGCGCCATGGCGCGCTACGTTCCCATCATCATCATCAGCGCCCGCGCCACCGAGATGCATCGCATCCTCGGCCTGGAACTGGGCGCCGACGATTACCTGGCCAAGCCCTTCTCGGTGCTGGAGCTGATCGCCCGCGTGAAGGCGCTGCTGCGGCGGGTCGACGCGCTGGCGCGCAATGCGCGCCTCGACGCCGGCAGCCTGTCGGTGGCGGGCCTGTTCATCGATCCGGTGGCGCGCGAAGCCAGGCTGGACGGCCGCCCGCTGGACCTCACGCCGCGCGAGTTCGACCTGCTGCACTTCTTCGCGCGCCAGCCCGGCAAGGTGTTCTCGCGCATGGACCTGCTCAATGCCGTGTGGGGCTACAGCCACGAGGGCTACGAACACACCGTCAATACCCACATCAACCGGCTGCGCACCAAGATCGAGGCCGACCCGGCGCAGCCGGCGCGCATCCTCACCGTCTGGGGCCGCGGCTACAAGTTCGCGGGCGGCGCCGAATCGTGAAGTTCACCCTCACGCAGCGCCTGTCGCTGGTGTTCGCCCTGCTGCTGCTGGTGTGCAGCGGCACCTCGGCCTGGCTGCAGGTGCGCGCCACACGCATGCACGAACTGGAAGTGGCGCAAGGGCTGTCGCGCGACCTGGCCGGACACATCGCGCGCAATGCCCAATTGATGGACGCCGGCGGGCTGAAACCGGACGCGGTGCGGCGCCTGTTCGGCCAGCTGATGGCGGTCAACCCCAGCGTCGAGGTCTACCTGCTCGACAACGACGGCCGCATCACCGGCCACGCCGCGCCGGCCGACCGCCTGCGGCGCGAGCGCGTGGACCTGGCGCCGGTGCGCCGGCTGCTGGCCGGCGGCCGGCTGCCCATCCTGGGCGACGACCCGCGCAGCGCCGATGGCCGCAAGGTGTTCAGCGCGGCGCCGCTGCGCGTGGATGGCCGCGACGCGGGCTACGTGTATGTCGTATTGCTGGGCGAGGCGCACGACAGGCTGGCCGCGCGCGGCGCCACCGGCGCCGCGCTCGACCTGGCGCTGTGGTCCATCGGCCTGGTGGCGCTGCTGTGCCTGCTGGCGGGCCTGGCGGCCTTCGCGCTGATCACGCGTCCGCTGCGGCGGCTGGCCGAGACGATGCGGCAGTTCGATCCGGACGATGCGGCGGCCGCGCTGCCCGCCGCTGACACGTCCGCCGCTGTCACGTCCGCCGCTGTCCCGCCGGCCGCTGTCCCGCCGGCTTCGCCCGTTGCCGCCGCGGCCGGCGCCTCCCCGCCGATTGCCGCCGAGCCGTCCACGCGCGGCGCCGCCCGCGACGAGATCGCCGTGCTCGACGGCGCCTTCCGCCAGATGACTGGCCGCCTGGCCGAGCAGTTGCGCGCGCTGACGCGGCAGGATCAGGAACGGCGCGAGCTGATCGCCAACATCTCGCACGACCTGCGCACCCCGCTGGCCTCGCTGCACGGCTACCTGGAAACCCTGGCGCTGAAGGACGACACGCTCGCCCCGGCCGAGCGGCGCCGCTACCTGGGCATCGCGCTGGACCAGAGCCGCAATGTGGGCGCGCTGGCGCAATCGCTGTTCGAACTGGCGCGGCTCGAATACGGCTTCGTCAAGCCCGAGCCGGAAGCCTTCTCGCTCACCGACCTGGTGCAGGACGTGTTCCAGAAACTGGAGCTGGCGGCGCAGGCGCGGCAGGTGGAACTGCGCGCGGCGTTCGCCGGCCCGATCCCGCCGGTGCGCGGCGACCTGGGCCTGATCGAACGGGTGCTGACCAATCTGCTGGACAACGCGCTGCGCCATGCGCCGGCCGGCGGCCGGGTGGAGGTGGCGCTGGTCCCGCACGCGCAGGCCGTCGAAGCTACCGTGGCCGACACCGGCCCCGGCATCGCGCCCGAACTGCGCGAGGGCCTGTTCCACCGGCCGTTCGACGTGGGCGGCGCGCGCCGCGCGGGCGGCCTGGGGCTGCGCATCGTGCACAGCATCCTGCAGCTGCACGGCAGCGCGATCCGCCTGGTCGACCTGCCTGGCTACGGCGCCGCCTTCCGCTTCGAGTTGCCGGCGGCGCGGGATTGACGACGGGCCGGCCAGCGTCCGCCGGGCCGATGCGCAGCGCAGCCACGCCCAGGCGGCAACGCAGGCCGGGCCGCCCCGCCGGCGCAGCGGCGCGCCTCTCCACGCGCGTTCAGAACGACGCCGTCATGCTCACGTAGAAGGTACGCCCCGGCTGGTTGTACGTATAGGCGCCGGCGCCCGCGATCTCGTTGGGCGTGCCCACGTTGACCCCGGCCGCGTTGCCGCGGCGGAACAGGCGCTTGTCGAGCAGGTTGTCGATGCCGGCCGTCAGCCGCAGGCTGCGGTTGACGCGGTACGTGCCGCTCACGCCCAGCAGCACATAGGGATCGACCTCGTCGGCCGCCGAGCCGGTCACCGGATTGCCGTAGTAGTCGTACTTCTGCGGCTTCTGCGTGCCGTACCAGGTGAAGGTGGCCAGTGCCGAGAAGCGCTCGTCGGCCTGCCAGCTCAGCGACGAGTTGACGGTGTATTCGGGGATGGTCGACAGCCGTTCGCCGGTGGACTTGTTCTTCGACTGGAACATATAGGTGAAGTTGGTGGTCCAGGTCAGGCTGCGCGCCAGCGGCAGCGTCAGGTTGCCCTCCAGCCCCTCGGTCACCGCCTTCGGCACGTTCTCCCACTGGAACACCGCGCGCCCGGCCTGGGTGCCGACCACGTCGTGCCCGGCATCGACCTTGTTGCGGTAGTCGTTGCGGAAATAGGCCAGGCTGCCCAGCAGGCCGCCGCGCGCGTACTGCACGCCGATTTCCTTGTTGATGCTGGTCTCGGGCTTGAGATCGTCGTTGCCCATCAGGAAGCAGCCCGCCAGCCCGCCCCAGCAGCCGTTGCCCGCGCTGTACAGCGTGTAGCCGGTATTGCCCTGGTACAGGTTGGGCGCCTTGTAGGCGCGCGCCACGCCGCCCTTGATCGTCCACGCCGAGGTCAGCGCATACGACAGGTTCAGCGCCGGGCTCCAGTTCGGGCCGTACTGGTCGTGATGGTCGAAGCGCAGCCCGGGCGTGGCCGTCAGGCGGTCGGTCAGGTAGATGTTGTCTTCGGCGAAGGCCGAGAAGATCTGCGCCTTGGCCGTCGGCTGGTACGGCGTGGGCGGCGCCGGCACCTGCGCCTGCGGATTGCGCGCCTTCAGGTCGGAAGCGTTGTCCTCCAGTTTCGATTGCACCCATTCCAGGCCGAAGGTGCCGACCTGGTCGACGCCGCCCAGCTTGAAGCGCCGGTTCAGCTCGGCATGCGCGGTGACCGTGCGCAGGTCGATGTCGCCGAAGCCGCCGTCGGCGATGGCGGGGTTCGTGGGGTCGTTGAACGCGCCCTCGGTACCGCCGGCCAGCCCTTCGAGCAGGCGCGTGTTGCGGGTGCGTTCGTACTGCAGGTAGGCCAGCGTGTCGGTGGCGTCGTTCCAGTGGCCGCGATGCGTGATCGAATAGGCCTGGCGATACAGCCGGTTGGTCTCGCTGCCCAGTTGCCGCTGCACCTCGGCATTGGTGTTGGTGTTCTGCGTGTCGCCCGCATAGATGTTGCCTTGCCGGCTGTAGCTGGCGCCGAAGTCCACTTCCTGGCCCGGCAGCAGCTTCCAGGTCAGCGTGCCGTCCAGGTCGCGGTTGCGCACGCCCTCGCGGCCGGCCGGGAACGACGCCGCGTTGGCGCCCAGCCGGGTCGAGGCGTGGTCCTTGTTGATGTCGAAGGCGTCGGCGTCGGTCTTGGCAACGTTGCCGTACAGCCGGAACGACAGCCGGTCCGACAACGGGCCGTTCAGGCCGAAGCTCATCCGCTTGGTATTGCCCTCTTCCGAATGCTGCGGCATGTTGAAGTACACGGTGGCGCTGCCGCCGATCCTGTCGCCGGGCTTCTTGGTGATGATGTTGACCACCCCGCCGGCCGCGCCGTTGCCGTAGCGCGCGGCGGCCGGGCCGCGCAGCACCTCGATGCGCTCGATCTGGTCGGCCGGCACCCAGTTGGTGTCGCCGCGCGAATCGCGTTCGCCGCGCCAGCCGTAGCGCACCGAGTTGCGCGAGGTGACCGGCTTGCCGTCGATCAGGATCAGCGTGTTCTCCGGCCCCATGCCGCGGATGTCGATCTGCCGGTTGTTGCCGCGCTGGCCGCTGGCCGAGTTGCCGGTCAGGTTCACGCCCGGCATGGTGCGCAGGATCTCTGAAATATCGTTGACCGGCGGGCGCTGGGCCAGGTCTTCGGCTGTGATGACCGACACCCCGAGCGACTGCTTGAGCTCTTCCTCGGCGGTGACCGTCACCGGCGCCAGCTCGGCCGCCGGCGCCGGCTGCGCCGGGGTTTGCGCCTGCGCGCCGAAGCCGGCGCCCGCCAGGCCGGCGGCCAGCAGCGCCGGACCGCGGCAAGAAAGAGGGGAAGATCGGCGGCTACGGCTCATGGCATTCCTTTCGCGTGGGAGAGCGGCGTTCCCCCGCCCGGCGGCATGCCGCGCCGTCGATGAGAACGAATCCTATTTACGGAAAGGGAAAGTATAGGAATGACAACGGGCCAAAGGCCTTTGCAGCGGCGCCAACATCGTTTTCCCCACAACCACTTTGTCCGTCCGCAGTTCCCGATATAGCGGCGAGAAGGGGGCATCCCTAGAGTGCCGGTTCCGCTTTCACCGTTGGAAACCGCTCATGCCGAGCAAGCCGCGAGGCCGGACAAAGCCCGAGGACATGGACTCGCCCTGGAAAGAAGCCCTGGAGCGGTTCTTGACTATCTGGCGGCCGAACACCAATCCTTGCAGAACCCCCAGCCGCTGCGCTATCAGGCCGTGCACCTTGACCGCTGGCTGGCGCGTTGGGAAGAATCGATGTTGTGGGCTTGCTGCGCTTGATCGATTGGATACTGACGCTGCCGCCCGAACTGGATGAACCGTATCTTCAGGCGGTCGAACAGGCCGCTACCGATCAGCTTCGCAGATGGAGCCGCCGTATTCTCGCCGCCGAATCGCTGCAAGCGCTGTTCCAGGAAAACAGCCAGGGCTGAGCAGCCCCGCAGGGCTGCCAGAGCGGCTGCCCGAAAGACAATCGCTGTGCACGCAGCCGCCTCGGCAGCCTAAACCCTTGCCCGGAGCTCGCTGGGCTTCAGGCCGTAATACCGCCGCATCGCCGTGGCGAAGTTGGCCGGGTTGGAATAGCCGGCCAGCGCCGCGGCCTGCGCCACGCTGACGCCGTCGCGCTCGAGCGCCTGCCGGGCGCGGCGCATGCGGCTGTCGCGCAGGTAGTCGAACACGGGCCGGCCGTAGACGGCGCGGAAGTAGCGCTGCAGGGTGCTGGCGCTCATGCCGATCTTGCTGGCGATGGCTTCCACCGACAAGGCGTCCGCCTCGCCGCTGTCGATCAGTTCGCGCACCGTGTCCAGCCGGCGGTATTCGCGCAGATGCACGCCTTCCTGCGCGGCCGGCATGGCGGTTTCGCCGGCCAGATGCCCGATGGCCTCGCAGGCGATGTCGATCGCGCGGCTTTCCAGATACAGCCGGCGCATGGGCTCCGCGTATTCGCTGGCGCTGAGCATCTGCCGCACCAGCGCCAGCACGCGCGGCGACGGCTGCCACGCCGCGGTGGCCAGGTGCTCGCCCAGGAAGCGCGCCACGTTGCGCCACTGGGCGCTGCCGGCGAAATCGGACTGACACAGCCACTGCGGCATCACCGTCAGGCTGATCGCGCGCGAATAGCGCCCGGCCACGCCGTGGCGCACGCACAGCGTGGGCTCCAGCAGATTGACCAGCGCCGCCTGCCCGGCCACGGGGAGCTTGCGATGCTCGCGCGGCGACCCCAGCAGCAGGCGCCGCGGGCCGTAGGAAATGTCGACCAGGCCGTCGATCACCAGCGCCAGCTTCAGGCCGCCGTCCAGCACGCTGCTGGTGACCAGGTCGTTCAGGTAGACCGTGTCGGACATGTGCAGGAACAGGCCGTCGCGCAGCGACTGCACGCTGAACATGCCGCGCAGCGCGCCGCTGCCCAGCGCGCGCGAGGACGACAGGACACGGTAGTTCGACGCGATGATCCGCAGCGGCGCGGCCAGTTCCAGTTCGTTGATGACGGGGTACGCGGATGCGCTCATGGCTTGGTCGCCCCTGACGACGGGCAGCAGCCCAGAGCAGCCATATTAATCTAAATGGGAATCAATATCATATTGGCCGAACTGCCGTCCCCGGCCAGGCGCCGGATCCCCCTGACACGGATTCAAAGATAGCCGCTCGTCCCGGCAAGGCCGGGCTGATGCGGCCGTGCGATACTCGAAAGCCAAAATGCGAATCATTACCGACCCCATCTCGGACCCCGCCGCCGCCGGGCCGGCCACGTCCGTGGCCGATGCCTATGCGCGCATCCTGCGCCGGCGCGGCCTGGCGCTGCTGGCCCTGCTGGCGCTGGCGGCCGCCTCGCTGCTGCTGGACGTCGCCACCGGCGCCTCGGGCCTGGGCGCGGCCGACCTGCTGCGCGCGCTGTCGGCGCCCGATGCCATGGACCCCATCGCCCGGGTCATCGTCTGGAACATCCGCCTGCCCTCGGCCACGATGGCGCTGGTGGTCGGCGCCGCGCTGGGCCTGGCCGGCGCCGAAATGCAGACCGTGCTCGACAACCCGCTGGCCAGCCCCTTCACGCTGGGGCTGTCATCGGCGGCGGCGCTGGGCGCTTCGCTGGTCATCGTGCTCGATCTCGCCATTCCCGGCGTGCCGGCCGGCTGGACGGTGGCGGCCAGCGCCTTCGCCTTCGCGCTGCTGTCGGCGCTGCTGCTGCATGCGGTGGCGCGCTGGGGCGGCGTCGGCACGCCGGGCGTGGTGCTGTTCGGCATCGCGCTGGTGTTCTCGTTCAACGCGCTGGTGTCGTTGGTGCAGTTCCTGGCGCGGGCCGAAGCGCTGCAGGGGCTGGTGTTCTGGACGCTCGGCAGCCTGGCGCGGGCCGACTGGACGCGCATCGGCGTCCTCGCGCTCGCCCTGGCCGCGATGCTGCCGCTGTCGCTGCGCGACGCCTGGCGGCTCACGGCCCTGCGGCTGGGCGAGGAACGCGCGGCCAGCTTCGGCGTCGACGTGCGCCGCCTGCACCTGCGCGCACTGGCGCGCATCAGCCTGCTGGCCGGGCTGGCGGTGGCCTTCGCCGGCGTCATCGGCTTCATCGGGCTGGTCGCGCCGCACATCGCGCGCCGCCTGTTCGGGGAGGACCACCGCCACTACCTGCCGGGCAGTGCCCTGGTGGGCGCCCTGATCCTGTCGCTGGCGTCGGTGGTGTCGAAGCTGGTGATGCCCGGCGTGGTGGTGCCGGTGGGCATCGTCACGGCGCTGGTCGGCATTCCCTTCTTCCTGGCGGTGGTGCTGCGCCGCCAGGTGCACTGAGGCGCCATGCTGGAACTGCGCCGCCTCGACGTCGCCTATGGACGGCGCGCCATCGTCGAAGACCTGTCGGCCGGACCGCTCGCCGCCGACACCGTCACCGCGCTGCTCGGGCCCAACGGCAGCGGCAAGTCCACCCTGCTCAAGGCGGTGGCCGGGCTGGTGCCGCTGCGCGGCGGCCAGGTGCTGCTGGACGGCCGGGACCTGGCCGACGGCGGCTTCGCGCAGCGCGCGCGGCAGGTGGCCTACCTGCCGCAATCGCTGCCGGCCGCGGTGCATCTGCGCGTGTTCGAATCCGTGCTGGCGGCGGCGCACGCCACGGTAGGCAGCCTGCGCGCCCAGGCCGCCGATACCGGCGCGGTCATGGCCCTGCTCGAGCGGCTCGGCATCGGCCACCTCGCGCTGCATTACCTGGACCGCCTGTCGGGCGGGCAGAAGCAGTTGGCCGGGCTGGCCCAGGCGCTCGTGCGCCAGCCCCGCCTGCTGCTGCTGGACGAACCGCTGTCGGCGCTCGACCTGAATCACCAGTTCCACGTACTGGACCTGCTGCGCGAGGAAACACGCGAGCGCGGGCTGGTTACCGTGATCGTGCTGCACGACCTGAACATCGCGCTGCGTCATGCCGACCGTTGCCTGCTGATGCGCGGCGGCCGCCTGCTGGCCGAGGGCGCGCCGCGCGACGTGGTGACCGCCGAAACGCTGGCGGCGGCGTACGGCGTGCGCGGCCGCGTGGAAACGTGTTCGCGCGGATTGCCGCAGGTCATCATCGACGGCCTGGCCGTCTCCCTCCCCCCGCTGTCGCCCCCTATGCCACCTACGCCATGACGATTGCCCTCGGTCCATCGCAGGCGCGCCGCCGGTGCGCGGCGCCGTGCCGCCGGCCGGCCCGCCGCTCTGCCCACGAAGGCGGCCCCCGGTTCGCCGGCCTGTCCGCCAGCTTGCCCGCCCATATACTGGCCGCGCTGACGCTATTCATGGGACTGGCAGCCACCGCCGCGGCCGACCCCATCGTGCTGCGCGACATCGCGGGCCGTGAAGTGACCCTGCCGCGTCCCGCGCAGCGCGTGGTGCTGTCCCAGGCCCGCTACCTTCCGGTGCTGGGGCTGATCCACCCCGATCCGGTCGGCATCCTGGCCGGCTGGTCCGACGAGTTCAAGTCCTCCTACGCCAACGAATACCAGGCCTACAGGCGCCGCTTCCCCGCCATCGACAACGTGCCGGTGGTCGGCCGCCACGCGCCCGATACGTTCTCGGTCGAAAAAACCATGGCGCTGCGCCCGGACCTGGTGATCCTGACGCTGGCGTTCGCCGGCATCGCGCCGGGCGCGGATCCGCGCAATTCGCCGGTCATCCGCCACTTCGACGAGGCCGGCGTGCCGGTAGTGGTCGTGGATTTCTTCATGAAGCCGCTGCAGAATACCGAACCCAGCATTCGCCTGCTCGGCGCGGCGCTGGACCGTTCGCAGCAGGCCGAAGCGTTCATCGCGTTCTATCGCGGACACATGGAGCGGGTCGCCGCGGGCGTCGCCGCCGCCGGCGCGGCGCGGCCGGCGGTCCTGGTGCACGCCCATGCCGGCAGCACCGCCTGCTGCAATTCGCCCGGCCTGGGCACCTTCAACGACATGATCGCGCTGGCCGGCGGCCACAACATCGGCGCCGACGTGCTTAAGGGCGCCACCGGACAGCTGGACTTCGAATACATCAACCGCCGCAACCCCGCCGTCTACGTGGCCACCGGCACCGGCGCCTCCGGGCGCCTCGGCGGCCTGGCGATCGGCATGGGCGCCGGCCAGGCGCAGGCGCGCGCCAGCCTGCGCGACATCGTGCGGGCCCCCGAACTGTCGGCGCTGGCGGCCGTGCGCTCGGGCAACGCGCACGGCATCTGGCACGGCTTCAACGATTCGCCGCTGCACGTGGTCTTCATCGAGGCGCTGGCGCGCTGGCTGCACCCCCGCCAGTTCGCCGACGTCTCGCCGCAGGCCACGCTGGACGAGATCAACCGGCGCTTCGCGGCCGTGCCCTACGAAGGCACCTTTCTGGTGGACCTGCTACCGGAGCCTGCCGTGCCGGCCGCTGCCGCCGGACCTGCCACGCCTGCCGTGCCCGCCACCCCCGCCGGGCACGCTTCTCGCTGACCTTCCCACATGCACCGCGCTCCATCCGCCGCCCAGGCCGCCGACTCCCGCCGCACGCAGCGGCGACGCACGATCCTGTCAGCCATGACCACCATGCTCTTCGCACGCCACGAAGCCAGCCGGGCCGCCGCGCCGGCCGGCCGCAGCGCCGCGCAACGCGCGGCCGACCAGCCCGCCGAGATCATCGACGACCCGCGCATCGAACGCTTCGACCTGGCCGCCGAAGCCGGCGCCGCGTCCTGGCACATCCAGGTCGCCCGCCCCGCCGGCCCGCCGCCGGCGGGCTGTGCGGTGCTCTATCTGCTCGACGGCGACGCCACCTTCCCGCTGGCATGGCACGCACAGGCCGCCGCCGGCATCCGCGATCTCGCCCTGGTCGGCATCGGCTATCCCGGCGGCCGCCGCATCGACGTGCGGCGCCGCTACTACGACCTGACGCCGCCCACCGCCGCCGAATACATGCGGGTGCGCGATCCGGCGGTGCGTACCGGCGGCCAGGACGCCTTCCTCGACTTCATCGCCGGCCCGCTGCGCGACGCGGTGGCGCGCATCGCGCAGCCGGACCCGGCACGCCAGACATTGTTCGGCCATTCGCTGGGCGGACTGTTCGCATTGCACGCGATGATGACGCGGCCGGCGCTGTTCAGGTCGTATGCGGCGGCCGACCCGTCGATCTGGTGGAACGGCCAATCGATTCTGCGCGAGGCGGCTGCCTTCGCGGGTGGCATCGACGCCGCGGGCGGCACGCTGGCCCGGCCGGTCAGGCTCCAGATCGAAACCTCCGGCAGCCTGCCGCCCACCCTGGGCCGCGCGCGCGACGATGCGGCGCGCGAAGGCGAGGAACCGGCCGCTCACGGACTGGCGCACCGGCTGGCGGCAATCGCCGGCTTCGAGGTCTATCTGCGCCACGAGGCACACGAGACCCACGGTTCGCTGATGGCGCCGTCTACGGTGGACGCCGTCGCGTTCGCCGCCGGCGCGGTGCCCGACGGCGTGCAGCGGCTGGCGCGCTGAGCCGCTATCCGATCGCCCGCCGGCGGCGTACGCCCCTTGCCGGCACCGTCCTTGGCTGGACTGCCAGCACCACATATAATTCCACATATATTTACCGCCAAGGGACCTCGCCATGGGACAGATCACGCTGTATCTGGATGACTCCACGGAAGCCTTGGTGCACCAGGCAGCCCAGGCCAGCGGGATGTCGAAAAGCCGCTGGGTCGCGGAATTGATCCGCGCCCATGCCCATGACACGTGGCCGCCGGAACTGCGCAAGCTGGCCGGCGCCTTCGCAGATTTCCCCCTGCGCGAAGAACAGGCCGCGCCAGGCGACGATTTGCCCAGGATCGGTTTCTGATGCTGATCCTGGACAGCAATACCATCAGCTATTACTTCCGCGGCGACCCCGACGTGGTCCCGCGGATGCAGGCCGAACCGCCGTCGGCGTTCGCGGTGCCGGCCATCGTCGCGTACGAGTTGCGCTACGGGCTGCTGCGATTGCCGCCCACGGCCGGCAAACCGCGCCTGCAGGCGCTGGACAAACTGCTGGGGCTATTGCCGATACTGCCCTTCGACGCCGCCTGCGCCGCGCAGGCCGCCGCCATCCGTGCCGCCCTCGAGCGGCAAGGCAGGCCCATCGGGCCGCACGATTTGCTGATCGCCGCCATTGCCTTGCAGCACAAAGCGCCACTGGTCACGCGCAACGTGCGGGAATTCGGCCAGGTCCCGGGGCTGCAAGTCGTGAATTGGCACAAGGCATGACGCGACTGTCGCAAGCGGCCAAAGTCAGCCCGCCGCCAGTCCCATAAAAGAGGCATACCACTCATATAGCCAGCGCCCATGCCCCTGCAGCCCGGCGCACAACCATCGCGCAGCCTGCACCTGATTGGCGCAGAAGCGGGGTATACAACCTATTTCCGGGCATGCCGTCCGCCGCGGCGCGGCCCCATTTCCTCTGTCTGCATCGCGCGATGCGCATGCCATTCCCATGGCACGCATCTTGCAAGTTCCTGAACACCCACGGTCAGAGCAGAGGACGCGTCATGAGCAGCAGCATCGTGCACGGAACCGCCCGCCGGCGCTTCGCCTGGGCCGCGGCGTTCGCCGCCGCCCTGGGCCTGGCCCCGGCCCACGCCGACCCGCTGAAGATCGGCGTCATCCTTCCCCTGACCGGAACCGGCGCCGCGCTCGGCAAGCAGATGCAGTCGGCCTACGAACTGGCGCTGGACCACCTGGGCGGCAAGCTCGGCGGCGTCGAGGTGCAGCTGGTGACGGGCGACAGCCAGAGCAAGCCCGACGTGGCCAACCGGCTGGCCGAAGAGATGATCAAGTCCAGCAAGGTGCCGGTGATCGTCGGCCCGCTGTTCTCCAACGAGGTGATGGCCGCCTACGCGCCCATCGTCCGCTCCAAGACCTTCCTGATCTCGCCGGTGGCCGGCCCGGCGCCGCTGGCCGGCAGCGGCTGTTCCGAATACTTCTTCAACACTTCCAGCCAGAACGACCAGCCGGCCGAGGCGATGGGCCAGTACCTGTCCGACAAGGGGGCCAAGAGGCTGTATGTGATGACGCCCAACTACCAGGGCGGCAAGGACACCGTGGCCGGATTGCAGCGTACCTACAAGACGCCGCTGGCCGGCGAAAGCTATACCAAGTTCGGCGAAGTGGAGTTCTCGTCCGAGCTGTCCACGCTGCGCGCCGCCAGGCCCGATTCGGTGTTCATCTTCTACCCGGGCGCGATGGCGGTGTCGTACCTGAAGCAGTACAGCCAGGCCGGCCTGATCAAGAGCGTGCCGCTGTACGTGGTGTGGACGGTGGACCAGTCCAGCCTGCCGGCCATCGGCGACGACGCACTGGGCGTGCTGGGCGTGGGGATGTGGAGCGTGGACCTCGACAACCCGGCCAACAGGAAATTCGTGTCCGGCTACGAAGCCAGGTTCGGCATGCTGCCGAACGACTACGCGGCCTTCGCCTACGACGCCTTCATGCTGCTGGACAGCGCGATCCGCAAGGTGGGCGGCAAGGTGGACGACAAGCCGGCGCTGCGCGCGGCCTTGAAGCAGGCCGATTTCAAATCGGTGCGCGGCAACTTCAAGTTCGCCAACAACGGCTTCCCGGTGCAGGACTACTACCTGCGCGAGGTGGTCAAGCGCGACGACGGCGTGCTGGTCACGAAAACGCTGTCGACCGTGATGAAGGGCATTCCCGACTCCTACGCCAAAGACTGCAAGTTGTGACCCCCCTACGCGCTTCGCGCGCCCCCCAAGGGGGCGGCGCTGGCGGACCGACGGAGCCGGATCCGCTGTGCCCCGGGTGGGTCGGTGCAGTGCGTACGGACGCAGATGCGCTGGAGAGGCGTTGACATGGACCAATTGACATTGCTGCTGGAACAGGTCTTCAACGGCCTGCAGTACGGGGTACTGCTGTTCCTGATGGCGGCGGGGCTGACGCTGGTGTTCGGCATCGTCAATTTCATCAACCTCGCGCACGGCGTCCAGTTCATGCTGGGCGCCTATTTTTCGCTGATGGTGGCGCGCTTCACCGGCTCCTACGCGCTGGGCGTGCTGGGCGCGATGGCGGGCACGCTGCTGGTGGGCGCGCTGCTGGAGCGGACGCTGTTCCGCCGGCTGTACGCGCGCGACCATCTCGACCAGGTGCTGTGCACCTTTGGCGTGATCCTGATCTGCAACGAGGCCGCCAACATGATCTGGGGTCCGGAGCCGCTCAACGCGCCGATCCCCGCCTTCCTGCAGGGCCAGGTGGCGCTGTTCGGCGGTGCCCAGGTGCCGGTCTACCGGCTGGCCGTGATCGCGGTCGGGCTGGCGGTGGCCGCGCTGCTGTATTTCGTCGTCTCGTTCACCCGGGCCGGCATGCTGATCCGCGCCTGCGCCAGCAATCGCCAGATGCTGGGGCTGCTGGGCGTGGACGTGGCGCGCATCCATCGCGCCATCTTCGGCTTCGGCGCTCTGCTGGCCGGGCTGGCCGGCGCGATGGCGGCGCCGCTGTTCTCGGTGGTGCCGGGCATGGGCGACGAGATGGTGATCGTGGCCTTCAGCGTGGTCATCATCGGCGGCCTGGGCTCGGTCAAGGGCGCGCTGATCGGCGGGCTGCTGATCGGCATGGTCGACACGCTCGGGCGTGCCTATGCCAAGCCGCTGCTGGCGATGGCCTTCTCGCCGCAGCTGGCCGGCGCGGTCGGACCGGCGCTGTCGTCGATGCTGATCTATCTGCTGATGGCGGCGGTGCTGCTGCTGCGGCCGCAGGGCCTGCTGCCACCGCGCGGCGTGCGGCGCGCCGGCCACGCGCCGCCGCCGGCCATCGGCCGCCATGGCATGGCGATCGCGCGGCCCGAGGCCTCCCCCGCCTGGGCGCTCGGCCTGCTGGCCGTGCTGGCGGCCCTCCCGCTGCTGGCGCAGGCGCTGGACCAGCCCTTCCTGCTCGACCTGGTGGCGCGCTTCATGGTGTTCGGCATCGCCGCGCTGAGCCTGGGCTTCATCCTCGGCTTCGGCGGCCTGGTCAGCTTCGGACACGCGCTGTACCTGGGCATCGGCGCCTATGCGGTGGGCATCCTGGCTTATCACGGCGTCGGCGGCGCCGCGGTGCAATGGCCGGTTGCGGTGCTGGCCAGCAGCATGGTGGCGCTGGCCACCGGCACGGTGGCGCTACGCACCAGCGGCTCCTTCTTCATCATGATCACGCTGGCCTTCTCGCAGATGTTCTACTTCATCGGCGTGAGCCTGTCGGACTATGGCGGCGACGACGGCATGTCGCTGCCGGTGCGCAGCGCCCTGGGTCCGCTCGACCTGAACGAGCCGGCGGTGTTCTATTACCTGTGCCTGGCGGCGCTGGCTGCGGCCTATCTGGGCTGCCGGCGGCTGGTGCGCTCGAAGTTCGGACTGGCGCTGCAGGGCGCGCGCTCCAACGACCGCCAGATGCGGGCGCTGGGCTACGACACCTTCGGCTACCGGATGGCGGCGATGGCGATCGCCGCCGCGGCCTGCGGCTTCGCCGGCGCGCTGCTGGCCAACTCGACCCAGTTCGTGGGGCCGCATTTCATGCACTGGGCCCGCTCGGGCGACCTGATGACGATGGTGATCGTGGGCGGCGTCGGCACCTACCTGGGCCCGGTGCTGGGCGCCTTCACGTTGCTGGGGCTGGAAAAATACCTGGCCGATTTCACGCAGCACTGGCCGATCCTGCTGGGCGCCGCGCTGATCCTGGTGGTACTGGGCTCGCGCGGCGGCATCCATGCGCTGCTGGGGCAGCGGCCGCACCTGCTCCGGCTGCCAGCCGCCCGGCGGGCGCCTGCCGCACCGATGCCCGCGCCGGCCGCCACGCTGCGGGAGGGCTGACCATGCGCACCGTGCTCGAGGCGCGCGGCGTCTGCAAATCCTTCGGCGGGCTGTCTGCGGTCGACGGCGTCGACATGACGGTTGGCGAAGGCGAGCTGCACGCCATCATCGGCCCCAACGGCGCCGGCAAGACCACCTTCCTGAGTCTGCTGTCGGGCGAGCTGCGGGCCGACCGCGGCCAGATCCGGCTGCTGGGCGAAGACGTGGCCGGCCTGGCCATGCACGAGCGCGCGCGGCGCGGGCTGGCGCGCACCTTCCAGGTGACCAGCGTGTTCGAGGACCTGTCCGTGCTGGACAATATGCTGCTGGCGGCGCAGGCCCGCGAGCGGCACGCCTACCGCTTCTGGACGCCCGCCGCCGCCGACCTGGCCCTGCGCGACGAGGCGCTGGCCGGCCTGCGCGACGTGGGCCTGGCCGAGCGCGCCGCCGCCGCGGCCGCCATCCTGTCGCACGGCGAGCGCCGCGCGCTCGAACTGGCGATGGCGGTGGCCGCGCGGCCCGCCATCCTGCTGCTGGACGAACCGATGGCCGGCATCGGCACCAAGGAGGCCGGCCAGGTGGTGGAACGGCTGCGCGGCTTCAAGGGCCGGCTCACCATCGTGCTGATCGAGCACGACATGAACGCCGTGTTCGCGCTGGCCGACCGCATCACCGTGCTGGCCCAGGGCCGCGCGATCGCCTGCGGCGCGCCGGCCGCCATCAGCGCCGACCCGGCGGTGCAGTCGGTCTATCTCGGCGACGGCGCGGAGTATTGAGCATGCTGCGCGTCGACCATATCGAAACCGCCTACGGCGCCAGCCAGGTCCTGTTCGACGTCTCGCTGCGCATCGAGGAAGGCGAGGTGGTCACGCTGCTGGGCCGCAACGGCATGGGCAAGACGACCACGGTCAACACCATCGTCGGCGTGGCGCCGCCGCTGCGCGGCAGCGTCGTGTTCGAGGGCATCCCCATCGCCGGCACGCCGCCGCACCGCATCGCCCGCGCCGGCATCGGCCTGGTGCCCGAAGGCCGGCAGATCTTCCCCAACCTGTCGGTGCGCGAGAACCTGGTGGCCACCGCCAACGGCCGCGGCGCCTGGAACCTCGACGCCGTGTTCGAGCTGTTCCCGGCGCTGGCGCCGCTGCAGTCGCGCTCCGGCAACCTGCTGTCGGGCGGCGAACAGCAGATGCTGGCGATCGCCCGCACGCTGCTGACCAACCCGCGCCTCTTGATCCTGGACGAAGCCACCGAAGGCCTGGCGCCGAGGTTGCGCGGCGAAATCTGGCGCTGCCTGCGCGCGCTGAAGGCGCGCGGCCAGTCGATCCTGGTCATCGACAAGGACGTGGCGGCGCTGGGCCGCATCGCCGACCGCCATTACGTGCTGGAAAAAGGCCGGGTCGTCTGGTCGGGCTCGCCGCAGGCGCTGGCGGCCGAGCCCGAGGTCTGCCGGCAGTACCTGGGCATATGAAACCGAAACCGGCCCCGCGCAAACGCGCCGGGCCCGATCACTGGAGAAAACGATGTCGGCTATGTTGATGGAAGACGCCGCGCTGACGGCAGGCCAGGTCGCCCACTTCAACGACCACGGCTATCTCACCCCGCTCACCGCCGTGTCGCCGGCGCAGGCGCGCGAGTTCCGCGAGCGGCTGGAAATGATCGAGGCCAAGCTGGGCCGCGAGGCCGAGGGCTACCTGAAGATCAAGGCCCACCTGGCCAGCCCGTGGATGACCGACCTGGCGCGCCACCCGCGCATCGTCTCGGCCGTGCAGTCGGTGCTCGGCCCCGACCTCTTGCTGACCGGCAGTTCCTTCTTCGCCAAGAACGCCCGCGATCCGCGCTTCGTGTCGTGGCACCAGGACGCGGCCTACTTCGGCCTGTCGGAAAACGCCCAGGTCACCGCCTGGGTGGCGTTCACGCCCAGCACCGTGCAAAGCGGCTGCGTGCGTGTGCTGCCCGGCAGCCATCTGGGCGAGAACATGCGCCACGAGGAACGCATCTCGAAAGACAACCTGCTGGCGCGCGGTCAGACCATCGTCGATATCGACGAGAGCCGGGCGGTGTCGATGGAACTGCAGCCGGGCCAGTTCTCGCTGCACCACGTCAAGACGGCGCACTGCTCGCACGCCAACCAGAGCGACGACCGGCGCATCGGGCTGGCCTTCTTCTACATGCCGACGCGGGTGGCGTCGATCCGCGGCCGGCGCAGCGCGATGCTGGTCAGCGGCGTCGACGAATACAACCATTGGGATCCGGATCCCATGCCGCGCTGCGATCTCGATCCGGTCTGCGTGGCCGAGCTGGACCGGGTGTGGGGCAACTACACCAAGGGCGCCTACCGGCTGACGTGAGCGGTAACCGGCCTCTTTCCAATCGCTTCCCCACCCGAAGATATCCCCGGCAGCGGGGGTAGGCACGAAGCTTGCTTCGCGGCACGCCTGCGGCCCGGCAGATGCAATGCCTTACTTATCTGCCCGGCGGCCGATGCTACCCTTTTTTCCGGGATTTACACGAGGGAGGTCCAGCGATGTATGAAATACACCCGCCACTCACGACGCTCCGCGACCAGCTCGTCGTCTGGGGGCCGCGACTGATCGTTGCCGTCATCATTCTCCTGATCACGCATTTCCTTGCCCGCGGCGCCCGCTGGGCGGTCGGCCGGCTGGTCGACCGATGGCCGGCGCTGCGCCGCAACGCCGCCCGTCCGGGCGAATCGCTGGGAACCCAGCTCGGCCATCTGGTCTACTGGCTGATCTGGCTGGTGGGGCTGATCGTCGCGCTGCAGCCGCTCGGGCTGGCGCAGGCGCTGATGCCGATCAGCGCGTTGACCGGGGAAGTGTTCAGCTATCTGCCGCGAGTGGTGGGCGCCGGCCTGATCTTCTTCATCGGCCTGCTGATCGCCCGCATCGTCCGCAACATCGTCGAGACCGGGCTGACCGCCGCCCGCGCCGACCAATGGCTGGCGCGGGCCGGCGTGTGCCGGCCCGCGCCGGCCGCGCCGCCCGACGCCGAACCGGCGCCCTGCCCCGCGATCAGCCGTATCGCCGGCACCGTGGTGTTCGCGCTCATCATCATCCCGGTCGGCATCGCCGCGCTGCAGGCGCTCGGCATCGCATCCATCGTCGATCCCACCGTGGTGGTGCTGCAGACGGTGCTGTCGGCGATCCCGCGGGTGCTGGCGGCGGCGATCCTGCTGGCCATCGCCTACTTCATCGGGCGCTGGGTCAAGGGGATGATCGAGCAGATACTGCCGGCGCTCGGCTTCGACCGCGCCCTGGCCAGCCTGGGCGGCTTCGCCCCCACCGCCCATCCCTCGCGGGTGGCCGGCACGCTGGCGCTGCTGGCCATCGTGCTGTTCTCGGCCATCGAGGCGGCCGCGCTGCTGCGATTCGACGCGGTGGCCGCGATGCTGGTGGAGGTGACCGAGCTGGGCGGCCGGGTGGTGTTCGGCAGCGCGATCGTGGTGGTGGGCGTCATCATGGGCCGCATCGTGGCGGGCCTGGTGGGCGACTCGATCGGCGAAAGCGGGCTGCCTTCGGTGCTCAAGTACGCCATCATCGCGCTGGCGGTGGCGATCGGGCTGCGCTTCATGGGGCTGGCCAACGAGATCGTCAACCTCGCCTTCGGCCTGATCCTGGGCTCGGCCGCGGTGGCCTGCGCCCTGGCCTTCGGCCTCGGCGGCCGCGAAACCGCCCATCGCCTGCTAGAAAGGTGGACCGCAGCCTGGCAGTCCGGCCGCGCCGCCTCCCCCATCGTGCGCCCCGACGAGCCCCCCCGTCCCCCCGCAGAGTAAACCTAATCCAGGATGCGGCGGATCCGGCTCCGCCGGTCCGCGCGCATCGCCCCCTGGGGGGCGCGCGAAGCGCGTAGGGGGGGCCTGCTACCCAAACCTGCCGGTGATGTAGTCTTCGGTGGCTTTCTTCGACGGCTTGATGAAGATCTGGTCGGTCACGCCGAATTCGATCAGCTCGCCCAGGTACATGTAGGCGGTGTAGTCGGAGCAGCGCGCCGCCTGCTGCATGTTGTGGGTCACGATGACGACGGTGTAGTCGTCCTTCAGTTCGTCGATCAGCTCTTCGATCTTGGCGGTCGAGATCGGGTCCAGCGCCGAGCAGGGCTCGTCGAGCAGCAGCACCTCGGGCTTGATCGCGATGCCGCGCGCGATGCACAGGCGCTGCTGCTGGCCGCCCGACAGGCTGTGGCCGCTCTGGTGCAGCTTGTTCTTGGCCTCCTCCCACAGCGCCGCCTTGGTCAGCGCCCATTCGACCCGTTCGTCCATCTCGCCGCGGCTGAGGTTTTCGAACAGGCGCACGCCGAACGCGATGTTGTCGTAGATGCTCATCGGGAACGGGGTTGGCTTCTGGAACACCATGCCGACCTTGGCCCGGATCAGCGAGATGTCCATCTTGGAGGTGAGCAGGTTCTCGCCGTCCAGGTTGATCTCGCCTTCGGCGCGCTGCTCGGGATAGAGCTCGAACATGCGGTTGAAGGTGCGCAGCAGCGTCGACTTGCCGCAGCCCGACGGCCCGATGAAGGCGGTGACCTTCTTCTCGGGAATCGTCATGTTGACGTTGCGCAGGGCATGGAACTTCCCATAGTAGAAGTTCAGGTTCCTGACGGAAATCTTGGCGGGCGGTTGATTGGTGTCCATGACGTGTCCGGATGGAATGGAATGGAGCGGCGTGCTTGGTAGGTGCTCAGGCGCCCTGCCGGCGGAACGCGATCCGGGCGAAGATGTTGATGGCGAGCACCAGCAGCGTGATCAGCGTGGCGCCGGCCCAGGCCAGGCGCTGCCAGTCGGGATACGGGCTGCCCGCGAACTGGAAGATCATCATCGGCAGGTTGGCCATCGGCGCGTTCATGTTCCAGGTCATGAACTGGCTGTTCAGGGCGGTGAACAGCAAGGGCGCGGTCTCGCCGGAAATGCGGGCGATCGCCAGCAGGATGCCGGTCACGATGCCCGAGCGCGCCGCGCGGTAGCAGACCATGGTGATCATCTTCCAGTGCGGGCAGCCCAGCGCGACGCAGGCCTCGCGCAGGCTGTTGGGCACCAGCCTGAGCATGTCGTCGGTGGTGCGCACCACCACCGGGATGACGATGACCGCCAGCGCCAGCACGCCGGCCCAGCCCGAGTAGTGCTGCACCTGGGCCACGTAGACGGTATAGATGAACAGGCCGATCACGATCGACGGCGCCGACAGCAGCACGTCGTTGATGAAGCGGGTGGCCGGCGCCAGCCAGCCGCCCCGCCCGTACTCGGCCAGGTAGGTGCCGGCCAGGATGCCGATCGGCGTGCCGACGAGCGTGCCCAGGCCGGCCATCAGCACGCTGCCGACCACGGCGTTGATCAGGCCGCCGTCGCTGCCGGGGGGCGGCGTGATCTGGGTGAACAGCGACAGGCTCATCGCGCTGCCACCCTTGGCCAGCAGGGTCAGGATGATCCAGAACAGCCAGAACAGGCCGAACACCAGCGCGCCGAACGACAGCGTCAGCATGAGCCGGTTCTTGGCGCGCCGGCGGCGATAGATCGAGTTCTGCATCGAAATGACGGTGGTCGACATGGCGGTCTCTCAGCTCTTGGCGCCTTCGCTCTTGGACAGGCGCAGCAGCAGCAGCTTGGACAGCGCCAGGACGACGGTGGTGATCAGGAACAGGATCAGGCCCAGTTCGATCAGCGCGGACAGGTGGTCGGGGTCGCGCGCCTCGTTGAACTGGTTGGCCAGCGCCGAGGCGATAGAATTGCCGGGCGCGAATATCGACCCGGACAGGCGGAAGGCATTGCCGATCACGAAGGTCACGGCCATGGTCTCGCCCAGCGCGCGGCCCAGCCCCAGCATGATGCCGCCGATCACGCCGACCTTGGTGAACGGCAGCACCACGCGCGATACCACTTCCCAGGTGGTGGCGCCCAGCCCGTAGGCCGATTCCTTCAGCATGGCGGGCACCAGTTCGAACACATCGCGCATCACCGCGGTGATGAACGGGATGATCATGACCGCCAGGATCAGGCCCGCGGTGAACACGCCGACGCCGAAGGCCGGGCCCTTGAACAGGAAGCCGATGCCGGGAAGCGGGCTGAGGGCGTCGATCAGGAAAGGCTGGATGTATTTCTGGAACAGGGGCGCGAAGACGAACAGGCCCCACATGCCGTAGATGATGGACGGAATCGCCGCCAGCATCTCGACCGCGGTGCCCAGCGGGCGGCGCAGCCAGGGCGGCGACAGTTCGGTCAGGAACATGGCGATGCCGAACGACACCGGCACCGCGATCAGCAGGGCGATCAGCGAGGTGACCAGCGTGCCGACGATCGGCACCAGCGCGCCGAATTCGCTGTTGAGCGGATCCCACTCGTTGGTCCAGATGAACGACAGCCCGTACTTTTTCAGCGTGACCGAGCTGCCGAACACCAGCGATATCAGGATCGCCGCGAGCAGGCACAGCACCGCGAGCGCGAAGAACCGGGTCAGGCCCTTGAACAGCGCGTCCGCCAGCGCATTGTTGGTTTTCTTCATCGGGGGAGTGTTTCCGGTAGCGATAGGCGCGGAGCGATCGCTCCGTACCCCGCCCGGCATATTATCAATCACCGCGCTCATCGGTTTCCCTCGGCCTGGGCCATGCGAGATGGCATAAGGAGAAACTGCGTAAAAAAGCGGGGGCAAGCGTCGCCGCCCCCGCTTCGGATTGCCTAGACTGCCTGAAACCGCCAGAAGACGGAAATCAGTTGGCGGCGTAGACCGGCTTGCCGCTGGCGTCCTTGATCTGCGACTTCCAGATGCCGCGGATCTTGTTCGTCACGGCATCGGGCAGCGGAACGTAGTCGAGCGCCGTGGCGTCCTTCTGGCCGTTCTTGAAGGCCCAGTCGAAGAACTTCAGCACTTCGGCGCCCTGCGCCGGCTTGTCCTGCACCTTGTGCATCAGGATGAAGGTGGCGCTGGTGATGGGCCAGGTGGCGTCGCCCGGCTCGTCGTTCAGGACCACGCCCATGCCCGGCTGGCTGTCCCAGTCGGCGTTGGCCGCGGCGGCGGCGAAGGCGGCCTGCACCGGCTGCACGTACTTGCCGGCCTTGTTCTGCACCAGGCCGTAGGGCAGGTTGTTCTGCTTCGAGTAGGCGTACTCGACGTAGCCGATGGCGCCCGGGAACTGCTTGACGTAGTTCGACACGCCTTCGTTACCCTTGCCGCCCTGGCCGGTGGGCCACTTGACGTCGGTGTTCTCGCCGATCTTGGTCTTCCACTCGCTCGACACGCGCGACAGGTAGTTGGTCCAGTTGAACGTCGTGCCCGAGGCGTCCGAACGGTAGACGACGATGATGTCCTGGTTGGGCAGCGACACGCCGGGGTTCAGCTTGGCGATCGCCGGGTCGTTCCACTTGGTGACCTTGCCCAGGTAGATGTCGGCCAGCAGCGCGCCGGTGAAGTGCAGTTGGCCGGGCTGGATGCCGGGCAGGTTGACGACCGGCACGATGCCGCCGATCACGGCCGGGAACTGGGCCAGGCCATGCTTGTCGAGATCGGCGCCCGACAGCGCGGCGTCGGAGGCGCCGAAATCGACCGTCTTGGCGATGATCTGCTTCTGGCCGCCACCCGAGCCGATCGACTGGTAGTTGACGGTGGTGCCCGTGGCAGCCTTGTAATCCGACGCCCACTTGGCATAGACCGGATACGGGAACGAAGCACCGGCACCGGTGATCTCGGCGGCCTGCGCGGCCAGCGCGGCCAGGCCCAGCGCGACGCCAACCGTGATTTGTTTGAAGGTGAATTTCATTGCAGGATCCTTCTGCGTTTGCGTGGTGGAAACCGACTACGGGCCGAAGGTTACCCATCCCATATGACATGAAAGTGACAGTCATGATGAGCCCCCCCGTACGCGCTTCGCGCGCCCCCCAGGGGGCGATGCGCGCGGACCGGCGGAGCCGGATCCGCCGCATCCTGGATGCGCCGTCTTGCCGGGGTACGTTTTTTCTTATTCCAGTTCTGTGTGGTCGCCGCCCAGGGTGGACATCAGGCGGGCTTGCAGGCTGAAGGGCTTGCGGCGGGTGCGGGGGCGGGCGTAGTCGCCGCCGGGCTGCTGGTGCCAGGCGTAGGTGTCGCGCAGGGCCAGGGTGAAGGCTTCTTCGATCACGCGCTTTTTGAGCGCGGGGTCGGAAACGGGGAAGGCGACTTCCACGCGGCGGAAGAAGTTGCGGTCCATCCAGTCGGCCGAGCCCAGGTAGACGTCTTCGTTGCCGGCGTTGTAGAAGTAGTAGGCGCGCGAATGCTCCAGGAAGCGGCCGACGATGGAACGCACGGCAATGTTCTCCGACAGCCCGGGCACGCCGGCCCGCAGCGTGCAGACGCCGCGCACGATCAGGTCGATCTTCACGCCGGCGCGGCTGGCCTTGTAGAGCTCGGCGATCACGGTCGGCTCCAGCAGCGCGTTCATCTTGGCCATGATGCGGGCCGGCCGGCCGGCGCGGGCATGGCGCGCCTCGCGCCGGATCATCGAGACCATCGCTTCGTGCAGCGTGAACGGCGACTGCAGCAGGCACTTGAGCCGGCGCCGCGCGCCCAGCCCGGTCAGCTGCGCGAAGATCTGGTCCATGTCCTCGCAGATGCGGGGATCGGCCGTGAACAGCCCGAAGTCGGTGTACAGCCGCGCCGTGCTCGGATGGTAGTTGCCGGTGCCGAGGTGGCCGTAGCGCCGCAGCCTGCCGCGCTCCTGGCGCAGCACCAGCGCCATCTTGGCGTGCGTCTTGTGGCCGACCACGCCGTACACCACATGAGCGCCGACCTCTTCCAGCTTGGCGGCCCAGTTGATGTTGGTCTGCTCGTCGAAGCGGGCCATCAGCTCGACCACCACCGTCACTTCCTTGCCCGAGCGGGCCGCCGCCAGCAGCAGCCGCATCAGCTCGGAATCCTCGCCGGTGCGGTAGATGGTCTGCTTGATCGACACCACCGCCGGATCGGCCGCGGCGGCGGTCAGGAAATCGATGACAGGGCGGAACGACTGGTAGGGATGGTGCAGCAGGCGGTCCTGCGCGGCGATGGCGCGGAACAGCGCCTCGGGCGTCAGGCCGCGCTTGTTGAACGGCTCGGGTACCGGGCCGCGGAAATCGTGGAATTTCAGATCGGGCCGGTCGACCGCGTTGGCCAGGTGCATCAGGCGCGACAGGTTGACCGGGCCGTCGACCCGGTAGGCTGCCGCCGGCGGCAGCGAGAATTCCTTCAGCAGGAAGCTTTCCAGTTCGGGCGGCGTGGCGTCGGCCAGCTCCAGGCGCACGGCGTCGCCGAAATGGCGCTGCGTCAATTCGCCTTGCAGCGCCTGGCGCAGGTTGGTGATTTCCTCGTCGTCCACATACAGATCGCTGTTGCGGGTGACCCGCCACTGGTAGCAGCCCTCGACCTCCATGCCGGGGAACAGGTCGCCCACGAAGGCCTGCAGGAACGAGGTCAGCATCACGTAGCCGTGCGGGTTGCCCGACAGCGCCGGCGGCATCTGCGTGAGCCGCGGCAGCGCGCGCGGCGCCTGCACGATGGCCACCGACGCGCTGCGGCCGAAGGCGTCGCGCCCGCGCAGGCGCACGGCGAAGTTCAGGCTCTTGTTGAACACCCGCGGGAAGGGATGGGCCGGGTCCAGGCCGATCGGCGTCAGCAGCGGCATCACGTCGCGCCGGAACACCTCGTGCGCCCAGGCGCGCTGCGCCGGCGTCCAGCCCTGCGCCATGTGCAGCACCACGCCCTCGGCCTGCAGCCGGGGCAGGATCTCGCGGTTCAGCAGGGTGTACTGGCGGGCGATCAGCGCATGCGCCGCCTCCGACACGCGTTCGTAGACCTCGGTGGGCGTGAGCCCGTCGATGCCCTTGAGCGCGGGACTCTGGCGCACCTGCTCGTTCAGGCTGGCCACGCGGATCTCGAAGAACTCGTCCAGGTTGGAGCTGACGATGCAGACGAAGCGCAGGCGCTCGAGCAGCGGCGTGCGGTCGTCTTCGGCCAGCGCCAGCACGCGTTCGTTGAATTTCAGCAGCGACAGTTCGCGATTGAAGTAGAGGTCTTTGACAGCTGCGCGCGCAGGCATGAGGCGATGGGAGCCGAAAATGGGGGCGGATTGATGGGGATGGGCGTTATTCTTGCTTCAAAACGATGACGCAACTGTGACAGCGACACCTGACTGTCATGGAAATTGCGTATTCTTTTACGACTTCAGGCCTTTTTCAATTCGCATGGACCATCTCCTCGCCGCCGTCGACCTCGGCTCCAACAGTTTCCGCCTCGTCATCGGCCGGGTCTCGGATGAAGCGGGAGCGGCGCAGATCTACCCGGTCGACCGCCTGAAGGAGACCGTGCGGCTGGCGGCCGGCCTGCGCCCCGACAAGACGCTCGAGCCGGCCACCGTGGCGTTCGCGATCCAGGTGCTGGAGCGCTTCGGCGAACGGCTGCGCAGCTTCCATCCGGACCGCGTGCGGGCCGTGGCCACCAATACCTTCCGGGTCGCGCGCAACGTGGCCGATATCCTGCCGCAGGCCGAGGCAGCGCTCGGCTTCCCGATCGAAGTCATCGCCGGGCGCGAAGAGGCGCGGCTGATCTTCACCGGCGTCGCCCATTCGCTGCCGCCGTCGGCCGAGAAGCGCCTGGTGGTCGACATCGGCGGCGGCTCGACCGAATTCATCGTCGGCCGGCGCTTCGAGCCGCTGCTGATGGAATCGCTCTACATGGGCTGTGTCAGCTACAGCCGCCAGTTCTTCCCCGACGGCATCGTCGACGCCCATGCCATGAAGCAGGCCGAACTGGCCGCGCGGCGCGAGGTGGAAGTCATTGCCCGGCGTTTCCGCGAGACCGGCTGGCGCGAGGCCTACGGCTCGTCGGGCACCAGCAAGGCGCTGGGGGCGATCCTGGCCGAGTCGGGCTTTTCGCCCGAGGGCATCACGCGCCGCGGCATGGACAAGCTCAAAGACCGCCTGATCAAGGCCGGCACCGTGGAGCGGGCCCAGCTGGCGGGCATCAAGCCCGACCGCATGGCGGTGCTGCCGGGCGGGCTGGCGATCATGAGCGCGCTGTTCGACGAGCTCGGCATCGACGTGATGCGCACGGCCGACGGCGCGCTGCGCGTAGGCGTACTGTACGACCTGCTGGGCCGCGAGGCGCCGCAGGACCAGCGCGACGAAACCGTGCGCCATTTCATGCTGCGCTACGAGATCGACACGCCGCAGGCCGCCCGCGTGCGGCGCGCGGCGCTGCAATTGTTCGGCCAGATGGTGCCCGACGTGCCGGCCGACCTGGAAGAGCTGCCGCGCCTGCTGGGCTGGGCCGCCGACCTGCATGAAGCCGGCCTGACCATCGCCCACAACAGCTACCACAAGCACACGGCCTACGTGCTCGAGAACGCCGACATGCCGGGTTTTTCGCGCCCGGAGCAGCGGCTGCTGGCGATGCTCGCGCTCGGGCATCTGGGCAAGCTGGGAAAGATGGAGGGGCTGTGCACACGGCGCGAGCACTGGCTGGCGATCCTGTCGTTGCGGCTGGCCGCCATCCTGTTCCGCCGCCGCGAGCCGATCCCGAAGCTGCCGCTTCAGGCCTCGGCCAGCGGCAGCTCGATCGTGGTCAACGCCGACGCGAAATGGCTGCGGGCCCATCCGCTCACCGATTTCACGCTGCGCGCCGAGATCTCAGAATGGCGCAAGGTGGGCTTCGCTTTCGAGTTGCTTGAGCGCTGAACGCACCGGGCGCGTGGCTTTGCGCAGCAGCCGGATGCCCAGCCGGCGCAGGCCGCGCCGCAGCCGCCAGCCCGGCTTGCGGCGCGGGTTGCGGCCGCCGCGCGCGCCGCGGCGGTTCATGACCTGCCCGACGCGCCGGCGCTCAGCCCGAAATGGCGCCGGTAGCGGTCGTCCATCCGGTCGATCGACAGCAGCATGGGAAAGTCGGCGGTGTTGAAGTCCGGATCCCAGGCCGGCTCGCCGCATACCGTCGCGCCGATCTTCAGGTAGCCCTTGATCAGCGGCGGCACCTTGGCGGGCAGGTTGCCATCGAAGCGCTCGATCGGCAGCCGGTGCAGCGGCTGCACCGACAGCTCGCGCGCCTGCTCGATCTGCCGGGCTACCGAGCGGTAGACGCTGGCGGCAGTGGCGCCGTCGTCGCGCAGGCTGACACTGGCGCAGCCCAGCACGTAGCGATGGCCGCTGCGGCGCAGGAATTCGGCCAGGCCCGACCACAGCAGCATGATGACGGCGCCGCTGCGGTAGTCGCGATGGGTGCAGGAACGGCCGAATTCGACCAGGTCGTGGCGGATGGAATCCAGGCCGCGCAGGTCGAATTCCGATTCCGAATAATAGTTGCCGGCCTGGCGGGCCTGCTCGGGACCGAGGATGCGGTAGGTGCCGACCACGCGGTCGGTGCCCAGTTCACGCACGATCAGGTGTTCGCACCACGAATCGAAGCGGTCTTCGTCGATGCCATTGACGGCCTGCGGGAACACCGCACCCATGTCTTCGGTGAAGACCTCGTAGCGCAGCCGCTGCGCCTGTTCCACTTCTGCCCACGACCTGGCCAGACCCACGGCCAGGCCGGAAATCCCTGCGTTGCCATGCTCTTCGCCGGAGACTTCCCGGCGTGCGTCGATTCGGGTGAATTCGAGCATTTGGCCACTCCCATGAATAGATGAGCAAGTGTCGGCGCTTCGCGTTTCAGTTCATTGACGAAAAGATGGCTTGTTTGTGAACGGCTGAACCACTGGCGCCTAGATGAATTCGGGATTGACGACGGCGCGCAGCACGACCTGGAATTCGTCGTCTCGCTGCCGGCGCGCCAGCCACCAGATGCCTCCTTTCTTCAGCGTCCAGGGCAGGTCGATGCCGGCGAGCAGGGTGCTGGCCAGGCGCCCCAGCGTAGGCTGGTGGCCGACGAGCAGCACCGACTGCGACGCCAGGGGCCAGCCGCTGGCCGCCATCAGATGGGCGGGTTCGGCATTGGGGGCGATGTCGGGAACTACAGTGTAGTCCAGTTGTAATGCATCGGCCGTCTGGCGGGCGCGCACGGCCGGGCTGACCAGGATCGACAGCTTGGCCGGGGCATGCCGACGCAGCCAGCCGGCCGCGGCCTGCGCCTGCCGATGCCCGCGGCGGGTCAGCGCGCGCCGCATGTCGTCGGCGCCGTCTTCGGCTTCGGCGTGCCGCCACAGAATGAGGTTCATGACAAGGTCCGCAAAAAACACACTATAGTGCGGGCCCGGCGTGACGGCCAGTTGACGGGGGTCAAGGATCCTCCCCCTGGGGACGCGCGCAGCGCCCAGGGGACCTTACTTCAGGCTCTCCACCAGGCTGGTCAGGCAACGGCGCACCAGTGCGGCATCGGGAGCCTCCACCATCAGGCGCAGCTTCGGTTCGGTGCCGGAGGGGCGGATCAGCAGGCGGCCCTGGCTGCCCAGCGCCCGCTCCACCTCCTGCCTCGCATGCGCCAGCCCCGCGTGGCTGCGCCAGTCCACGCCCGGGGCCAGCGGCACGCTGACCAGCTCCTGCGGATATAGCACCAGCGGCGCGACCAGTTCCTTCAGGCCGCGGCCCGCCCGCTGCATGGCGGCCAGCACCTGCAGCGCGGCGATGATGCCGTCGCCGGTGGTGTGGCGGTCCAGGCACAGCAGGTGGCCCGAGGCCTCGCCGCCCAGCTGCCAGCCGTGCTCCTGCAGCATTTCCATCACGTAGCGGTCGCCGACCGCGGCGCGCGCGAACGCAATGCCGAGCTCGGCCATCTTGTGCTCGAACGCGAGATTGGTCATCAGCGTGCCGACCACGCCAGCCACCGGGCCCTGGGCCAGCCGGTCTTTCACGATGACATACAGCAGTTCGTCGCCGTTGTAGATGCGGCCGCTGGCGTCGGCCATCATCAACCGGTCGGCGTCGCCGTCCAGCGCGACGCCGAGGTCGGCGCGATGCGCCGCCACGGCGCCGGCCAGCGCCTCGGCGTGGATGGCGCCCACGCCTTCGTTGATGTTGAGGCCGTCGGGCTGGCAGCCCATCGGGATCACCTTGGCGCCTAGCTCTTCGAATACGCTGGGGGCCACGTGGTAGGCGGCGCCGTGCGCGGCGTCGACCACGATGGTCAGGCCGGAGAGGCTGAGATCGCCGGGGAAGCTGCTCTTGCAGAATTCGATGTAGCGGCCGCCGGCATCGTTGAGCCGGCGGGCGCGGCCCAGCAGCTCCGAGCCGACACAGCCGACCGGCCCGGCCAGCACCTGCTCGATGCGCGCCTCGACCTCGTCGGGCAGCTTGCGGCCCGCGCCGGAGAAGAATTTGATGCCGTTGTCGTAGTAGGGGTTGTGCGAGGCGCTGATGACGATGCCGGCGGCCAGCCGCAGCGCCCGGGTCAGGTAGGCGATGGCCGGCGTGGGCATCGGCCCGGCCAGCAGCACGTCGACGCCGGCGGCCGACAGGCCGGCTTCCAGGGCCGATTCGAGCATGTAGCCGGAAATGCGCGTGTCCTTGCCGATCAGCACCGTGGGCCGGCCCTTGCCGGCCGGCCGCTGGGCCAGCACGCGCCCGGCGGCATGGCCCAGGCGCAGCGCGAATTCGGCGTTGATGACCGGGCCGCCCACCCGTCCGCGGACGCCGTCGGTGCCGAAGTATTGGCGCCGCGCGCCCGACCATGCCCTCATGATGCCGCCTCCACCGCGCGCCAGACCTTGATCGCGTCCACCGTGGCCGCCACGTCGTGCACCCTGACGATGGCCGCGCCGCGGGCGATCGCCGCCAGCGCCGCGGCGACGCTGCCGGCCGTGCGCTCGCCCACCGGCTTGCCGGTGGCCGCGCCGATCATGCTCTTGCGCGATACGCCGATCAGCAGCGGGTAGCCGGCCGCGGCCAACGCCGGCAGCTCATGCAGCAGGCGGAAATTGTGTTCGGCCGTCTTGCCGAAGCCGAAGCCGGGATCCAGGCAGATGCGCCGGGCGGCCACGCCGGCATCGCGCAATGCGCCGGCGCGGGCCGCGAGGAAGTCGCGCACCTCGGCCACCACGTCGTCGTAGCGGGGCGCCTGCTGCATGGTGCGGGGCTCGCCGCGCATGTGCATTGCACAGACGCCGCACTGGCCGCCAGCCACGGCAGCCAGGGCCTCGGGCGTGTCGAAGGCGCGGATGTCGTTGATCATGTCGGCGCCGGCATCCAGCACGGCCCGCATCACGGCCGGCTTGGCGGTATCCACCGACAGCGGCACGCCGGCATCGCGCAGGGCCTCCACCAGCGGCAGCACCCGTTCCAGTTCTTCCGCTTCGGATACCGGCGCCGCCCCAGGGCGGGTCGACTCGCCGCCGATGTCCAGCAGGTCGGCCCCCTCCTCCACCAGCCGCCGCGCATGCGCCACGGCGGCCTCCAGCGTGGCATGGCGCCCGCCGTCGGAAAACGAGTCAGGGGTGACGTTGACGACGCCCATCACGCGCGGGATGGAAAGGTCCAGCGTATAGCGGCCGCATTGTAGAAAAGGCATGGTGAGCGAGGACGAGGAAAAACTACTCTATTGTCGCACCGTATGGCCCGCTGCGCCCGCCCAAAAGGAAAAGGCTGCCGCAGCAGCCTTCGGGAAAACCTTCACCAGCCTCCGCCTCGCCCAGGGCGCCGCGGAGCCGGTTCCGCCGGTCCGCCAGCGCCGCCCCCGAGAGGAGCGGCCGAAGGCCGCCAGGGGCGGGCTTTCCTTCCCCCTACGCTGCTGCGGTGGCGCCGGAAGCGACGCCGGGGGTGGTAGGAGGCGTGTTCGGCGAGCTGCCCGATTCCGGCGTCTTGGGGGGACGCGGGGGGCGGCCGGCGATGATGTCGTCGATCTGGTCGGCGTCGATGGTTTCCCATTCGAGCAGCGCCTTGGCCATCACCTCGACCTTGTCGCGGTTGTCTTCCAGGATCTTGCGCGCCGCCGCGTACTGCTCGTCGATGATGCGGCGGATCTCGCCGTCGACCTTCTGCATCGTGGCTTCCGACACCTGGGTGGTCTTGGTGATGCTGCGGCCGAGGAAGACTTCGCCCTCGTTCTCGGCATACACCATGGGGCCCAGCGAATCCGTCATGCCGTAGCGCGTGACCATGTCGCGCGCGATGGCCGTGGCCCGCTCGAAGTCGTTCGAGGCGCCGGTGGTCATCTGGTGCATGAACACTTCTTCGGCGATGCGGCCGCCGAACAGCACGGCGATCGTGTTCAGCATGCGTTCCTTGTCCATGCTGTAGCGGTCGCCCTCGGGCAGCTGCATCGTCACGCCCAGCGCGCGGCCGCGCGGGATGATGGTGACCTTGTGGACCGGGTCCGTCTTGGGCAGCATCTTGGCGACGATGGCGTGGCCGGATTCGTGGTACGCGGTGTTGCGGCGCTCTTCCTCGGGCATGACGATGGAGCGGCGCTCGGCGCCCATGATGATCTTGTCCTTCGCCTTTTCGAAGTCGGACATTTCCACCGTGCGGCCGTTGCGGCGGGCGGCGAACAGCGCGGCCTCGTTGACCAGGTTGGCCAGGTCGGCGCCCGAGAAGCCCGGGGTGCCGCGCGCCAGGATGGTGGCGTCGACGTCGGGCGCCACCGGCACCTTGCGCATGTGCACCTTCAGGATCTGCTCGCGGCCGCGGATGTCGGGCAGCGGCACCACCACCTGGCGGTCGAAGCGGCCCGGACGCAGCAGCGCCGGGTCGAGCACGTCGGGCCGGTTGGTGGCGGCGATCACGATGATGCCCTGGCCGGTTTCGAAGCCGTCCATTTCCACCAGCATCTGGTTCAGGGTCTGTTCGCGCTCGTCGTTGCCGCCGCCCAGGCCGGCGCCGCGCTGGCGGCCGACCGCGTCGATTTCGTCGATGAAGATGATGCAGGGCGCCTGCTTCTTGGCATTCTCGAACATGTCGCGCACGCGGGCCGCGCCCACGCCGACGAACATTTCGACGAAGTCGGAGCCCGAGATGCTGAAGAACGGCACCTTGGCCTCGCCGGCGATGGCGCGCGCCAGCAGCGTCTTGCCGGTGCCGGGCGAACCCACCATCAGCACGCCGCGCGGGATGCGGCCGCCCAGCTTCTGGAACTTGGACGGGTCGCGCAGGAAGTCGACCAGCTCCTGCACGTCTTCCTTGGCCTCGTCACAGCCGGCAACGTCGGCGAAGGTGACGGTGTTGGAGTTTTCATCCAGCATCCGCGCGCGCGACTTGCCGAAATTGAATGCGCCGCCGCGCCCGCCTCCCTGCATCTGCCGCATGAAGAATATCCAGACGCCGATCAAGAGCAGCATCGGGAACCAGGACACGAAGATGTTCAGGAACAGCGACTGCTCTTCCTTGGGCTTGCCCGATACCTGCACGCCGTATTTCATCAGGTCGCCCACCATCCACAGGTCGCCCGGCGACGTGATGGAATAGGAACGGCCCTCGGCCGGCGTGACGTTGAGCACGTCGCCCTGGATCTCGACCTTCTGGATGCGGCCGGCCTTGGCCTCTTCCATGAATTGCGAGTAGGACACCGTGTCCTGCGGACGGGCACGGCCTTCGAACTGCTTGAAGACCGTGAAAAGAACGAAGGCGATCACCATCCAGACCGCGACTTTGGAGAACATATTGTTCAAGGTCGATCTCCTACTCGTATTGCCGACCGCTCGACCTGCCGGACCGATTCCGGCGCGATCAGACTATATATTGCCCGATTCTACCCTGCCGCCAGCCCGGGGCGCCTTGAGGCCGACCCCGACCAGAAAGGTTTCCGCGGATTTGTCGCGGGAGGCCTTGGGCTTGCGCTCGACCACCCGCCGGAAGGTTTGCTTGAAGCTGTGGACGATCTGGGAAAAACCGCTGCCGTGGAAGGCCTTGACGACCAGCGCGCCGTCCGGCTTGAGGTGGGCCTGGGCGAATTCGCGCGCCAGATCGCACACATGCTGGATACGGGCGGCGTCGGCCGACTCCACACCGGAAAGATTGGGCGCCATGTCGGAAATTACAAGATCCGCGGGCTGGCTTCCCAGCAAGTTTTCCAGTTGTTGCAGGACGGACTCCTCGCGGAAGTCGCCCTGGATGAATTCCACCCCCGCCACCGGCTCCATCGGCAGCAGGTCGAGCGCGATGATGCGCCCGCGCAACGTTCCCTGCGGCCCGGCCAGGCGCTCGCGCACCACCTGCGACCAGCTGCCGGGCGCCGAGCCGAGGTCGATCACGACGTCGCCCGGACGCAGCAGCTTCTCGGTATCCAGGATCTCGGTCAGCTTGAACGCCGCCCGCGCGCGATAGCCCTTCTGCTGGGCCATTTTCACATACGGATCGTTGATGTGCTGGTGCAGCCAGTTCTTCGAAAATCGGTTCTTCGCCATGATTGCCCGTACAATTCTTCAATGCCTGTACTCGACATCGACTCCCAAACGCGCAGCGCCCTGCGGGCCGCCGCGCATCCCCTCAAACCGGTGGTGCTGATCGGCGAAAAAGGCCTGTCTGACGCCGTGCTGCAGGAAATCGACCGCAGCCTGTCGGCCCACGGCCTGATCAAGGTGCGCGCCGGCGGCGAAGACCGCGCCGCCCGCGACGAACTGCTCGCCCATATTTGCGACACGCTGTCGTGCGCGCCCGTGCACCACCTGGGCAAGACCCTGGTGCTGTTCCGCCCCACCGACGACGCGCCCGACGCCGACGCGCTGCTGGCGCGCCGCGGCAAGCGTTCGGAGGTGGCCGACCTGGGCCACGGCGGCCGCAAGCCCAGCGAACCGCACATTCCCAAGAAACTGGCGGCGGCCGGCAAGCCGGCGCCGGCCCGCACCCGTTCGCGCACCGAGCGCGAACCGGAGCCGCTGACCGCCCGCGAACGCTATCTGGGCGAAAGCGGCCGCCGCAGCCGGCCTTCCACGCACGAGGAAACCGCTTCCCGGAGCGGCGCCGCGCGCGTCGAACCGGCCGAGGCCCCGCGCCGCAAGCCCGCCGGGCTGGCTTCCACGCTGGGCGCGGCGCGCAAGCGCGCGGCAAGCCCCGGCGCACGGCCCGCGCCGGTGCGCAGCGCCCTGTCGCTGCGGGCCGGTGCCCGCGCCGGCCAGGGGGCTCAGCGCACCACGGCCACCAGCCGCAGGCCCAAGAGCGCCACCAAGAAGTAGATCACGCTGGCCGCGCCGTGCCACAGGTCGAACGCCGCCCAGGCGGGAACCGGCTGGCCGGCGGCCATCAGATTGCGCGCGTAGTCCATCACGGGCAGGATGCCGAACTGGCCCACGCCCACGCCCACCGCCATCAGCAGCACCGCACGCCGCCCGGCCACGCCCAGCGCCAGGCCGCGCGCCAGCCGGTCGAACGCCAATAGCAGCACCGCCGCCGCGAGCCCGCCCAGCGCCAGCAGGCGGAACAGCGACGCCGCCACCGCGCCGGCATGGGCAAGGTCGAGCTGCGAGAACAGCAGCGGCGCCACCAGCGGGCCGACCGTCCACAGCGCGCCGCACCACAGCGCCGCGACGAGGCGGACCAGAACGGCCATCAGATATAGCGCACCGCGAGGATTTCGTATTCGCGGATGCCCGACGGCGCCTGCACCTCGGCCACGTCGCCTTCCGACTTGCCGATCAGCGCGCGGGCGATCGGGCTCGATACCGAAATCAGGTTGTTGCGGATGTCGGCTTCGTCGTCGCCCACCACCTGGTAGGTGACTTTCTCGCCCGATTCGAGGTCTTCCAGGTCTACCGTGGCGCCGAACACCACCCGGCCGTCGGCCTGCAGCTCGACCGGATCGATGACCTGGGCGTTGGACAGCTTGCTTTCGAGCTCCTGGATCCGTCCCTCGATGAAACCCTGCTTTTCCTTGGCCGCGTCGTATTCGGCGTTTTCGGACAGGTCGCCCTGCGCGCGCGCTTCGGCGATCGCATTGATCACCGCGGGGCGTTCCACCGTCTTCAGACGATGCAATTCCTGTTTCAGGCGCTCGGCACCGCGCACGGTCAGCGGAATGGCAGCCATGGTCTACTTCCTTTGAATTCGGGTTGATCCGCGCCGGACCGCGTTCGGGCCTCGATCGGGCCGTTCCGGGCCGCCCTGCACGGGGGGGTGCGGTGGGCGCGGGCAAAAACAAAACCCCGGCTCGATCAGGAACCGGGGCGATCAGGGGGAATTGTCCAGAAAGTCGGGCCGCGACGCAAGCCCGCACTGTATCTAGGGGTTTCCCGGAGCGAGGCGCAAAGACTGCTGCGCCGAGCGTGCAGGCCGAGCGGGCACCCGGCGGGGGCAACGCGAAACGCATTTGCATAGTCAAAAACGGTCGTTGGGTGGATGGAGGGCGGCTGCCAGAATTCCCGCCATACCTTGCCGCGCACCGTACCGGGCAAGGAAAGGAGAAAACATCATGAGCGCTGTTCTTGCCCCCCGTACCGGCACCATCGACGTGCTGCCCCAATCCGTCCATATCGGCGCCGAGATCCGCGGCGTCGACCTTTCCCGCCCGCTGGCGCCCGAGCAGGTAGCCGAGATCCGCCAGGCGCTGCTGAAGTGGAAGGTATTGTTCTTCCGCGACCAGCCGCTCACCCACCTGCAGCACGTGGAACTGGCTCGGCAATTCGGCGAGCCGACCGTCGGCCATCCGGTGTTCGGCTTCGAGCCCGAGCACCCGGCCATCTATTCCATCTCGCGCGACCGCAAGAAGGCCCGCTACCAGGGCGAGAAGCTGGTACGGCCGTGGAGCGGCTGGCACACCGACGTCACCGCCGCGGTCAACCCGCCGTTCGCGTCGATCCTGCGCGGCGTGACGATCCCGCCCTACGGCGGCGACACCCAGTGGACCAACCTGGCCGCGGCCTACCAGGCGCTGTCGGAGCCGCTGCGCAATTTCGTGGACGGGCTGCGCGCGCTGCACCGGTTCGCGGTGCCGCAGGGCGCCAACGCCACCACCGATTTCAACGTGCGGCTGCAGCGCCGGCCGCTGCTGACCGAGCACCCGCTGGTGCGCGTGCATCCGGAAACCGGCGAGAAGTCGCTGCTGATCAGCCCGACCTTCATCCAGCGCATCGTGGGCCTGTCGCCGCGCGAAAGCCAGGTGCTGCTGGAGCTGCTGTTCGAACACTCGATCCGGCCGGAATTCACCGTGCGCTTCAAGTGGGAGCCGGGCAGCATCGCGTTCTGGGACAACCGCTCGACCGCGCACCTGGCGCCGGAAGACATCTTCGCCACCGAGTTCGACCGGCAGTTGTACCGGGTCACGCTCGGCGGCGAGATTCCGACCGGGCCGGATGGCCGGCCGTCGGTGGCGCTGGAGGGCGATCCCATCAATTCCGCGGAATAGGTCCACGCGGCGGCCTGCGGCCGCTCCCCTCAAGGGGCGGCGGACCGGAAGGAAAGCCCGCCCCGCGGCCCGCTGGGCCACCGCCCCTCGAGGGGCGGCGCTGGCGGACCGGCAAAGCCGGATCCGCGGCGCCCTGGATGGCGCCTCAACGCAAAAAGCCCCTTTCGGGGCTTTTTGCTTGGCCGCTTATAGCACCAGCGTCTCGTCCCAGTACTCGAAGGTGTCGGTACCGGTGGCGCCGACGCCGGTAGCCATCGGCTGCGAGGACTGCGAGCCCAGCAGGTAGGCCTGTTCGAGCTGGCTGGCCGCGTCGCCGCCCAGGCCGACGAAGTCGTCCGGGTCGGAGTCGAGGTCGGCCAGGTCGAGCTGGACCGCCGAACCGTACAACTGGTTCAGGTAGGCCCGGGTGCCTTCGCTGGTGGGCAGGACCGACGACAGCGCCGGCGACGCGAAGCGCGAGCCCAGGTACGGCGCCGACAGCGCGGAGGCCAGCCCTTCGGCCTCCAGGTTGCCGGTGTCGATCTCGGGCTCGATCGGCGAAGTGACGCGTTCGGGCTGGCCGAGCGCCACCAGCTGGCGGTGCGTGACGGTGCCGGTCAGCAGGTTGAACACGGTTTCGCCGCCGGGGCCGCTGTCGCGCAGCACCAGTCCTCCCGGCGCGTCGACGTCGACCCGGTCGGCCGAGACGACGATCGCGCCGACCGACGATTGGCCGCCCTGCCACACCGGACCGTAGCCGCGCATCACCAGCTCGCCGGTGACGACGTTCGGGCCGCTGCCGTTGCCGGCATCGCCGATCACGCCGCCGCTGCTGGCCAGCGTCACCTTGCCGCCGGCGCCGGTGTCGACCGTGCCGAGCGCGATGCCGCCGGTGGCCGCCATCGTGACGGCGGCGCCGTCGACCACCAGCGACGAACCGCCGTCCATCGCGATGGCGCCGGCGGCATCGACCAGCAGGCTGTCGCCGACGTCGAGCGAGGCGCTGCCGTGCAGCGCGACGCTGCTGCCGTGGATGGCGAGCTGGCCGGTGGCCAGTTGCGCCAGCACCGACAGGTCCACCGTGGCGGCGCCGGAATCGGCGGTGGCCCGGCCGTCGACCGCGTGGCCGAGGTCGACCCGGGCGAAGCCTTGCAGCTGCGCCAGGGTGTCGCCGCCGATCAGCAGCGCGCCGGCCGGGCCGGCGGCCCCGATCGCCACGCCGCCGCCGGTATTGGACTCCAGCATCGCGTGGGCGTCGCCCGAGGCGGTGACCGTGCCGAGCAGGCTCAGCGTGTCGGCCGTGATGAACAGGTCGCCGCCGGTGCCCAGCTCGACCGCGCCCAGCACCACCGACGAGGCGCCGACGATGCGCAGCGTGCCGCCGTCCAGCGCCAGCAGGTCCTTGAACTCGACCCGGCCCGACGCTTCGATCACGACCTCGCCGGTCACGTGCACTTCGCGGTCGAAGGTCACGTCGGCCGCGTCGGACACGCGCAGGCTGTCGAGCGCCTGGCTCTGGCCGACGCTGTCGGAGAAGGTGATGGAGCCGCCGGCGCCGGACAGCACCAGCGAATCGGTGCCGCCCGCGCCGACGCCGTCGACCGCGCCGTGGAAGGTGATGTCGCCCGCGCCGCCGCCCAGGCCGGCCTCGACCGAAACGTCGCCGCCGATCAGGACGCGGTCGTCGATGTCGACCGAACCCTGGACATGGACGTCGGCGTCGGACACCGTGGTGCCGGCGCCCGAGCCGTGGACGGTCAGCGCGCCGGCCGACACCGAGCCTTGCAGCACGACCTGGCTGCCGATGCCGGTGGCGTCGACCAGGACCGGATCGGCCAGATCCACCGGCGCGTCGACGCCGGAGATGCGGATGATCTGGCCCGCCCCGCCGTTGCCGATGACGATGGCCTCGAAGCCCGGCATCAGGTGCGACAGGTCGCCGGTGCCCAGGTACAGGGAGTCCGGATAGCTGGCGCCCAGCGAGGCGTCGCCGATCGAGATCGACACGGTCGGATCGGCCGGCCGGATGATCAGCGTGCCGCCGTCGCTGGCGACCGGCGCGCTGATCACGATGTGGTTGCCGATCAGCTCGACATCTTCGCCGTGCGCGTCGATCGGCTGGTCGATGTAGGCCGTGCCGGTCTGCGTGCTCACCTGCGTGCGGCCCTCGGTCGACAGCGTGCCGGTGCGCACGTCGCCATCGGCGTCGAGCGCGATGTCGCCGCTGCCCGAGGCGATGCCGGCGTCGGCATCGGCGTGGATGGCGCCGGTGGTCTCGATCCGCACGTCGCCGCTGCCGTCGGCCGCCACCGCGCCGTCGCCGGCTTCGGCGCCGCCGTCGGTCAGCACCACGTCGCCGCCCGCCGTCAGCACGATGCTGCCGTTGCCGCCGGTGGTGCGCAGGTCGGACTGGGCGGCGTCGGTCGAAGCGGCGGCCGCGCCGGTCGCGTCCACCTTGCCGACCGTGACGGAGACGTCGCCGATGGTGATGCCGTCGGCCTCCGACAGATAGATGCCGCCCGCCGCCGCGCGGCCGCTGACGGTATCCACGCGGATATCGAGCGGGTTGGCCGAGCTGGCCACGCCGGCGCCGGCGGCCAGCCGCAGGCCGGCCGCGATCACGTTGGCGTAGACGTCGCCGCCGTCGATGATCGAGCCCGACAGCGCGGTGACCGCGACGTCGCCGGCGGTGGTGATGCCGCCGACGGTGACGTCGCCGCCGGCTTGCACGCGGATGTCGCCGCCGGCGTTGAACAGGCTGCCCGCGGCTTGCGTGACGTTGCCGCTGGCGGCCTCGACGTCTATGGTGCCGGTGCCGCCGGTGGCGATGCCTGCCGTGCCGTTGAAGACGACCGAACCGCCGGCCAGCACCGTCACGTGGCCGGTGCCGGCGGCGATGCCGGCGTTGGCCGTGACGTCGGACGCGGCGCCTTGCGCATCGATCAGGATGTTGCCCGAACCGTTGGCCGACACCGCCTTGCCGTCGGCCGAGGCCGTGCCATCGTTCAGCACGACGGCGCCGCCGGCCGACAGCACGATGTTGCCGTTGCCGGCCGTGGTCGCGATGTCGGACTGCGGGCCTTCCGTGGTCGCCGTCACGCCGGCGGCACCCGCCTTCTGCACCGTCACCGTCACGTCGCCCACCGTCAGGCCGTCGCTTTCCTTCACGTAGATGCCGCCGCCGGCCGCGCGCGCCGTCAACGTCGTCACCTTGGTTTCGAGGTGGTTGGCGCCGCTGCCGATGCCCGCGCCCGCGTTCAGGCGCAGGCCGACGGCAGCGATGTCGATGTTGCCGTCGTCGGCGCCGTCCACCGGCGCGTCGGCGTCGGCGATCGAACCCGCCTGCGCGGTGATCGAGACGTTGGCGTTGGTGGCGATACTGCCCAGCACGACGTTTTGCGTCGCGATGAGGCGGATGTCGCCCGAAGCGCTGGCGAACGTGCTGCCCGCGGCCTGGGTGATGCCTTCGCCGGCCTCGATATCGAGGGTGCCGGCGCCGCCGGTGGCGATGCCCGCCGCGCCGTTGAAGACGACCGAACCGCCGGCCAGCACCGTCACGTGGCCGGTGCCGGCGGCGATGCCGGCGTTGGCCGTGACGTCGGACGCGGCGCCTTGCGCATCGATCAGGATGTTGCCCGAACCGTTGGCCGACACCGCCTTGCCGTCGGCCGAGGCCGTGCCATCGTCCAGCACGACGGCGCCGCCGGCCGACAGCACGATGCTGCCGTTGCCAGCGGTGGTCACGACGTCGGACTGCGGACCGTCGGCGGTCGCCGTCACGCCGGCGGCGCCCACCTTCCGCACCGTCACCGTCACGTCGCCCACCGTCAGGCCGTCGCTTTCCTTCACGTAGATGCCGCCGCCGGCCGCATGCGCCGTCAGGGTCGCCACCTGGGTTTCGAGCAGGTTGGCCGCGCCGCCGATGCCGCTGCCGGCGTTCAGGCGCAGGCCGGCGGCAGCGATGTTGATCGTGCCGTCGTCGGCGCCGCCCGCCAGCGGGTCGGCGTCGCGGATGAAGCCCGAGCCCGCCGTGATCGACACGTTGCCGTCGGTGACGATGCTGCCCACCGTCACGTTCTGCGCCGCCGCGAGGCGGATGTCGCCGGCGGCGGTCATGACGTTGCCCGCGGCCTGCGTGATGCTGCCGCCGGCTTCGACGTCGATCGTGCCGGCGCCGCCGGTGGCGATGCCCGCCGCGCCGTTGAAGGCCGCCGAGCCGCCGGCCAGCACCGTCACGTGGCCGCTGCCGGACTCGATGCCGGCATCGGCCGCGACGTCGGAAGCCGTGCCCTGCGCGTCGATCAGGACATTGCCCGAACCGTTGGCCGACACCGCCTTGCCGTCGGCCGCCGCCGTGCCATCGTTCAGCACGACGCTGCCGCCTGCCGTCAGCACGATGCTGCCGTCGTTGGCCGTGGTCGCCACGTCGGACTGCGTGGCCTCGACGATGGCCGCCGTGTCGGCATCGGCGCCCACCTCCTGCACCGTCACGCTCACGTCGCCGATGGCCAGGCCGTCGGTTTCCTTCACATAAATGCCGTTGCCGGCGCGCGCCGTCAGCGTGGCCACCGTGGTTTCGAGCGCGTTGGCCGCGCCCCCGATGCCGGCGCCCGCGTTCAGGCGCAGGCCGGCGGCCGAGATGTCGACCGCGCCGTCGTCGGCGCCGCCCACCGGCGCGTCGGCGTCGATGATCGCGCGGCCCGCCGTGATCGACACGTTGCCGGCGGTGGCGATGCTGCCCACCGTCACGTCCTGCCCCGCCGCCAGGCGGATGTCGCCGGCGGCCGTGAACGCGCTGCCGGCCGCCTGGACAAGGCTGCCCGTCACCGCGCCGACGTCGATGGTGCCGGCGCCGGAGGTGGCGATGCCCGCCGTGCCGTTGAACGTTACCGAGCGGCCGGCCAGCACGGTGACGTGCCCGGCGCCCGAGGCGATGCCGGCCTCGACCGCGACGTCGGACGCCGCGCCCTGGGCGGAGATCAGCACATTGCCCGCGCCGTTGGCCGACACCGCCTTGCCGTCGGCGGCGGCCGTGCCGTCGCCCAGCGCGATGCTGCCGCCGGCCGTCAGCACGATGCTGCCGTCGTTGGCCGTGGTCACGAGGTCGGACTGCACCGCGTCGACGGTCGACGTCACGGTCGCGTCGGTGCCTAACTTCTGCACCGTCACGCTTACGTCGCCGATGGTCAGGCCGTCGGTCTCCTTCACGTAGATGCCGTTGCCGGCCAGGGCCGTCAGCGTCGAGACCGTGGTTTCGAGCGCGTTGGCCGCGCCGCCGATGCCCGCGCCCGCGTTCAGGCGCAGGCCGGCGGCGGCAATGTTGACCGCGCCGTCGTCGGCGCCGCCCACCGGGGCGTCGGCGTCGGCGATGGCGCCGCCGGCCGTGATCGCCACGTTGCCGTCGGTGGCGATGCTGCCCACCGTCACGTTCTGCGCCGCCGCGAGGCGGATGTCGCCGGCCGCGGTCATGGCGTTGCCCGCGGCCTGCGTGATGCTGCCGCCGGCTTCGACGTCGATCGTGCCGCCGCCTGTCGCAATGCCCGCCGCGCCGTTGAACGCCGCCGAGCCGCCGGCCAGCAGCGTGACGTGGCCGGTGGCCGACGCGATGCCGGCGTTGGCCGTCAGGTCGGAGGCCGCGCCCTGCGCGTCGATCAGCACATTGCCCGCGCCGTTGGCCGACACCGCCTTGCCGTCGGCCGTCGCCGTGCCGTCGTCCAGCACGATGCTGCTGCCGGCCGTCAGCACGATGCTGCCGTCGTTGGCCGTGGTCACGAGGTCGGACTGCGCCGCGTCGACGGCTTCGGCCGTGTTCGCGCCGGTGCCCACCTTCTGCACCGTCACGCTCACGTCGCCCACCGTCAGCCCGTCGCTTTCCTTCAGATAGATGCCGTCGCCGGCCAGGGCCGTCAGCGTGGCGACCGTGGTTTCGAGCACGTTGGCCGCGCCCCCGATGCCGGCGCCCGCGTTCAGGCGCAGACCGGCGGCCGAGATGTCGACCGTGCCGTCGTCGGCGCCGTCCACCGGCGCGTCGGCGTCGACGATCGCGCGGCCCGCGGTGATCGACACGTTGCCGGCGGTGGCGATGCTGCCCACCGTCACGTCGCGCGTGGCCGACAGGCGGACGTCGCCGCCGGCGCCGAAGGCGCTGCCGGCGGACTGCACGATGTCGCCGCCCAGCGCCTCGACGTCGACGGTGCCGGCGCCGCCGGCGGCGATGCCCGCCGCGCCGTTGAACGCCGCCGAGCCCGCTGCGGCCACCGTGACGTGGCCCGTGCCGGACGCGATGCCGGCATTGGCCGTGACCCCGGCGCCGGCGCCCTGGGCCTGGACCAGCACGCGGCCGGAGCCGTTGGCGGCGATGGCCAGGCCGGCGGCGCCGGCCGTGCCGTCGTTCAGCGTGATCGCGCCGTCGACGGTGCGCAGCACGATGTTGCCGTTGCCGCCCAGCGTGCGCAGGTCGGACTGGGTTGCGTCCGCCTTGGCGGCCGTCTGGGCGTCAAGGCCGACGCGGTTGACCGTCGCGCCGACGTCGCCGATCGCGACCGCGCCCGACGACAGCAGGTAGAGGCTGCCCGCATCGGCCTGCGCCGTCAGGGTATCCACCTGCACTTCCAGGTGGTTGACCGCGTCGCCCACGCCGGTGCCCGTCTTCAGGCGCAGTCCGGCGGCGGTCACGTTGACCCCGCTGTCGTTGGCGCCCGCGGCCAGAGGATCGGCGTCGGTGACGGCGGTGCCCGCCGTGATCGACACGTTGCCCGTGGTCGACACGCGGCCCACCACGACGTCCTGGCCGGCCGCCATGCGGATCGCGCCGCTGCCGGCCGCGAATACGCTGGTGCCGGTCATGCCCAGGCGGACGCCGGCCTCGACGTCGATGGTGCCGGCGCCGCCGGTGCGGATGTCGGCGGTGGAAACGAAGGAGACCGTGCCGGTCGACAGCACGCTGATGCTGCCGGTGCCGGACACGATGTCGGCGTTGGCCAACAGCAGGCCGCCCGCCTGCAGCAGGATGTTGCCGGCGCCGGAGGCCGCCACGGCCTGGTTGGCGCCTTGCGAACCGTCTTGCAGCGTAAGCGCGCCGCCCGCGACCAGCACGATATTGCCGTCGCCGGCCGTGGTGCGGAGGTCGGACTGCGCGGCATCGGCGGCGGCCGCCGCCGTGCCGGCGACGCCGACCTTCTGCGCGGTGACGGCCACGTCGCCCACGGTCAGGGCATCGGTTTCCGTCACGTAGATGCCGCCGGCGCCCGCGCTCGCGCTGAGCGTGGCCACCGTGGTCTCCAGGTGGTCGGCGGCGCTGCCGATGGCGGTGCCGGCGCTCAGGCGCAGGCCGCCCTCGGCCGACACCACGTCGATCGCGGCGTCGTCGGCGCCGGCCACCGGGGCGTCGGCGTCGATGATGGAGCCCGCCGCCGCGGTGATCGACACGTTGCCGGCCGTGGCCGCGCTGCCGAGGGTGACGTCCTGGCCGGCCAGCAGGCGGATCGCGCCGCTGCCGGACAGGAAGCGGCCGGTGGCCGACTGCGTGATGCTTCCCGTGCCCGCCTCGATGTCGAGCGTGCCGGCGCCGGTGGTGATGACGTCGGCGCCGGCGCCGAAGATGACCGAGCCGGACGCCAGCACGCTGACGTGGCCGCCGGCCGAGGTGATGTCGGCATTGGCGCCGGCCTGCACGTTGCCGGCCTGGGCCTGGATCAGCACATTGCCGGTGCCGCTGGCGGCGACGGCGATGCCGTCCGCGTTCGCGGTGCCGTCGGCCAGGATGATGTCGCCGGTGGCGCTGCGCAGCACCACGCTGCCGTTGCCCTCCGTGACCGTGACGTCGGACTGCGCCGCGTCGTCCAGGTCGGCGGTGGCGGCGCCGATGTCGACGCGGCGGACCGTGGTCTGCACGTCGCCGACCGTCAGGCCGTCGCTCTCCTGGATGAAGATGCCCACGGTGCCGGTGCCGCCGGCGTTGGCGGCGGCCACGGTCAGCGTGCCGACCGCGGTTTCCAGCAGGTTGCCGGACAGGCCGACCACGGTGCCGGCCTGCAGGCGCAGGCCCGCGGCCGTGATGTCGACCGTGTCGCCGCCGCCCGCCGCGTCGGCGTCGAGGATGGCCCCGCCGGCGGCGACCACCGACACATTGCCGGCGGTGGAAACGCTGCCCAGCGTGACGCTGCCGCCGGCGTGCAGGCGGATGTCGCCCGTGCCGGCCAGGACGGCGGCGCCCGCCGCCTGGGCCAGGCTGCCGGCCGCCGCCTCGATATCGATGGTGCCGGCCGCCGAGGTTTCGACGTTGGCGTCGAGCTGGACCGAGGCGGCGCCGATCACGGAAACGTCGCCGCCGCCGGACCGGACCGCCGCGCCGATGGTCACGCTGCCGGCCACGGCCTGCAGCAGCACGTTGCCGGCACCGCCGGCGCTCACGCCGACGCTGCCCGCCGTGCCGGCGCCGACCGCCAGGTCGCCGGCCAGCACCGTCAGCACGATGGCGCCGCCGTCGGTGGTGGCCAGGTCTTCCTGCGCGTCGTGGCTGGTGGCCGCGGTCGCGCCGGCCGTGGTCACGTGATCGACATCGACCGTGACCGAGCCGACCGCCGCGCCGTCGGCTTCGTTCAGGAACACGCCCGCCGCGCCGGCTGCCGCCGTCACGGTGGAGACGCTGGTGGCGAGCATGTTGCCCGCGGCGCCGATGCCGCCGCCAGCCGTCAGCCTCAGGCCGGCCGCGGTGACGTCGGTCGCGGCGGCGCCGCTGACGATGTTGCCCGCGGTCGCCTCGATGCTGACGCTGCCCGCGCCCGCTACGACGCTGGCCAGCGTCACGTCGGTGCCGGCCTGCAGCACGATGTCGCCGCCGGTACTGTAGGTGACGGTGCCGTCGGCCATGGCCAGGCTGCCGCCGGCGATCATTTCGATCGTGGCGCCCGCCTGCTGCGCGGCGACGCTGGCGTTCTGCGCGATGTCGCGGCCGGCGATCAGGCTGATGCTGCCGCCAGTGCCGGTTACGCCGTCGTCCAGGATCAGGTCGGCGGCGCTGCCGCCGGCCTGCAGCAGCACGTTGCCGCCGGCGCTCACGCCCGGCGTGCCGGCGTCGCCGTCGCCGTCGACCAGTGTCAGGGTGCCTTCGGCAGTCCACAGCACGACGTCGCCGCCGGCCGTCAGCGCGCGTTGCGCCGCGTCGGTCAGCGTGCCCGCCGCGGTGCCGTCCAGGCCCACGCGGTTGACCTCCACGGAACCGGCCAGGCCCGCGTCGATGGCCGACGATTCGGCCACGTACAGGCCGCCGGTGCCGGCCGCCGCGCCCAACGCGGCGACTTCGGTCTCGAGCGCGTTGTCGCCCGCGCCAATGCCGCTGCCGGCGTTCAGCCGCAGCGTGCTGGCGTAGACGTCTACCGTGCCGTTGCCGGTCTCGCCCGCGTCGTCGGCGATGGCGCCGCCCGCCACGATGCTGACCGCGCCCCAGGCCGGCTGGCTGCCGGACGAGCGCGCATCGAGCAAGCCGACCGTCACGCTGCCGGCCGCGGCCACGCGGATGTTGCCGCCGGTCGTCTGCATCAGCGAACCGGCGGCCATCTGCACCGCGCCGTCGGAGCCGGCGGCGGTGCCCGCGGCATCGACGTCGATGGTGCCGGCGCCGCCGGTGACCAGGGCGACCTCGCCGGCCACGGTGATCGAGCCGCCGGCCAGGACGCTGAGGTTGCCGCCGCCGCTGCCGATCCCGGCGTCGATATGGATATCGCCGCCCGCGGCCGACAGCAGCACGCTGCCGGTCCCGCCCACGTACACGCCGGCATCGGCGCCGCCGGCTGCGACCGTCAGGTCGCCGTCGGCCACGTCCAGCACGACGGCGCCGCTGTCCGCCGTGGCGAGGCCTTCCTGGCTGAAGGGGCCGAAGTCGGACACGCCGCCGTCGCCGACCACGCCATGCTGGGCCACCGTGACCAAGCCGACGGTGACGCCGTCGGTTTCGGCGATGAAGACGCCGCCCATGAAGGCCAGGGCCGACAGGGTGGTGACGCTGGTCTCCAGCGCGTTGCCTTCGCCGATGCCCGCGCCGGCCAGCAGCGCGAGGCCGGCCGCGGCGACGTTGGGCTCGGCGCCATCGGCGGCGTCGCCGTCGATGATGCTGCCCAGCACGGCCATGACGGACACGTTGCCGGTGCCCGCGTCGATCTGCTGCAGCGTGATGTCGTAGTTGGCCGACAGCGAGATGTCGCCGCCGTTGCCGGACACCTTGGCGCCGCCGCTCATCGTCAGGTCGTTGCTCGCGAGCAGCTCGATGGTGGCGCCGGCCGCCTGCGTGGCCGCGCTGGCCGACAGCAGGAGGTCGTTGCCGGCCACCAGGCTCAGCGCGCCGCCGGTGGTGCCCACCGCGGCCTGCACCAGCAGGTCGCCGGCGGCGTCCAGCAAGACGTTGCCGCCCGCGCTCACGCCCGCCACCGACGCGTCGCCGGGGTCGCCGGCAATGGTGATCGAACCGTCGTCGGTGAACAGCACCAGGTTGGCGCCGGCCGACAGGCCGGTCTGCACGCCGTCGCCCACGGTGGACGACGTGGTGCTGCCGTCGGACTTGACGCGCGCCACCGAGATGGCGGCCGTCTGGCCAGTGGCGATGGCCGTGGCCTCGGACACGAACAGGCTGCCGGTGCCGGCCGCCGCGCTCAGCGCGGCGACTTCGGTTTCGAGCGCGTCGTCGCCCGCGCCGATGCCGCTGCCGGCGTTCAGCCGCAGCGTGCCGGCATAAACGTCGACCGAGCCGGCCGGCGACTCGCCGGCGTTGTCGGCGATGGCGCCGCCCGCCACGATGCTGACCGCGCCCCAGCCGGCCTGGCCGGTGAGCGCGTCGCCGCCGCGGTCGGCCGCGCTGCGGGCGTCGAGCACGCCCACGGTGACCGTGCCGCCGCCGGCCACGCGGATGTTGCCGCCGTCGGTCCGGATCGCGGCGCCGTCGGCCATGGCGACGTTGCCGCCGCCCTCGACGTCGACCGTGCCGGTGCCGCCGGTGCTGATACCGATGCCGGCCGCCTGCGACACGGCGCCCTTGGCTACTACGCTGATGCTGCCGGTGCCGCTGGCGACATTGGCGTTCAGGCTGATGGCGCCCGGCGCCGAAACATTGGCCCAGTTGGCGGCCAGCAGGATGTTGCCGCTGCCGCCGGCCGTGACGGCCTGGCTGACGACCAGGTCGCCGGCGCGCGCGGTGCCGCCGTTGACCACGATGTTGCCGTTGGCCGTGGTGGCCAGGCCGGCCAGCATGGCGTCGCCGCCGTCGAACGACGACGTGGTGCCGGCCGCGGCCACGCGGTCGACGGCCACCGCCGCCACGCTGCCGATGATCAGGCCGTTGGCCTCGCTGACGTACATCGAGCCGGCGGCCGATGCGCTCAGGATCTCGATCGAGGTTTCAATCGCGTTGGCGGAGGTGCCGATGGCGCCGCCCGCCTCCATGCGCAGGCTGCCCGCGGTGATGTTGACCAGCTGCGGCGAGGTGGCGTCGGCATCGGCGTCGGTGATCGCGCCGCCCGCGCGCAGGCCGATCGCGCCGGCCGTGGAAGAGCCGGTGGTCACGGTGGCGATCTGCAGCGCGCCGCCCGCGTCCATGCGGATGTTGCCGCCGGCGCTGACGATGCGCGTATCGGCGCCCATCGCGATCGAGTCGGCGGCGGCGATGTCGATGGTCTTGGCGGCGCTCGAAACTTGCACCTTGGCGCCGCTACCGAACGTGATGCCGGCGGCCGACTGCAGCGAGATGCTGCCGCTGGCGGAAGTGATGTCGGCCGTCACGCTCATCGACGGCGCGGCGCCGCTGACGTGCGCGCTGCTCAACAGGATGTTGCCGACCGCGCCCGTGCTGCGCACGATGCCCTGGACCACCAGCGCGCCGTCGAGCGCGCGGATCGCGATCGAGCCGTCGCTGCCCGCGGAGTCGACCGCGTAGGAGCCCGAGCCGATCGTCAGCGCCAGCCCGGTGGCTTCGTCGACGAAGATGCCGCCGCTGGTGGCGTTGGTGGCGCTGAGGGTGGCCACCTTGGTCTGCAGCGCCGCTCCGGCGCTGCCGATGCCGGTCGCGGCCGACAGTTGCAGCGCGATGGCCTCGCCGTCCACGTTGGGACCGTTGCCCGTCAGGCCATCGACGATGGCGCCGCCGGTCGAGCTGAGCTTGACCTGGGCCGAGGTCGCGATGTGGCTGACCGTCAGCGTGCCGGCGGCCGTCATGGTGACGGCACCGCTGGTGCTGATCGTCTCGCCGTCGGCCATCAGCAGGGTGCTGCCGGCGGCGACGTTCACCGCGCCCGTCGCGGTGAGGTCGCCGCTCAGGGTGACGGCGCCGCCGGCGTTCACGCCGATGCCGCCGGCCGTATCGAGGTCGGCGTCGCCGGCGACCGCGATGTCGCCGGTCGACTGCATCGAGATCGAGCCGCCGGACGACAGCGCGTCGCTGACGTCCAGCGAACCGCCGGCCGCATTGAGGCTGATGCCCCCCGTGCCCTCGACGTCGATGCCGCCGCCGTCCTGGTCGATGGTCAGGGCGCCGGCGGCGGTGCTGATGCTGATGCTGCCGCTGCCGGCCGCGTTGGACTGATGCGCCGACAGGACCGTCAGGTCGTGGCCGCCGGCCAGCTCGCTGATGACGATGTCGCCGGTGGTGCCGGTATTGACCGCCGTGACGGTGTCCACCTGGGTGAACTGCAGCTTGATGCCGGTGGCCGCGTGCACGTCGAGGTCGCCCGCGATCAACGGCTCGCTGGTACGGCTGTCGGTAGTGACGTTGGCTTGCGACACGGCGCCGCCCGACGAATACAGCTGGATGCTGTCGGTGCCGTCGAAACCGGCCTGCATCTGGTTGTTGATCTTGATGTCGCCCAGCGCGTCGAGCTTGATGTTGCCGTCGACGAGGACGGTGATCGCCGCGCTGCTGCTGTCTTCGACCGTTATGTTGTTGCCGTAGACCTCCAGGTTGTCGCGCAGCAGGGGCGAGCCTTCGGTGGCCAGGCCCGCGATGCGGACCGAACCGGCGCCGGCCATCGCGTGGTCGCCGTCGCTGTAGCCGACGACGATCTTGCTGAAGCCGTCGGCAAAGGCCTGCACTTCGGTGTTGTCGATGTTCAGCGTGTTGGACGTGACCGAGCCGTTGGGCGTGCCGATCTCGATGTTCAGGCCGACGTCGGTCGGCCGCAGCACCAGCAGGCCGCTGCCCGACACCGATTCGGCGCCGCCGCCGAAGTTGATCTCGTTGCCTTCGATGATGATGTTGCCGCCGGTGACGGTGACGTTGCGGTCGAAGGTCACGGTATCGGCGCCGTGGATGATCAGGTCGCCGCCATTGAGCACCACCGCGCCGTGGAACACCACGCGGCCGCTGGCGGTGATCTCCAGGTTGCCGTTGACGGTGACGTCGCTGTTGAAGGTGATGTCGTTGGGCGTGTCGACGGTGCCGCTGCGATCGACGCCGTCGATGAACAGCCCTTCCAGCGGATCGACCGCGCCCACCGCCGACGAGAATGTGATGTTGTTCGGCGCGTGCAGCGTCAGCGTATCGGGCGTGCTGTCGCCGTTGCCGTCCAGGTAGTGGGTGGTGGAGGTGCCGACGTTGATGTTGCCGACGCCGCCCGGCCCGGGGTTGACGCCGGCGGTGAGCGTGATGTTGCCGTTGATCTTCAGCGAATCGTTGTACGTCATGTCGCCGTCGGCCTGGGCGTTGGCGCTCAGCGTGGTCGTATGGCCCGAGCCGTTGATCACCAGCGAACCGCCGCCGCCGACGATCAGGTCCTGGTTGACGTAGATTTCCCCGCCCAGCAGCGGGTTGTTGATGACCAGGTCGTCCTTGAAGTTGATGTCGCCGTCGACGCCCTCCTCGCCCAGGTAGATCTGGTGGGCGCTCTGGTCGCTGCCGATCACGATCTGGCCGAAGCCGTCCTGCAAGTGATCCAGCGATTCGTTGCTCAGGTGCATCGTATCGCCGTCGTCGAGCGTGGAGAAACCGCCCGCGTTGCCGATGACGATGGTCGCGGTCGGGTCGGTCGGGTTGAACGTGAGCGTGGCGCCCGCGCTGCGCACGTCGGCCGCGATCGTGATCTGGTTGGCGTTGAAGGTGATGTCCTGCCCGCCGGCGTCCACCGCGTTGGAGATGGTTTGTTCGCCGTTGGGCGTGGCGACGCTGGTCTGGCCGCCGCGCGAGCCGCTGGCGGTCGCGTCCGAGTACACCTGGATCGCGCCGGTGGCCAGCACCACGACCTCGTCGCGGTTGCTGCTGGACACCGTCAGCGATTCGGCGTCGACCACGATCGACAGCGGGCTGAAGGTGAAGCCCGCCACGCTCTGGCCGACCTCGTCGCGCACGACGATGTTCAGGTTGCCGCCGGTGGTCTGCAGCATCGGGCCGCCCGCCTCGCGCAGCGTCACGCCATTGGCGATATGGACCGGCTCGTTGTAGGACTCGATGTTGGCGGTGACGATCTTGCCCGTCAGCTCGTCCATCGTGAACTTGCCGTGCGACAGCGCCCAATCGAGTTCGGGATCGAAGTTGCCGCTGCCGTCGGTCAGCCAGCCGGTGGCCGAGGCATCGTTGCGCAGCGCGCCCTTGACGGCGCGCACGCTGATGTCGCCGTCGCCCATCACGTGGACGCCGGCGGCCAGCACGATGTCGCCGTCCTCGGCCGTCAGCGAGATGCCGCCGCCGGCGGTGCTCACCTGGGCGTCGATCGCCAGGCCGACGGCCTGGCCGTCGCGCATGAGCGTGCCGCCGGAATACAGCGATACCGAGTGGGTGGCGGAGGCGGAGGTGACGCCGTAGTCGGCCACGATGATCGGGCCGGTGCGGGCGGTGATAGACACCACGTCGTCGGCCTGCTGGTCGACGCGGCTCAGGATGAGGCCGTCGACGTCTTCGATGAAGACGGCGCCGAAGCCGGTGTTGACGAAGTCGAGCACGCGCACCTGGATCTCGAGCGCGTTGCCGTCTTCGCCGATGCCGCCGTCGGCCACGATCTTCAGGATGGCATCGGCGGCGATGATGTCGGTCGTGCCCTCGGCCACGTCCAGCACGCCGCCGCTGGTGATGTCCAGCTCGGCATTGGTGCTGCGCAGCTTGCCCAGCATGATGGAACCGTCGGACTCCATCGTGATGCGGCCGGAGCCGGCGTTGACGATGGTGTCGCCGGTCATGTCGATCTGGCCGGTTCCGCCTTCCAGCGTGACGTTGCCGCGCACGGTGGTGATGTCGCCCTGCTCGGCCATCTTCAGGCCGCCGCCGCCGGCCACCGTGACGTTGCCTTCCACGGTGGTGATCGACTGGTTCAGCGTCAGCTGGCCGGAACTGGTGGTCAGGCTGACCTGCTGGCTGCCGGCGGTGGAGATCGCGGTATCGATTTCCAGCGGGCCGCCGGCGTCGATAACGACCGCCGAGTGGGCCGCGCTCTGCAGGCGCGACACGACCACGCCGTCGAGTTCGTGGACCGTGATGGTGGTGCCTGCCGTGATGTCGAGCGAATCGGCTTCGATGGTGCGGCCGGCCGTGCCGGCCACCACGGCGCCGCTCGCCGCGCTGAGCGTGACGGCGCCGGCCTGGACCATGCTGTCGATCGTGATGCTGCCGGTGCGCGAGGTGATGCTGACGGTGCCCGCGGTGCCGGTGATGGCGCCGATCTGGATGTCGCCGTCGGCCACCACGGTGATGTTGCCGCCGTGCATTTCGATGCCGGTGACGGTCAGCGCCCCGGTCTGGAAAATCGTGAGGTCGCCGTCGGCCGTCATCGTCACCTTCAGCACGCCCACGTCGGTGGTCAGCGTCAGGTCTTCGCCGGCCCGCACGTCGAGCGAGCCGGCCGTGACGGTGCCGCCCAGCGTCAGCGCCAGGCCGGCCGACAGGTGCACCACGCCGCCGTCGCCGACGTCGATGTCGGACACGATGACCAGGTCGCCGCCCGCCGACAGCGAGATCGACTCGTCGGCCTCGGGGTGGGTGGGCAGGTCGACCACCGTCAGGTTGCCCGTGACGTCGAGCGAGGCGTTGCCCGCCGCGCGGTCCGGCACGATCAGGATGTAGTCGCCGTCCCTCTGCAGGTTGGTCGCGGCCGAGTCGCTGTGGCCGGAGGCGGTCACGGTGAAGGCCTGGTTGACGTGGTCGGCCTGCAGCGTCAGCACGTTGTCGGCCACGCTGGCGGTGACCACGTTGCCGGCGTCGATCTGGTGCTTGAAGGCGCCCAGGATCGAGGCCCAGGTATTGGCGACCGTGCCGTAGCCCGGCACGTCGTCGCCCGCCTTGACGGTGTAGGTGGTGGCGCCCACCGTGATCTGGTAGGTGAAGCTCGCGTCCGGCTGGTCGCTGAACACGAGCTGGGTCACCTGCGCGGCGTCGGTGCCGGCCGCCTGCACCGGCGTGCTGCCGTCGACGAACACGCCGCCGGAGACGTCGGTCACCACGTTGGCGGCGACTTCGGCGTCGGTGACCGCGAAGGCGGTGTTGGCGTGCGTGGCCGTCAGCGTCAGCGTGCGCGTGGCGGCGTCGACTGTGACGTCGATCAGCGCGTTGTTGCTGCCGTCGACCTCGCCGGCCTCGATTTCGGAGGCCAGCTTGCCGAGGATGGACGACCAGCTCGCGGTGACGCCGTCCTTGCCCACCTCGACCGAGTACGCGTGGTCGCCGACGGCGACCGAGTACACATAGCCGTTGCCCAGCGTGTAATGGGCCGCCGCCGGATCGGCGAAGGCGACCTTCGACACCTGGGTCGCCACGAAGCCGGCCTCGCGGTCGGTGACCACGGTAGAGACCGCGGCGCCGCTGCCCGACAGCGCGGCGGCCGTGAAGGCGGTGTTGACCGCTTCGGCTTCCAGGCCGATCACCGTCTTGGCATGCGCGGCGACGCCGAAGTCGGTGGCGGTGGCGCCGACGCTGGCGCCGACGATGGTCAGCACGCCGCCCGCGGTCGGGCTGCTGCCGTAGGACTCCTGGACGGTGTAGTGCGGGCTGATCAGGTCGACCAGCGCGGCGGTGACGGACAGGGCCGTGTCGTCGGCCTTGGCCTGGTAGGCGTAAGCCGTGCCGCCGATCGTGATGGTGTAGGTATGGCCCGCCACCACGGAAAGGCCGGACAGGTCTACCGTGCGGCCTTGCAGCGCGGTGGCGTCGATCGCCTCGCCGGCTTCGACCACCGACGACAGCGCCGACGACAGGGATGCCCAGTCGGTGACGCTGTAGTGGAACTTGGTCGCCCCCAGCGCGGTGGCGTCGACCCGCGAGGCCAGCTGGGCGACCACGCTGTCCATCGTGTCGCCGCCCGTGGCCTGGTACGAGACGGAGGTCGAGCCGATCGTAAGCGTGTAGATGCGGCCGGCGGCGAAGGTCAGCGAGCTGAGGTCCACGTGCAGGCCGGCCTGGGCGGTGCTGCCGGCGGTGATGCCGGACTGGCCGGCGTCGACGTTCTGCAGGCTGGTCATCGCCATCGATACCGACGACGTGGAGGCCACGTTGACGGTGATCTTGTTGCCGCTGGCCGTCGCCGTCAGGGTGCTGTCGGCGTCGACGCTGGAGGTCAGCGCCGAGACCAGGCTGGCAAGCGTGTTGTTGCTGGCGGTGACGTCGAATGTCTTGCCGCCGATGGTGAGGATGTAGTGCGCGCCGCTGGACGCCGTCACGTTCGACAGGTCGATCTCGACCGCGGCGCCTTCGGAGACGCTGGCCACCGAAATCGAGCCCAGCGAGGTGGTCGGCAGCTGCGCCTGGACGGTGACCGAGGCCGAGGTGGCCGAGGTGCCGGTCACGTCGACGAAGTAGTTCTCGCCGAAGTGCACGCCGTAGTTGTGGCCGCCGAGCGTCACGCCGTAGGTCTTGCCGGCCACCGGCGAGCTGTCGCTGTCGAAGGTGACGCTGCTGTGCTGGGTCTCGTCGTAGCCGGCGCCGGTCACGGGCACCACGTAGTCGTTGGCGACGCCATCGTCGTTGACGGTCGGCACCAGCATCGTCAGGTCGGCGCCGTTCACGGTGAACGGCGTGTTGCCATGGTCGGCGGTGAGCGTCACGGTCAGGCTGGCCGCATCGACGCTGACGTTGATGTCGGTGCCGGCCTCGATGGCCGAGGCCAGCCGCGCCAGCAGCGCGGCGGCGGTCTCGCCGGACTGTGCGGTCACGGCGTACTGCGTGCCGCCGATCTCGATCGAGTAGGTCCAGCCTTCGGTGGGCGTCTTGCCGAACACCACCATGCTGACCTGCGGGACCGAGTGGCCGGCCGGCGTCGTGGTGTCGCCCTGGATGTTGATGATGGCGCCGCCGGCCTCCAGCAGCGACTGTTCGGTCACGGTGCTGACCGGGCTGTAGTGGAAGCCGTCGGCCTGGATGGTGCGCACTTCGACGTCGTCGCCCGAACCCGACATGGTCGGGTCGGTCAGCACCAGGTAGCGGGCTTCGCCGTTGATGGTGACGCGGTAGCCGTACAGGTCGGCCGCCTTGTCGTCGTAGTCGTCGCCGCCCACGACCAGGTTGTTGTCCTCGTCGTAGACGAAGGCCTTGAGTTCCTTGACGCCCTCGCGCGCGTCGACGGTGACCGAGCCGGACTGCTTCTCGGCGCCGACCGCCGCCGCGGCCTCGACCACGTCGACGTAGATGGTGCCGCCGGCGCGCAGCGAGATGTCGTGGAAGTCCGTGAAGTTGCGGACCTCGCGCACCTGCATGTCGCCGCCGGCGGCGATGTCGATCGTGCCGTCGCGGGCGCTGACGTGCTCCACGTACAGGTCGGTCGCCTCGTTGATGCTGATCGCGCCGCTGGCGGTGGAATCGACGCGGATGGTGCCGACCAGCGTGTTGAGCTGGGCGCCGCCGGTGGTCGTCACGTCGAGGCGGTCGGAGATGAACACCGACGCGCCGTCGGTGGTGATCTCGCCGGCGGTCAGCTGCAGCCGGCCGCCCTCGGTGGAAGCGGCCACGATGCCGCTCTTGAGCGTGAGCTTGCCGCCTACGTCGAGCGTGACGTTGCGCGCCGAGTCGTAGTTGTGCAGGCCGCCGACGAAGCCGGTCAGATCGAAATCGGAACCGATCTTGACGTAGATGTCGTTGAGCGCGCGCAGCTCGAAGTGCGAGGCGTTCAGCGAGGCCAGTTGCAGGTTGATGAAGCCGGTGTCGGTGGCATCGTCGTCGGTGCCGACCTGGTGGCCGGTCTCGTCGACGTCGATGACTTGGATCACCTTCGTCTGGCCGAGCGCCTCGATGACGACTTCGTCGATGCGCGTGCCGGCGCTGGTGCCGTCGTAGTGCGTGCCCTTGAGGTCGATGGCGCCGGCGATCGTCACGTTCTGGCCGGAGATCAGCTCCAGGTGGCGATTGACGCTGATGTGCCCGTTCAGGCTGATGCTGCCGCCGGTCTGCAGGATGAGCGTGTCGGCGGTCAGATCGTTCGGCAACAGCTTGGTAACCGCGTCGTCCGAGCCGAAGCTGAAGTATTCGCCGGCGCGGTATTCCATCCATTCCGGCGCGTTGAAGAAGCGGTACAGCTGGACGCGCAGCCCGGCATCGAACACCACGCCGCGGGTGTAGCGCAGCGTGTCGGCGTCGGCCGAGCCGTCCACCACCACGCTGTTGTCGTCGCTGACCAGGCGGATCGTGTCGCCCTGCACCAGGCCGGTGTCGCTCACGCGCAGCTCGTTCTGCGCGTGCACGCTGACCACGGTCTGGCCGGTGCCGGCGGTGATGGTGCTGCGGGCGAGAATCACGTCCAGCCCGGAGCTGCCTTCGTGCTGGCCGTCGAAGTCGGTCAGGTCGATGTTGCCGCCGTTGCTCTCGGCCCGCAGCGAATTGGCCGCGATTTCCAGGCCGGTGATGTCGTGCGCCGCCGTCAGCGTGAGCAGATTGGCCACCAGGTCGACCGCGTCGTCGCCCGAGTTCTCGGTGATCGAGCCGCCGGTGGACACCAGCGTGATGTTGCCGGCCGAGCTGATCTTGGTGACCGGGTTGCCGTCGGCGTCGGTCGACACCGGCAGCGCGTCGCCGTCGGCCAGATAGATGCCGGCCGAGGCATGGCGCACCAGGATGTCGCCGGCGGCCTGCACGGAGATGTTGTTGCCGGCGCGGTTGGAACCCAGCGACACGTCGACCAGGTCGACGGTGCCGGCGGCCGTCAGCGTGAAGCTGCCGTCGGCCACCAGCGCGGATTGCACCAGCAGCTTGCGCTCGCCCTGGCTGATCGCCACGCTGGCCGCGCCGCTGGCTTCCAGCGTCAGGCTGTTGATGTCGAGGTCGAGCCGGATGGCGCCGTTGCCGTGCACCGTCAGTTCGTCGGCCCTCACCTGGGTGCCGGACTGCTGGCTGACCGCGCCGCCTGCGGCTACCGTCACGTCGCCGCGGCCGACCTTGACGACGCCGCCGACCGTGACGAGGTTGCCGACCGTGCCGAGCTCGACGTCGGCCGAGCCGGCGCCGTCGATCACGCGCGCCGTCAGGCTGATGTCGTTGCGGTCGCTGTCGGTGCCGGTGACCACGTGGTCGGCATGGAAGTTGCCGGTGTTGAGCACCGTGATGCCGCCGTTGGCGGTGTCGGCCTCCAGGGCCAGGTCGCCGGTGTTGGTCAGGTCGATGTTGCCGAGGCCGGACAGCGACAGGTCGGCATGGGCCACGGCGGTGCCGAGAATCATGCCGGTCTCGGCCGAGGCCTGCAGGCTGTCGGCCTGCAGCAGGCCGCTGGCCACGCCCAGCGCGTCGGACGGGCCGACCGCGCCGTCGGGCAGGACCATGAAGCGGACCTGTTCGATGTAGCCGGCTTCGGCGTTCACGTGGATCGTGTCGGAAGCCTGCAGGATCGACTGCGACAGGATGATGTTGCCGCCGTAGTGGCCGGCCGTCAGCGACAGGTCGCCGCCGGTGGCCATCAGCCTGGTTTCGGCGTCGGCGTAGATGTCGCCGTCCAGCGCGTTGCCGGCGGCGGCCGAACCGGCCGTCAGAGAAATGTGGCCGGCGGTCATGGTGCCGCTCAGGTAGATGTCGCGGCCGGCGTCGACCGCGATCCCGGCCAGCGTGCTGTGCACGGGCGACGGCGCCGGCGCGTCGGGATCGTGGTCGGGCACCACGTCGGGCGCGGCCTGGACCATGCCGCCCATCGTGGCGTCGCTGCCCGCCTTGACCGTGATCTGCGCGTCGGTGCCGGTGCCCAGCAGGGCACCGGAGTCGTCCAGCACCAGGTTGGTGCCGGCCGACAGATCGATGTGGTTGCCCTGCAGCGTGGTGGCCACCGTTTGGCCATCGTGCACGTTGCCCTGGATCTGCAGCAGCGCGCCGCTGTCGATCGACAGCGTGTCTTCGGCGGTGACCTTGCCGCTCAGGCGGACCGAGCCGCCGGCGTCGATCACCACGTTGCCGCCTTGCAGCGAGGAGCCGTTGAATTCGCCGTAGGTGCGCGCGTTGGCCTCGTCGTAGACCACCTCGGTCACCAGGTGCGTGACCTGCTGGATGATGGGCACCGACTTCCACACCGTGACGGTCTGGTTGCTGACGACCATCACGTCCTGGGTGGTCGTCTGGTAGACCGGGCGATAGTCGTAGACGTCGGTCGCCAGCGTGGTCAGCTGATACTGCAGCTGGATGCGCTGGTCGTACATGGCGTGGTCGCCCGAGGTCCACTGATAGCTTTCGTCGTGGTAATTCTCGTAGCGGTAGCCGTACACCTTGTACGAGCTGATGATGTCGTTGTCGAAGCCGTCGTGCTTGATGAACGAGTCCGAGCCGTACTCGTCGTACGACGCGCCGCCGTAGTTGATGTGCTGGTAGAAGCGGATCTTGTAGGTATCGGCGCTGAAGCGGACCGAGCTGGCCTCGTCGTTCCAGTGGTCGCCGATCCAGCTGTTGAAGCCGGACAGGCTGGTGCTGTCGCCGCCGTAGTTGATGTCCCAGTACAGCGTGGACGCGCTGCCGCCCGCGGCGATGCCGGGCGCGTACCCCACCGCCTGGCGGGCGTGGACGAAGTGCGAGCCATTGATGTAGCTCAGCGACGCCGTATCGTGGTTCAGGATGTCGATGTACGCGGCGGTGCCGGTGATGTTGCTGGTTTCGCGATAGCCGCCGCCGCTGCCCGGCGTCCAGCGATCGGTGCCGCTGGCGGTGCCGCCGGTGGCCCACGACCAGTCGGGATCGCGCAGTACCTCGGCGATCGGGCGGCCGGCGACGTCGTAGATCCGCTCGCCGCTATAACCATGGTAGACCGCGTCCCACGAGCCTGGGCTGTTGTCGAAATCGCCGTAGTCGGTGCCGCTGCCGTCGGCATCGGTATAGACGGATTTCTTCTGCGTATAGTCGACCTGGGCCGTGTCGGTGTAGTAGCCCACCAGTTCGCCGGTGGCGCCCTCGCGGTCGGTGGTCCAGGTGCCCAGGTCCTGGCCGGCCGCGTTGTTGAGCCCGTCGGCGCTGGCGTCGCCGGTCAGGTATTTCGTCTCGCCTTGCGATACCACGCGCAGCACGTCTTCCTGCGCGCCGGCGGGCATCGCGATGTACTTGTCGCGCCAGCCCGACACGTTGACGTAGAACACCTGCTCGGCATTGCCGTCCCAGCTGGGCGTGTACGTGGTTTCGGTGGTGGTGCCGTTGACGGTCTTGTGGTCGACGGCGTGGTCGTAGGTGAACTGGTACAGCGGCATGTAGCCGGTGCTGTTCAGCACCGCCCAGCGCTGGGCGTCGTCCAGCTGCGCGAAGGTCTTGTAGGTGGCGTCCTTGTAGGTGCCCTCGACCCTCGTGGCCGTGCGGTTGGGGTTCTGCTCGTCGCCGGCGTTGTTCCAGTCGATGTCGCCGTTGAAGTAGTCGACGCCTTCGATCAGCACTTCCCGGAACTGCTGCCCTTCCGGCGCGTTCGGGTTGTAGTAGCCGATCTGCGACAGCGTCACGTTCATCGTGTAGTACTCGCTGCCGACCTGGACCAGCTCGGTGCCGACCTGCTCGGTGATGGTCGTGGTTTCCCAGCTGATCTGCGGCACGGTGATCTGGCCGTCTTCCACCTGCTGGTAGCCGACCACCTCGTCGGTGGTCTGCTCCACCGTGCGGTAGCTGGGCACCAGCACCTGGCGCACGCCCTGCAGCTGCGGCGCGGCGTCGAGCACGACGTCGCCGCCGGCCTGCACCTTCAGCGTGCCTTCGGCCTGCACCAGGCCCTGGCCCTGGATGCGGATGCTGCCGTTGCCGAGCTGCGAGCCGAGGATTTCGCCCTCCATCTGCTCGCGCGTCCAGTTCATGTTGACGCCGGAATTCAGCGTGATGTCGTTGGCCGAGCCGATCAGGCCGCCGATCACCAGCGAGGTGCCGGCGTTCAGCAGCACGCGGCCGTCCGCCGCATCCTGGTCGACCTGGATGTTGCCGTTGATCGTGATGTTGGGCGCGGCCAGGTGCACCAGCGAACCGGCGCGCGCGATGGGCATTTCCTGCCCTTCGGGCACGTTGCCGTCGGCGTCGGGCGGGGTGCCGGCCGACATGGTCAGCGCGCTGCGGGCCCGCATGTAGATGGACGAATCGGCGCCCCACGCGTAGATGTGGCTGCCGTCGGTCATGCTGACGTTGCCGCCGGTGATCGACACCGACTCCTGCACCTCGATGTTGCGCTGGATGATGACGTCGCCCGAGCTGGACGACAGCACGACGTTGAACACCGAGGCCGTTTTCGGCGTGGTGCCCTGTTGCTCGCCGATCTGGAAGCCGACCGTGATGCCGTCGGTGGCCTGCACCGTCACGGTGCCGCCCACGTGGGTATCGAGCTCGCCGCCCGACACGTAGCTGCCGGCGGCGTCGGTGACCAGGGTATCGATCAGCACGCCGATGCGCGAGGCATCGGTGCCGCCCACCACCAGCACCTGGTCGTCGGCGCGCACCAGGCCCGCCACCAGCACTTGCGAGCGCGAGCGGACCTCGATGTCGGCGCCGCCGCCGAGCGCGGTCACCGCGCTGCGCAGCTGCACGTCGCCGTCGGCCGTGATGAGGACCTGGGCGTTGGCGCCGGCGGCGTCGAGGCTCGAGCCCTGCGCCATCGCCAGGCCGAGGCCGGCATCGTTGGTGCCGGCCTGGATCTGCACCTTGGCGGTGGCCGACAGCGCGCCGCCCACCAGCACTTCCTGCGCACTGCGGATCGTCAGCTGCGCGCCGTCGGCGGGCGAGCTCAGCCCGCCGGCGTCGGCCGGCTCGACGCCGGCGCGGGCGGTGCCCTGCAGGTCGACCCGGTTGCCATCCAGCACCACCGAGCTGTTGACGGCGCCGCTGTAGAGCTGGCCGTCGGCGGCCAGCGCGATGTCGCCGCCGGCCGTCAGCGACAGCAGCTTGTCGGCCACCAGCACGGCGCCGCCGCTGCGGCCGCCGGTGCTGCCGATGGCGATGTCGCCGCCGGCCGACAGCACCACGCTCTGGCCCGCGGCCGTGGCGGAAAGGCCCTTCTCCCAGACGGCGATGTCGCCGCCGGCGGTGATGCGCAGCGAGCCGGCCAGCGAGGAATCTGCGTGCATCAGCACATTGCCGGTGGCGCTGATGTCGACTTCGTAGTCGTAGGTGGCGTCGGTGGCGATGTCGCTGCGGATCACGCCCGCCAGGTCGATGTTCCTGCCCGACAGCAGCAGCTGGGCGCCGGTTTCGAGCCAGCCCGATTCCTGGTCGAGCGTCAGCGTGCCGTAGGTGGACGACACCTGCAGCAGGCTCAGGCTGGCGCTGCCCTGGCCGATCGCGCTGTTGATGTGGACGTCGTTCAGGCCGCTCAGGATGATGCGGCCGCCCGCGTCCAGCGTGGTCAGGTGGCTGGTGCCGTAGGTCGACAGGCTGGTTTCGCCGTCGTGCTGCTGGGTGCCGGCCGAGATGATGATGTCGCGCTGCGCGGTCAGGTCGCCGCGCAGTTCCAGCGTCTGGCTGGCCTCGATCACGATGTCGGCGTTGACGCCGCGCGCCACCAGGTCGCCTTCGATCACGGCGTTGCCGGCCGGCGTCAGGTGCATGCCGCCGCTCAGCGTTTCCAGCAGGCCGGTGGAAGTCAGGGTGACGTTCTGGTTGCCCAGCGCATTGGTGCCGGCATACAGGTTGATGCCGGCGTAGGCGCGGATCGAGCCCTCGATGGTGATGTCGCCGCCGGGCGCGTTGGCCTTGCCCAGGTTGACCACCGAGCCGCGCTGGCTGGCGTCGAGCGCCCAGCCGCGGTCGGCCGCCAGCGGGCCGCCGGAGGCGTCCTCGTCGGCCAATTGGGTGAAGCCGAGCCGTTCGGCGTGGCCGCCGGCGACCGCCGCGATGCTGAAGTCGGCATTGCCGGTCAGCATCAGGCGGCCGTCGTTGAGCCGTACTTGCAGCTGGTCGGCGGTCACGTGCACGGGGTCGGCGCCGGGGTTGCCGACCACGGTGAAGTCGGCCGCCTCGATCGCGGCCTGCAGGTCGTCCATCAGGCCGCCCAGGCCGGTGCCGGCGCCGGCGCTGCGTTGCGCCGACACGTTGATGATGGCGGTCGCGGTGTAGGCGCCGAGGTCGATGGTCAGGCGGAAGGCGGCGTCGCCGCCCAGGTGGCCGTCGGCGTATTCGCCGAAGCCGTCGGCCAGCAGTTCCTCGGTCCACGCCGGCGCCAGCACCGACAGGTCGCCCGAAGCCGACAGCGTCAGCGAGCTGTCTTCCTGCCAGGTCTTCAGGTGGACGTTGCCGCCCAGCACGATGCCCTGGCCGGCCCACGGATTGTCTTCGGTGGGCGTGTCGGGATCGGTGCCGCCGCGCACGTCGATGATCTTGCCGGCCATCAGGTCGCGGCCCAGGCGGATCTGCTCGTCGGCCGAGATGCGGATGATCGAATCGCCGCCGTAGGTCTGCGTGGTGCTGCCCAGGTAGGCGCCGGCCGCGTCGTAGTGGTCGAGCACCTCGCCGCCGGCCACGATCATGCCGTTCAGTTCGGCATCCTGAGCGGCGTCGATGTCGATCTCGCCGTCGGCGTTGGAAACCGCGATCCGGGCCGCGCCCGGCATCCGCACGCCGATGCCGTCGGCGCTGTGGCCGCCGGCCAGGTCGATCAGCTGGCTGGCGCGGATGGTCGCGCCCACCTCGACGCTGCCGCCGTCGATGGTCTGCGCCATGCCGCCCAGGTAGAGCTGGCCGGCCGAGTGCAGGCGGACGGTGGAGTCCTGGCCGGACCAGTCGATGGTCTCGGACTGCAGCGCGCCGTCAACATAGGTCTGCTGCACGGTGCCGCCGGACAGGACCATGCCGGCGATGGTCACGCCGCCCACGGCGTCGACCGACACCAGGCCGCCCGTGCCGTCGGAGGTCAGGCCGGCCGCGGTGAGGCCGCCGGCGCTGGTGACGATCACGCCCCAGCCGCCGTCGTCGGCGCCCGGCGCGCCGGCGGTGGTGATGGTGACCGACTTGGCCGCGGCCAGCGCGGTGTCGACCAGCACCTGTTCGCCGGCCTGCACCGATATGGTGGAATCGGCGCCGAGCCAGGTGGTGCCGCTGTCGCCGATGGTGCCGCCGGCCACGATCGCGCCATGGATCTCGACGTCGAGGCCGCCGACCAGCGTGATGTGGCTGCCGGCGGTGACCGTATTCAGCGTGGAAGTGTCGGCGATGTACAGGCTGGTGCCGTCGGCGCGCGCGCCGCCCAGGCTGCTGCCGTCCAGGCTGGCGCCGCCGATCAGCGTGATGTTGCCGTTGACGTGCGCCTGGCCTTCCCAGTACAGCCAGTTGTCCGACTGCAGCGTCAGGTCGGCGCCTTCGCCCAGCAGGTTGATGTTGCCGCGCACGATCACGTCGCCCGCGGTGGACACCGTGAAGTCGGCGTCGTCCTGCAGCGTGGTGATGGTGCCGGTCAGCAGAAAGCCGAAGCCGCGCTGGCCCAGCAGCTCGTGCGGTTCGAGCACGCGGATCTCGTCGACCTGGCCGTCGTTCTGCGCGTCGTAGGCCTCGATCACGTAGCGGTGCGTGCCGTCGGTGACGATCCAGCGGTCGGCGCCGACCGCGCCGGTGTCGGCGTTGTGGTAGTCGATGCCTTCCGTGAAGGTGGTCATGAACTGCTTGCCGTCGGCGGCGCCGGCGTTGTAGTAGACCTCGCTGCCGTAGTGCGTGAAGCCGCTCTGGCTCAGGACGCGGTACTGCTGGTCGGCCGTCATGTCGCCGAACTGCGTGCCGGCCGCGGGCGCCGGCACGTCGCTCCAGCGCATGGTGTCGTTGTGGTAGTCGTCGCCCTCTACGAAGGTGATGCGGTACTGGTCGGCGGGCGCAGCCGAGGCGTTGAAGTAGACCACGCCGTCCCAGCGGCGGAAGCCGGTCTGCGACAGCACGGCGTCCTGCTGCGCGGTGCTGAGGTCGGCGAAGGCGGTGCCGGCGGCCGGCACGTTCAGCGAGCCCCAGTCGATGTCGGCGTTGTGGTAGTCGCTGCCTTCGGCCAGGGTGCCCAGCACGGCGCCGGTATCGGCGTCGTAGAACACCTCGCGGCCGACCTGGTCGTAGCCCAGCGATTCCAGCACCACGGCGCGCTGCGCCGGGTCGAGGTCCTCGAACGTGGCGCCGTCGGCCGGCGCGGCCACGCCGCCCCAGTCGATGGTCGACAGGTCGTAGTCGGCCGCCTGGCCCTGCGCGAAGGACTGCACCACGCGGTCGCCCGCGGCCGCGTCCAGCTTGACGAAGGTCAGCCCGTCGTGGACTTCGTAGCCCAGCGCGCGCGCCACCACCATCTTCTGCGCGTCGGTCAGGTCGCCGAACGAGGCGCCGGCCGCGGGAGCGCCGGCGTCGCCCCAGTAGATGTCTTCGTTGGCGTAGTCGACCGCCGGGCCTTCGGTGAAGGTCGCGACCTGCTTCTTGTCGGGTGCCGCGTTGTAGTTGAAGAAGTACTTGTAGTCGGTGCTGCTGCCGTTTTCCAGGTAGGCGACCACGATCGCGCGCTGGGCGTCGGTCAGCTGGCTGTAGCCGGCGTCGGCGTCGGGGCGCGGCACGTCGTCGGACGCGTCCTCGTTGGCGCCGAACCACAGGTCGCCCGGCATCGAGTAGTAGTCGAACACGTAGCCGATCGATTCGGCCACCACCAGTTTCTGGGCGCCGCTGAGCTGGTCGAACTGCGTGCCGGCCGCGGGCGCCGGAACGCCGGCCGCGGCCCAGTCGATCTGGCTGTTGTCGTAGTCGTAGGCGTGGCCCTGCACGAACGAGGTCGCGGCCTCTTCGACGCCGCCGGGGCCGCTCTTGGTGAACAGCAGGCCTTCGTAGACGGCGTAGCCGAGGCTGGCGGCGACCGCCTTCTGCTGCGCCAGCGTGAGCTGGTCGAAGGAGGCGTCGGCGGCCGGCGCGCCGGCCGCGCCCCAGTTGATGTCGGCGTTGTGGTAGACCACGTGCGCGCCGGACGACAGGTCGACGCGGAAGGCGCCGGTCTCGGGGTTGTAGTAGGCGCCGTCGCTGTAGACGGTGTAGCCGAGCGACTCCACCAGCGCCGCGCGCGCCTCGTCGCTGAGCGATTCGAACGGCGTGTAGTTGGCCAGCGCCGTGGCGGTGGCGCCGGCGTCGAGCGGCGTGTCGGGGCCGCCGAACAGTTGGCGCAGGTCGACGTGGATCTGGCCGTTGTTCAGCGCGTCGATGATGGCGGCGAACTGGTCGGCCTGCGAGGTGCTGGCCAGGGTCTTGCCCGGCAGCGTGTCGAAATAGTCGGCGTGGTCGGAAACCGCGCCGCCGGCGTCGATGGTCAGCGCGCCGGCCGCGGTCAGCGAGCCCGACAGCAGCAGTTCGCCGGTGGTGACGATCGACAGCGTGGCGTCGTGGCCGGTCAGCACCGGGGTCAGGCCGTCGTCGGCGAACGCGGCGCCCGACAGCACGGCGCTGCCCGACATCAGGCTGACGGAATCCCCCGCCTCGATCTCGATGCTGCTGCGGTCGCCCTGGGCCGCCAGCGTGCCGCCCTGCAGCAGCTTGAACAGCGTGCCGGCCGACAGGTGGATCGACGAATCGGCGCCCTCGGCGCGGATGGCCGAGGCGGCCACGATCGAGTGCGAGGCCTCGAGCACCACGCGGCTGCCCGGGTTCAGGCTGCGGATCGAGGCGCTGGCGTCGGTGGTGATGCTGTTGATGTCGGCGCCGTAGCCGACCAGCGCGCCTTCGCCGGTGCTGCCCTGGACCGAAATGTCGACCAGATCGTCGCCCAGGATCCAGCCGCTGACCACCAGCTGCTCGGTCAGGCGGATCACGGTTTCGCGCGCGTGCAGGCCCGAATCGGGCACGCCCAGCGGGTCGCGCGAATTCTGGCGCTGCACTTCCATCAGGCGGGCCTGCAGCAGCAGCGTGTCGGTCGACTGGACGTCGCCGACGACGGAGATGAAGTCGGCGATGAAGGTGACATGGTCGCGCAGCTTGGCCGAGAACAGGAAGTCGCCGATGGCCTCGTCGGCGGCGTCGCCGATGAACATCTGCACGCCCGGCTGGGCGTGGCCGATGGTGATGCCCGAGAAGCCGTCCTTCAGCGCCGACAGGTCGGCCATGCCGAGTTCGAGGAAGCCGGTATTGCCGTTGGGCGAGAAGTCGCGCCCATAGGTGGTCTGGGCCGCGCCGCCGATGCGGTAGCCCTGGTCGAGCGACATGGCATGGATGACCAGCGCGCCGGTGCCGCTGACGCGGTCGGCGCCGCTGGCGAAGCTCATGTCGTCGGCCACCAGCAGGATGTCGCCGCCGCCGGCGCCGGTGGACAGCGAGCCCGACAGCAGCGTCAGGGTCGCCTCGCGGGCGGCCAGCTGCACGTCGATGTGGCCGTTGGGCGTGGTCAGCCCGCCGGCGACGCCCCAGGCGTCGCTGACCAGGTCGAGGCTGTCGGCCTCGCGCACCACGATGTCGGCGTAGGCCGCGCCCGCGGTGCCGCGGTTGACCACGCTCAGCTGGGCGACGTGGGTGTTCAGCACGCCGTCGATGCCGGCCGCGTTGACGCTGAACAGCGCATCGGGCGCGATCAGGGTGGCCTGCGTGACGTCGACGATGCCGCCGCTGTAGATCGACAGGCTGGTCGCGCCCCAGCTCGCGCCGGGGGCCGTCTTCAGCACGGTGCGGGTGGTGGTGTTGTCGGTCAGCTCGAACCGGTCGAGCGTGTCGTCGAAAGTGATGATGCGTTCGCCGTCGGCCGTCTGGATGCGCAGCTGGTGGTCGTTGAGCATCAGCGGCGCGGTGCTGACCACGGGGGCCAGCACCAGCAGGTCGCGGCCGGCGCCGCCCTTCACGTTGAGCGAGCCGGTGCCCGACACGTAGATCGTGTCGTCGCCGTCGCCCGACTCCACCGTGGTGGTGCCGTTGGTGACGTAGATGATGTCGTTGCCGGCGCCGCTGGTGATGGTGTTGACGCCATCGCCCATGTCGACGATATCGGCCGCGTCGCCGCCGACGAAGCGGTCGTCGCCCGCCCCGCCCTCGTAGCGGATGCCGCCGACTTCGCCGCTCAGGAACTGGTCCTTGCCGGCGCCGCCGCGTACCACGCTGCCCGCGCCGCCGCCGAGGATGACGAAGCTGTCGTTGCCGTCGCCGCCGTCGAAGTCGAGCTGCGCCGTCACGTAGCGGCCGACGTAGATTGAATCGTTGCCGGAACCGCCGTTGGCGACGATCTTGTTGACGCCTGTGTAGTTCTCGGTCACGCCCAGCGACGACACCGACACCACGTTGCTGCCCTCTTCCTGCTCGATCGAGTAGGACTCGTGGACGATGTCGTCGTAGATGGTGCCGCTGCCGTAGCGGCCCGAGGCGTCGCCCATGTTCAGGTACAGCGTGTCGCCGACCTGGTAGGCGATCTTGGGCGGATCGCCCCACGACCAGCTGATGCTGCCGGACACGGTGATGCCCATCACCGTGACCTGCGCAGCCAGGTAGGCGCTGGCCGGATTGATCTGGATGTCGCCGCGGAAGCCCGCCAGCGTGAAGTCGACCGAGAACAGGCCCAGGTCGATTTCGAAATCGAGCGAGCCCCACACCGAGGCGCCGAAGCTCGGCTGGCTGCTGAGCATCAGCGAAATGCCGGCGTTCAGGTGGAACGGGCCGAAGTGGATGTCGAGCTCGGCGCGGCCGTAGATCTGGAAGTCGCCTTCCGACGTGACGAAACCGCCTACGTCGATCATCAGCGCGTTGAAGAAGTTCAGGTGGCCGTTGAACTCCAGCTTGAAGACGTCGTCGATGACGCTGATGCCGCCGTCGAAGTCGACGTCGAAGGTAAACAGCTTGATCGTGCCGTCGAGCTGGAGGTTGAACAACGTGTTGCCGCGGATCACGTCGCCGTGCAGCGTGGTGTAGTCGGCGCTGCCGGTGTTGATCTCGAGGATCGCGTTGGCGTCGATGCCGATGACGTCCACGCCTAGGCTGACATGGGTCTCCAGCCGCAGCGCGAACACCGGGCTGCCGTTGCCGTCGACCAGGAAGGCGGCGGCGCCGCCGACCTCGATCTCGCCGAAGCCGCCCAGGTCCAGCGAGACGTCGAGCGCGGCCTGCACGCCCTGCTTGTCGATCAGCAGGTCCACCGCGCCCTTCAGCTCCACCGAGCCGACCGCGATGCTGGCGCGGCCCGAGATCCGCAGCATCTGCGGATCGAGCATGACGGTGTTGAGCGGCTGGCCATGCTCGTCGAGCGCCAGCGTGCGCACTTCCTGCTGCACCGAGGTGGTGTTGAGCTGCAGCACGAAGCGGCCGGTGACGCTGAACACGCCGCCGTCGATGATCTTGGAATCGACGCCCGAGCCGCCGATCTCCAGCGAGCCGTACACGCCCGTGCGGTCGCCGTCGACCACCAGGCCCAGCGTGCCGGTCACCGACAGCGGCTCCAGCAGCGGCAGGTCGAGCGTGGCGGTCGCGCCGAGCTCGGCGCGCACCGCACCGTCGGAGAAGGACACGATGATGGCGAAGTCGCCCTTCAGCGACAGCGCGCCGTCCAGCAGCGACAGGTTGCCGTTGCCGGTGACGGCCGCGTAGGGGCCGACCCAGTCGGGCTTGCCCGGCGGCGCGGCGCTGATCGTGAAGGTCTCGAAATCGACCTTGTCGCGGAACTGCTCCGGCACCTGGTAGACCACGTCGTGGCCGAAGGTGTTCAGGTTCAGTTCCAGGCTGGCCTGCAGGCTGATCAGCGGGCCCAGGTCCAGGTTGTTGTCCAGCACCAGGCGCAGGGCCACGCCCGGGTCGTCGCCGGCGCGCACCACCAGCAGGCCGGTGCCGTGGCGGCTCAGGTTCAGGCCGTCGGGGCCGATCTGCACGTTGACGTCGGCAAACGCGGTCAGCCCCTCGCTTTCGCTGAAGCGGAAGTCGAGCACGCCGGTCATCGACACCAGGCCGAACAGCTTGACCTGCGCCTCGCCGAACAGCCGCAGGTACTGTTCGTTGTAGGTCAGCACGATCGGCTCGTCGGGATTGCCGGTCGGGATCCCGTAGCCCTCGTGCACGGCGCCGGCCGAATCGGTCCAGGTCGATTTGCTGAAATCGATCGTGGTCAGGCTGAACGAGGCATGCACGTCGGGCGCGAACGACACGGCGCCGGTGTCGGCGTCGCGCACGATCTCGCCCAGGCTGAGCGACACGCGCGCGCCCGTGTTGATCTCGATCATCAGGTTTTCGGCGTTGACCTCGGCCCCGGGCACGCCCACCAGGCCGATGTAGTCCACGCTCGCGCGGCCGGCGATGTAGACGCCGATGTCGACCGAGCCGACGCCGATCACCAGTTCCTTGGCCAGCACCAGGCCCAGGTCCAGGTTCTGGACCGCCAGGCCGACGGCGCCGTCGTTGGGCGTATCGCGTTCGTCGATGCGGCCGTCGCCGTTGCTGTCCTGCCAGTAGCCGCCCACGCCGATGAAGCCGTAGGCGTCGTTGATGCCGACCGCCAGCGAGGTGACCGTGGTCTGCTGGCCGTTGTTCAGCGTGACCTGCTCGGAGCCCTTCTTGGTCAGCGCCATCGAGGCCGACAGTTGCAGGAAGCCGGCCAGGTTGATCTCGGCGTAGCCGATCGCGACCTGGATGATTTCTTCGTTGAAATCGATGATGACGGCGTTGTTGCCGCCGGCCGGCAGCGCGAAGCCGTACGGCGCCAGCACGCCGTCGGTGTTGCGGTCCTCGCCCGGGTCGAGCACGCCGTTGCCGTTGGCGTCTTCAGGCGAGTTCGGGAACGAGCTGGCCCAGTCGATCGACGGCGGGCCGAACAGCTGCAGCGCGGCGTTCAGGTAGCCGCCGGTCGGGTCTTGCGGCAGGTAGAAGGTGTTGATGTTGACGGCGACGTCGTGCGCCACCACCGACAGGATGTCCGGATCGACGCCCACCAGGCCGGCGGTGCCGACGCTGGCCTTGACGGTCAGGAAGCGCGGCGCGACGTCGGCCAGCGCCGGGATCAGCCCGGCCAGCGCCGGGGTCGAGATCGCCATGCCGAAGTCGACGTCGTCGATCGCCACGCCGATGGCGCCCTCGTTGATCATGTCGGGCAGGCCGTCGCCGTCGTTGTCGGGGCCGTAGCGGTACGGGCCGCCCACGCCGGCGAAGCCGGTCAGGTTGGCGCCGCCCAGCGTCATCATCTCGACCTGCAGCTTCAGCTTGGTGTTGTCGCCGCCGGTGGCGTCGTCGATCAGCTGCTGCAGGCCGCCCATGTTGACGTCGACGTTGTAGCGTTCGCCCTTGCGGAAGGCGAGCGAGCCGCTCAGGTACAGGAAGTCGGCCACCACGATGTCGGCGTGGCCGATGTCCAGGCCCAGCAGGTCGTTGCCGGCCAGCTGCAGGTAGACCGGCGTGCCGCCGGTCTTGACCTCGAAGCCGGCGGGCCGGCCCGAATTCGGGTCGGCCGGGAAGCTGGCCAGGTAGTCGGCCGTCGAGCGCATCGCGCCGCCGAACAACTGGCCGCCCGAGTTCATCTCGATCGTCACGTCTTGCGCGTTGATCTTGAGCACGTCGCCCATGCCGTAGGTGCGGATCACGTCGGCGTGCGCGTAGAACGAGATGAAATCCTGGGCGTTGAAGAAGGCCGGCAGCTGGGCCTTGAAGATGCCCAGGCCGACGTCGAGGCCCTCGACGCCGAAGCCGAACAGGTCGTCGGCGTTGATGATTTCCAGCTTGCCGGGCTGGCCGGCGATTTCCTGGTATTCGGGCGTGCCGGCGCCGATGAAGGCGTAGACGTCCTTGGCGCCGAAGCTCAGGCCCTTGAAGGTGATGTTGGAGATGCGCGAGTAGTCGTCCGACAGGCCCGACATCGAGTGCAGCATGTCCAGGATCGAGCCCGCCTGGTCGCCCAGCAGCGACTCGATCAGCGAGATCTCGGGCGGCAGGCCGGTGTACATCGTGCCGGTGAAGGTCTCGCCGATGTTCAGCTGGAAGTCGCCGCGCAGGTGGATGAAGTCGCCCAGGTTCAGCGACAGGTCGGGCAGCTCGAGCTTGCCGAACAGCGTCAGGCCGATGCTCGGGTCGAAGCCGATCGACAGGTCGAGGTTGCGCACGAAGTCGACCGCGCCCTGCAGGAACGACAGGTCGGGCGACAGGGTCGGCAGCATGTCGCCGATGCCCGACAGGCTGATCGACGGGAACAGGCTGCCGGTGTCGGGCAGCACGAAGCTGAAGTCGAAGCTGGCGTCGATGTCGATCACGTCGAAGATGCCCAGGTGGGCATCCATCGCCACGCGCAGCGAGTTGGAGTCGAAGTCCAGCCGCATGCTGTCGCCGGCGCTGCCGATCGGGATGTCCAGCCCGCCGCCGGCCATCGTGCTGAAGTCGACGTAGGCGCCCGGCAGCGGCACGCTGCCCAGCATCGCGCCGTTGAACGCGAGCTTGATGTTGGTGCCGTTCAGGGTCAGGAAGGGATCGGTGCCGACCAGGCCCGCCAGGTCGGCGGTGGCCGTGACGGCGTAGAACTTGCCCGGCAGCGAAGTGCCGGGGGCCACCGACGGCGACATCATCGCCAGCGCGAAGTCGAGGTTGTCGATGGCCAGGCCGATCGCGTCGTCGCTGGGCGGATCGTTGTCGTCGATCACGCCGTCGCCGTTGGTGTCCTTGCGATACGGGCCGTTGATGCCTGCGAAGGCGTAGATGTCCTTGCCGGCCACCAGCAGCGCCTGGGCCGGCGCGGTGAGCGAGGTGCCGGGCAGCTTGAAGGTGACGTCGTCGACGACGCGCTTCTGGAAGGTGAAGCCGCCCTGCAGCGACAGGATGCCGGCCACCGACGCGGTGGCGTGCGCCACCGAGGCCGACAGCAGTTCGTTGTCGTAGTCAAGCACGACCGGATCGCCGCCGGTGGCGATCTGGTAGCCGGCCGAGGCGCCGTTATTGGTGAAGTCGGCGATGAAACCCTGGCGGCTGCTGATGTTGACGCCGACGTTGACGTCCTGCAGCGAGAACTGGATGAAGTCGCTGCCGAAGCCGACGAAGCCGATGTCCTCGCCGTGGCCCTTCAGGCCGATGAACTTGGTGTTGGCCGGGATCAGCGGATTGAGGGCGTCGTACTGCGTCGTCAGGATGGTCATCCCGAGGTCGAAGTCGTCGATCACCAGGCCGATGGCCTCGTCGTTGACCGGGTCGTTGGCGTCGATCACGCCGTCGCCGTTGCTGTCGACCCGGTACGGGCCATTGACGCCGACGAAGGCCTGCACGTTGTTGGCGCCGAACTCGATCGAATTGGCCTTGACGCCGGAGAAGGACATGCCCCCCGGGCCCTTGACGGTGATTTCGGTGCCCGAACCCATGCGGAACGAGAAGTCGCCCGAGAAGTAGACGAACTCCGACACCGCCAGCAGCGCGTCGTGCACCTGCGCCTGGATGAAGGCGCCGGCGCCGTAGCCGATGGTCAGCGTGCTGCCGCCGGCCGTCACGCCGAGGCCGCCGGTGCTGGCGAAATCGATCGACGCATGCGAGTTCGGGTCGGCCTTCCAGCCGGTGCTCCAGTTCATCTGCAGGTCGATGCGGCCGCTCGACAGTTCGAAGATGTCGGCGCCGCCGGCCACCAGGAACTCGTCGGCCGAGCCGGTCATCGCCATGAACTTCGGCAGCACGGTGGCCAGCGTGCCGGTCGGCTTCAGGATGGCCAGCGCGAGGTCGACGTCGCTGACCGCCAGGCCGAACACGCCGTCCTGGTCGCGGATCGGCGTGGCCGAATCGAAATCGGGCGTGCCGTAGCCGATGAACACGTCGACGTGGCTCAGGCCGATCGTCATCGCCTCCAGTTCGGCGTTGATGCGGCCATCGGGACCGACGGGGTAGCCCTTGGCGGCCAGCTCGGCGTAGGTGCCGGCCATCGCCAGGTTGCCCAGCGTGGTACCGGTGTCGATGTTGAAGCGCTGGCGGCTGCCCTGCTGGAAGCTGAAACCGCCCTTGATGTGGACGAAGTCGGAGATGATCAGCGTCGCCTCGGCCACGCTGACGCCGATGTAGCTGCTGGTGAAGGCCAGCGAGATCGGATCGTTGCCGGTGGTGACTTGCAGGCCGGCGGGGCCGAAGGTGGAGACGAAGTCGACGTAGGGCTTGTAGCCGGCCGCGGTGCTCCACTCGGTGCCCTGGTTGGCCTGGATCCTGGCGTCCAGCGCCTGGATCGTCAGGAAGTCGATGCCGGTGAAGGCGATCTGGTCGGTGTGGGCCGACAGCGCCCATAGCCGGCCCAGGCGGGCGGTCGGGTCGCTGAACATGGCCAGCGCCAGGTCGAGGTTGTCGACCACCAGGCCGACGGCGTCCGGATCGGTGCTGCCGTCGTCGTTGAAATACGGGCCCGAGCCCACGAACAGCTTCACGTCGGACAGGCCGATCGTGACCAGGTTCATCGAGACGTTGGTGAGCTTCGAATAGTGGCCGAGGGACGTGTTGGTGCCCATCCACGGCGACAGCGTGCTCGCGGCATGCAACTCGTCGTTGTCGGCAAAGCCGGTGAAGATGTCGACCGAGACGTTGCTGCCGCGGGTGATCGAGAAGCCGCCCTCGATGAAGAAGAAGTCGTCGATGTTCAGCAGCGCATGGCCGACGTCGACGCCGAACATGGCGTGGTCGAAGGTGAAGCTGACCGGCGTGCCGCCGGTGGCCACCTGCATGCCGATGGCGCCGAAGCTGGAGAGATAGTCGACCGTGGGCGAGAGCTGCGTGCCGCGCCAGACGCCGCCGCCGTTCAGGTTCAGCGACAGGTCGTGCACCTGCACCTGCATGAAGCCCCAGTCGAGGTCCAGCGGCGCGGGCCAGTAGGCCTTCATCGAATACAGCAGCGGGATCACGGCGTTCGGATCGGCCGACTTGCTGGCGCGCATCATCGCGAACGCCACGTCGATGTCGTCGATCGTGAACAGCGGATCGCCCGGGTCGCCCACGGTGATCGTCACGCCGGCGGCGCCGATCGTGATGGCGTCGACCGGCAGGTCGTTCAGGCGCGAATAGTCGGTGTTGCCGTGGCTGTCCTTGCCGAGGTAGCCGAGCTGGTCGAAGCGGTTGAAATCGGAGATCAGCCCCGGCGGCAGCGGCGACGACAGACCGGTGTCGACGTCGACATGCGTGCTCACGCGCTGGAACGCGAAGCTGCCCTCGATCTGGAAGAAATCGCCGACGTTCAGCAGCGCGTGCTCGATGGTGACGGCCAGCAGCGCGCTGTCGTAGCTCAGGACGAGGTCGTCGCCCGAGGTCGGGATGTGCAGGCCGCCGCCGGGGAAGCTGCCGGCGAAGTCGACGAAGGGCGAGCCGTTGGCCGGGTTGTTGCCCCAGGCGCTGCCCTGGTTCAGGTCGATCGACAGGCCGTCGACCTGGAATTGGAAGATGCCGCCCAGGTCGATGTCGAGCGGATGTTCCCAGCGGATCTGCATCGCGAAGAACTTCGGCACCACCGACATCGGGTCGGCGGCCAGCGTCGAGTCGAACATCACCAGGCCGATGTCCAGGCCCTCGAGCACCACGCCGAAGGCGTCGGGATTGCGCGCCTCGCCGGCGTCGCGGATGCCGTTGCCGTTGTCGTCGATGAAATAGGGGCCCAGGCCGGCGAACACTTCCACGTCGGTGGCGCTGAGCAGCAGCGTCGACACGGCCAGGTTCTCGATGCGCGAGTTGTCGCCGGTCAGGCCCTGCACGCGGTCCAGGCCGTTCTTGATCGAGGCCGGCAGCGCGTCGTCGTTGGGCGACAGGCCGGTCACCACGTCGACCTGGGTGCCTTCGCTCTGTTCGAGGTAGAAGCCGCCGCTGATGTAGACGTAGTCGGAAATGGCCAGCGTGGCGCGGTCGATCCTGACCGCGGTGGTGGTGCCGCGGTCGCCGTCGATGTCGATGGTGACCTTCTTGTCGGTGCCGACCGTCACGTCCAGGCCGGAGGCGGCGAAGTCGACCACCGAATCGCCCGCCTTGGCGGCGCGGTTGACTTCGACCGCGATGCCGGTGGCGGCCAGCGTGAAGGCATCGATGCCGACGAAGGCGACGCTGTCGGCCTCGGCCTGCACCGCCGTCCACTTGCGGGTGGCGTCGGCCTGGCTGGTCATCAGCGCGATGGCGAAATCGACGCCGGTCAGCTCGACGCCCAGTTCGTCGTCGGTGCCGCCGTTCAGGCCGGCGAAGGCGCGGACATTGCTGGCGCCGAGGGTCAGCACGTCGACCGCGACCGGCGTGGCCCCTTCGTCGGCCGGCGTGGCGGGGTTGTCGGCCAGCCGCACGGAAGAGGTGCGGGTCTCGATCGCGAAATCGCCTTCTACCTGGACGAAGCCGTACAGGTCGACGTTGATGTGGGCGCTGGCCTGCAACAGCTTGCCGGCGCTGCCGGCCATGTCGAACTTGACGGAGCTGGACCCGCCGGTCATGACGGTGAGATCGGTCGCGCCGGCGGCGTAGTCCACCACCGGCGAGCCGAGCGCGGCCGCCTGGTTGATCGACACCGAGATGGCGCTGGCCTCGATGGTCAGGTCGCCGGCGCCGACGATGGCGGCGCTGCCGGCGGTGGCTTGCAGGCTGGTCCAGCTGCGCGCCGCGGGGGCGGGGCCGGTGCCGCCGGTGGCCGGTTTCTCGCTCATCAGCGCCAGCGCGAAGTTGACGTTCTCCAACGCCAGGCCCATGCGGTCGGTCGGGCTGTCGCCGTTCAGGCCGGCGAAGGCATTCAGGCCGCTGGCGCCGATGGTCAGCAGGTCGACGCTGGCGGTGGTGTGGTCGGCCAGCGTGACGGTCTTGGTGCTGGTCTCGATGGCGAACTCGCCGTCGACCTGGAAGAAGCCGTAGACGTCGAGCGTCAGGTGACCGCTGGCCTGGACCATGGCGCCCTTGGCGCCCGCCATGTCGAACTTGAGGCTGGTGGTGTCGCCGGTGGGCACGACCAGATCGGTGGCGCCGGCGGCGTAGTCGACCACCGGGCCGTTGGCGACGCTCGCCTGGTTGACCGACACGGAGAGCGAATCGGCGCTCACGGTCATGTCGTCGCCCAGGCCCAGGAAGCCGACGTGGCCGGCGGTGGCCTGCAGGCTGGTCCAGCCGCGGGCGGCCGGGGCCGGCCCGGTGCCGCCGGTGGCCGGCTTCTCGCTCATCAGCGCCAGCGCGAAATCGACGTCCTGCAGGCTCAGGCCGAGCGCGTCGTCGGTGCCGCCGTTCAGGCCGGCGAAGGCGTCCACGCCGTCGGCGCCGATGGTCAGCAGGTCGACGTTGGCCGAGGTGCTGTTCGACAGCTTGACGGTCTGGCTGCTCTTCTGGATCGCGAAATTGCCGCTGACCTGGAAGAAGCCGTAGACGTTCAGGTCCAGATGGCCGGACGCCTGGATCAGCGCGCCCTTGCCGCCGTCCATCGACAGCTTGAGCGAGGAATCGGTGCCGGTCACGACCGTCAGGTCCGTCTTGCCGGTGGTGTAGTCCACCACCGGGCCGTTGAGCACGCTGGTCTGGTTGATCTGCACCGCCAGGCCGGTGACCGCGATGGTCACGTCGTCGCCCAGGCCGATGAACGTCGCGCTGCCGACCGAGGCCTGCAGGCTGGTCCAGCTGCGCGCGGCCGGCGCCAGGCCGGTGCCGCCGGTGGCCGGCTTCTCGCTCATCAGCGCCAGCGCGAAGTCGACGTCCTCCAGGCTCAGGCCGAGCGCGTCGTCGGTGCCGCCGTTCAGGCCGGCGAAGGCGTCCACGCCGTGCGAGCCGATCGTCAGCAGGTCGACGTTGGCCGAGGTGTTGTCCGACAGCTCGACGGTCTGGCTGCTCTTCTGGATCGCGAACTCGCCTTCGACCTGGAAGAAGCCGTAGACGTCCAGCGTGAGATAGCCGGCGGCTTCGACCAGCGCGCCCTTGCTGCCGTCCATCGACAGCTTCAGCGAGGAACCGGTGCCGGTGGGGACCGACAGGTCGGTCTTGCCGGTGGCGTAGTCGACCACCGCGCCGTCGAGGACGCTGGACTGGTTGATCTGGACCGACAGGTTGGTGACTTGCACCGTCATGTCGTCGCCCAGGCCGATGAACGAGGCGCTGCCGACGGTGGCCTGCAGGCTGGTCCAGCTGCGGGCCGGGGCCGCCTTGTCGCTCAGCAGCGCCAGGCCGACGTTGACGCCGGTCAGATCCAGGCCGATGGCATCGTCCGTGCCGCCGTTGATGCCGGCGAATGCCGACACGCCGCTCGCGCCGATGGTCAGCGCGTCGACGGCAACCGAGCTGCCGTCCGACAGCTTGACCGTCTCGCTGCTCTTCTGGATCGCGAAACCGCCGTTGACGCGGAAGAAGCCGAAGGCGTCGATGGTGAGGGTGCCGCTGGCCTGCAGCAGGTTGCCCTTGGCGCCGTCCATGTCCAGCTTCAGGCTGGAGTCCTGGCCGGTCATCACGGACAGGTCGGTCTTGCCGGTCGAGTAATCGACCACCTTGTCGCTGAGGACGCCAGCCTGGTTGATCACCACCGACAGGTCGGTGGCAGAGATTTCGAGGTCGTCGACGCCGACGAACGACACCTCTTCGGCAGTCGCCTTCAGGCTGGTCCACGTGCGGGTCGGAGTGACCTGGCTGCTCATCAGCGCCAGGCCGACGTTCACGCCGGTCAGGTCCAGGCCAATCGCGTCGTCCGTGCCGCCGTTGATGCCGGCAAAGGCATGCACATCGTTGGCGCCGATGGTCAGCACGTCGACCGCGACGCTCGTGCCGTCGGCCAGAACGGCTGTCTCGCTGCTCTTCTGGATCGCGAAGCCGCCGTTGACCTGGAAGAAACCGAACGCGTCGATGGTCAGCGTACCGCTGGCCTGCAACAGGTTGCCCTTGGCGCCATCCATGTCCAGCTTCAGGCTGGGGTCCGTGCCGGTCATCACGGACAGGTCGGTCTTGCCGGTCGAGTAGTCGACCACCTTGTCGTTCAGGACGCCGGCCTGGTTGATCACCACCGACAGGTCGGTGGCAGAGATTTCGAGGTCGTCGACACCGATAAACGACACGCTCTCAGCGGTTGCCTTCAGGCTGGTCCAGGTGCGCGTGGGCGCAACTTGGCTGCTGATCAGCGCCAGGCCGACGTTCACGCCGGTCAGGTCCAGGCCGATCGCGTCGTCCGTACCGCCGTTGATGCCGGCAAACGCGTGGGCGCCACCCGCGCCGATGGTCAGCACGTCAGCCACGACGGTTGCTCCATCCGCCAGCGTGACGGTCTCGGTACTCTTCTGGATCGCGAAGCTGCCGTTGACCTGGAAGAAACCGAACGCGTCAATGGTCAGGTTACCGCTGGCCTGCAGCAGGTTGCCCTTCGAGCCATCCATGTCCAGCACGATGCCCGGCTCCTGGCCGGTCGGCACCGTCAGGTCCGTCTTGCCGGCCGAATAGTCCACGACCTTGTCGTTCAGGACACCGGCCTGGTTGATCACCACCGATAGGTCGGTCGCCGAGATTTCGAGGTCGTCGACACCGATAAACGACACGCTCTCAGCGGTCGCCTTCAGGCTGGTCCAGGTGCGCGTGGGCGCAACTTGGCTGCTTATCAGCGCCAGGCCGACGTTCACGCCGGTGAGGTCCAGGCCGATCGCATCGTCCGTGCCGCCGTTGATGCCGGCAAACGCGTGGGCACCGCCGGCACCGATCGTCAGCACGTCAGCCACGACGGTTGCCCCATCCGCCAGCGTGACGGTCTCGGTACTCTTCTGGATCGCGAAGCTGCCGTTGACCTGGAAGAAACCGAACGCGTCGATCGTAAGGGTGCCGCTGGCCTGTAGCAGGTTGCCCTTCGAACCGTCCATGTCCAGCGCGATGCCCGGCTCCTGGCCGGTCGCCACCGTCAGATCCGTTTTGCCGTTCGAGTAGTCCACGACCTTGTCGTTCAGGACACCGGCCTGATTGATCACCACCGTAAGGTCGGTGGCGGATATTTCCAGATCGTCGACGCCGACGAAGGCCACGCTCTCGGCCGTGGCCTTCAGGCTCGTCCACGTCCGGGCCGGGTTGACCTGACTGCTCATCAGCGCCAGGCCGACGTTCACGCCGGTGAGATCGAGCCCAATCGCATCGTCGCTGCCGCCGTTGATACCGGCAAACGCATGCGCATCACCCGCGCCGACCGTCAGGACATCGACCACGACCGTCGTGTTGTCCGCCAGCGCGACCGTTTCGGTGCTCTTCTGGATCGCGAAGGTGCCATTGACCTGGAAGAAGCCGAAGGCGTCGATGGTGAGGGTGCCGCTGGCTTGCAGCAGATTGCCCTTCGACCCATCCATGTCCAGCTTCAAGCTGGAATCCGTGCCGGTCATCACCGACAGGTCGGTCTTGCCCGTGGAGTAGTCGACGACCTTGTCGTTCAGGACGCCGGCCTGGTTGATCACCACCGACAGGTCGGTGGCGGAAATTTCGAGATCGTCGACACCGATGAACGACACGCTGGCCGCGGTCGCCTTCAGGCTGGTCCAGGTGCGGGTCGGCGTCGCCTGGCTGCTCATCAGCGCCAGGCCGACATTCACGCCGCTCAAGTCCAGGCCGATCGCGTCATCGCTACCGCCGTTGATACCGGCGAAGGCATGGGCACCGCCCGCGCCGATCGTCAGGACATCGACCGCGACCGTGGTGTTGTCGGCCAGCGTGACCGTTTCGCTGCTCTTCTGGATGGCGAAGCCGCCGTTGACCTGGAAGAAGCCGAAGGCATCGATGGTCAGGTTGCCACTGGCCTGCAGCAGGTTGCCCTTGGCGCCATCCATATCCAGCGCGATGCCGGTCGACGGGCCGGAGGCCACAGTCAGGTCGGTCTTGCCGGTCGAGTAGTCGACCACCTTGTCGTTGAGAACACCGGCCTGGTTGATCACCACCGACAGGTCGGTCGCGGAAATGTCGAGATCGTCGACACCGATGAACGACACGCTGGCCGCGGTCGCCTTCAGGCTGGTCCACGTCCGCGTCGGCGTGACCTGGCTGCTCAACAGCGCCAGGCCGACGTTCACGCCGCTCAGGTCCAGGCCGATCGCATCGTCGGTACCGCCGTTGATCCCAGCAAAGGCGTGCGCGCCACTCGCGCCGATCGTCAGCACGTCGACGTCGACGGTCGTATCGTCCGCCAGCGTGACGGTCTCGGAGCTCTTCTGGATCGCGAAGCCGCCGTTAACCTGGAAGAAACCGAAGGCGTCGATCGTCAGCGTGCCGCTGGCCTGCAGCAGGTTGCCCTTGGCGCCATCCATGTCCAGCGCGATGCCGGACGACGGCCCCGTGGCCACGGTCAAGTCGGTCTTGCCGGTCGAATAGTCGACCACCTTGTCGTTCAGGACGCCGGCCTGGTTGATGACGACCGACAGATCGGTAGCGGAAATTTCCAGGTCGTCGACGCCAATGAACGACACCTCATCGGCGGTCGCCTTCAGGCTGGTCCAGGTGCGCGTGGGCGCAACTTGGCTGCTGATCAACGCCAGGCCGACATTCACGCCACTCAAATCCAGGCCGATCGCATCGTCGGTGCCGCCGTTGATGCCGGCAAAGGCATGCGCGCCGCTCGCGCCGATCGTCAGCACGTCGGCGGCGACGCTCGTCCCATCGGCCAGCGTAACGGTCTCGGAGCTCTTCTGAATCGCGAAGCCGCCGTTAACCTGGAAGAAACCGAAGGCGTCGATCGTCAGCGTGCCGCTGGCCTGCAGCAGGTTGCCCTTGGCGCCATCCATGTCCAGCGCGATGCCGGACGACGGCCCCGTGGCCACGGTCAAGTCGGTCTTGCCGGTCGAGTAGTCGACCACCTTGTCGTTGAGAACACCGGCCTGGTTGATCACCACCGACAGGTCGGTCGCGGAAATGTCGAGATCGTCGACGCCGACGAACGACACGTCGTCGGCCGTGGCTTTCAGGCTGGTCCACGTGCGGGCCGGGTTGGCCTGGTTGCTCAGCAAGGCCAGGCCGACATTCACGCCGGACAGATCCAGGCCGATCGCGTCGTCGGTGCCGCCGTTGATGCCGGCAAACGCGTGGGCACCGGACGCACCGATTGTCAGGACATCGACCTCGACGGTCGTTCCATCGGCCAGGGTCGCGGTCTCGCTGCTCTTCTGGATCGCGAATCCGCCATTGACCTGGAAGAAACCAAAGGCGTCGATCGTCAGCGTGCCGCTGGCTTGCAGCAGGTTGCCCTTGGCGCCGTCCATGTCCAGCGCGATGCTGGACGACGGGCCTGTCGTCACCGACAGATTGGTCTTGCCGGCGGCGTAATCGACGACCTTGTCGTTCAGGACACTGGCCTGGTTGATCACCACCGACAGGTCAGTGGCAGAGATTTCGAGGTCATCGACGCCGATGAACGACACGCTGGCCGCGGTCGCCTTCAGGCTGGTCCACGTGCGGGAGGGCGTAACTTGGCTGCTCATCAGCGCCAGGCCTACGTTCACGCCGCTCAGGTCCAGGCCGATCGCGTCGTCGCTGCCTCCGTTGATACCGGCGAAGGCGTGGGCGCCGCCCGCGCCAATCGTCAGAACGTCGGCCTCGACCGTCGTGTCGTCCGCCAGCGTGACCGTCTCGCTGCTCTTCTGGATCGCGAAGCCGCCGCTGACCTGGAAGAAACCGAACGCGTCGATCGTCAGGGTACCGCTGGCCTGCAGCAGGTTGCCCTTGGCACCGTCCATGTCCAGCGCGATGCCGGACGACGGGCCCGTCGTGACCGACAGATTGGTCTTGCCGGCGGAGTAATCGACGACCTTGTCGTTCAGCACGCCGGCCTGGTTGATCACCACCGACAGGTCGGTGGCAGAGATTTCAAGGTCATCGACGCCGATGAACGACACGCTCTCGGCGGTCGCCTTCAGGCTGGTCCACGTGCGGGAGGGCGTAACTTGGCTGCTCATCAGCGCCAGGCCGACGTTCACGCCGGACAGGTCCAGGCCGATCGCATCGTCTGTGCCGCCATTGATACCCGCGAAGGCGTGCGCGCCGGACGCACCGATCGTGAGAACATCGACGGCCAACGTGGTGTCGTCCGCCAGGGTAACCGTCTCGCTGCTCTTCTGGATCGCGAAGCCGCCGCTGACCTGGAAGAAACCGAACGCGTCGATCGTAAGCGTGCCGCTGGCTTGCAGCAGGTTGCCCTTGGCGCCGTCCATGTCCAGCGCGATGCCTGACGACGGGGCCGTCGTCACCGACAGGTCGGTCTTGCCGGTCGAGTAATCCACGACCTTGTCGTCGAGGACGCCGGCCCGGTTGATCACCACCGACAGACTGGTCGCCGACACTTCCAGGTCATCGACGCCAACGAACGCCACGCTGGTGGCCGTGGCCTTCAGGCTGGTCCAGGTGCGGGTGGGCATGACCTGGCTGCTCATCAGCGCCAGGCCCACGTTCACGCCGGACAGGTCCAGGCCAAGCGCGTCGTCGGTGCCGCCGTTGATGCCGGCGAAGGCATGCGCGCCGGACGCGCCAATCGTCAGCAAGTCGACATCGACCGTCGAATCGTCGGCCAACGTGACGGTTTCACTGCTTTTCTGGATCGCGAACCCGCCGCTCACCTGGAAGAACCCGAATGCATCGATGGTCAGGGTGCCGCTGGCCTGCAGCAGCGAACCCTTGGCGCCGTCCATGTCCAGCGCGACGCTGGACGACGGCCCCGCCGTGACCGACAGGCCGGTCTTGCCGGCCGAGTAGTCGACCACGGACCCCGCGCTGGCCTGGTTGATGACCACCGACAGGTCGGTCGCGGAGACTTGCAAATCATCGATGCCGACGAACGACACGCTGCCGGCCGTCGCTTTCAGACTCGTCCAGCTGAGCGCCGGATCGGCCTGGCTGCTCATCAGCGCCAGGCCCACGTTCACATTCGACAGATCCAGGCCGAGCGCATCGTCGGTGCCGCCGTTGATGCCGGCGAAGCCGTGCGCGCCGGCCGTGCCGATGGTCAGCAGGTCCACCACGACCGTGCTGCCGTCGGCCAGCGTGACCGTCTGGCTGCCCTTCTGGATGGCAAAGCCGCCGCTGACCTGGAAGAAGCCGAAAGCGTCGATCGCCAGCGTGCCGCTGGCTTCCAGCAGGTCGCCCCTGGCGCCGTCCATGTCCAGCTTCAGGCTGGACTCCGGGCCGGTGGCGATGGTCAGGCCGGTCTTGCCGGACGAATAATCGACCACGTGGTCGTCGGGCGTGCCGGCCCGGTTGACGACCACCGACAGGTCGGTGGCCGATACTTCCAGGCCGCCGACGCCGAGCAGCGACACGCTGGCGGCCGTCGCCTTCAGGCTGGTCCAGCTGCGGGCCGGGTCGGCCTGGCTGCTCATCAGCGCCAGCGCCACGTTGACGCCGGAGAGGTCCAGGCCGATCGCGTCGTCCGTACCGCCGTTGATGCCGGCGAAGGCATGCGCGCCGCTGGCGCCGAAGGTGAGCGTGTCGACCACGACGGTGCTGTCGTCGTCGAGCGTGGCCGTTTCGGTGCCCTTCTGGATCGCGAAGCCGCCGCTGACCTGGAAGAAGCCGTACACGTCGAGGTTCAGGCTGCCGCTGGCTTGCAGCAGTTCGCCCTTGCTGCCGTCCAGCGACAACGCCAGTTCGGTGCCGGTGCCGGTGACGACCGACAGGTCGGTCGCGCCGGCGGCATAGTCGACCACCGCGCCGTCGACCGCGTCGCCCTGGTTGATGGCGACGCTGAGCGAGCCGGCCGACAGCGTGAGCTCGTCCAGGCCGGTGAACGAAGCACCGGTGGCGGTCGCCTGCAGGGTGGTCCAGGTGCGCGCGGGGGTGGCGCTGCCCGTAGCCATTTTCTCGCTCATCAGGGCGAGGCCGAAGTTCACGCCGGTCAGGCTCAGGCCCAGCGCGTCGCCGGTGCCGCCGTTGAGGCCGGCGAAGGCATCGACACCGGCGGCGCCGATGGTCAGCAGTTCGACCTCGGCGGTGCTGTCGTCCGACAGGACGACGGTTTCGGTGCTCTTGCGGATGGCGAACGTGCCGTCCACGTGGAAGAAGCCGTAGACGTCGACGTTCAGTTCGCCGCTGGCCTGCAGCAGTTCGCCCTGGCCGCCATCCAGGTTGAACGCGATGCTGCCGGCGCCGGTGTCGACCGACAGGCCGTGCGCGAGATAGTCGACGACGTCGTCGCCAGCCCGGCTGGCGCGGTTGATGGCGATGTCGAGATCGCCGGCCGACAGGTTCACGCCGGCGATGCCGGAGAAGCTGGCGTCGTGCGCCTTGGCCTGGACGCTGGTCCAGGTTCGGCTGGCGTCCGCCTGGTCGGCCAGCAGGACCAGCCCGAGGTCGACGCCGCTCACCGACACGCCGACCGCGCCGGTGGTGCCGCCGTTGACGCCCACGAAGGCCGTGCCGTCCTGCACGCCCACGGTCAGCAGGTCCACCGTGACCGCGCTGCCGTCGGCCAGCGTGACCGTATCGGTATGGCTTTCGATGGAGAACGAGCCGCTGGCCTGCACGAAGCCGAACAGGTCGAGGTTGATGGTGCCGAAGGCGCGCAGCAGTTGGCCCTGCGCGCCGTCCATGTCGAGGTCGAGGTGGCTGTCGGCGCCGGTGGCCACGCGCAGCGGCGACTTGGCGTGGTCGACCACCGTGTCGCCCAGCTTGCCGGCGCGGTTGATGGTGACGCCGAAGTTCGAGCCGGAGGCCGTCACGCCCTCGACGCCGCTGAACGACACGCCGGTGGCCGTGGCCTGCAGGCTGGTCCAGGTGCGGGTGGCGTCGGTGCGCGCCGTCATCAGCGCCAGCGCAAATTCCACGCCGGTCATTTCGAAGCCGAGCGCGCTGCCGAGCAGGCCGGCCGAGGCGTCGAGGTTGCGTGCGCCCAGCGTGAGCAGGTCCACCGCGATGGGGATGGCCGATTCGTCGTCGGGCGTGCCGGCATTGTCGGCCAGCACGACCGAGCCCACGCCCTTGTGCAGCGCGAAGTCGCCGCTGGCGCTGAAGAAGCCCGCCACTTCCAGCAGGCCGCCGGTGACCGCCACTTCCTGCAGGCCGGACGACAGGCCGCCGCCGAAGGTGTACGCGGCGCCGGCCGCGTTGATCGACTGGCCGCTGCCGTCCTGGTCGGTGCTGTTCCAGCGCACGCTGGCCGTGGTGCCGGCCAGGTGCACGCTGTCGCCCAGCGCGACGTCGATGCCGCCGCTGGCTTCCAGCAGCACGCCCGGGTGGGCGTCGGTGGATGCGTGCACCAGCAGGCCGACCGAGGCGTCGGTAACGCCGACGTCGAAGGCGCCGGAGCGCAGCGCCACCATCGCGTGGGAGGCGATGATCTGCATCGAGCCGCCGGCGTCGCTGGCAAAAGCGAAGTCGCCGCTGATGACGAAGCTGCCCGAGATCACGGCGCGCAGGCCGTACAGGCTGACCGCCGGCGTGGTGGACGCCGGCAGGTCGCCGAAGGTGTAGTGGAAGGCGCCGAACGACAGGTCGGTGCCGGTGTGGTCGACGGCCGCCTGGTTGAAGCGCAGCAGCGCCGAATCGGCGCTGAAGTCGGCGAAGTCGCCGCCGCTCAGGTGGGCCGAGCCGCTGGCCTCCAGCGTGATCAGGCCGTTGCCGTCGATGATCAGGCCGAAGGCGCCGTGGTCGATGCCGACCGTCATGCCACCGGCGCCAAGGTGTGCGCTCACATCACTACCGGCCGCCAGCAGGCCCGCGTCGGCCGTCGAGAAGCCGAGCGTGCCGGAAATCGTGATGTTGTCGAACACCGTGAGCGTGGCGGTGCCGCTCAGCGAAAGGTAGTCGGCGTCCGAAGCGGGCCGGTCGAACACGAACAGCGAATGCCCGTCGCCGTCGTCGATCGTCTGCGGCTGGCCGGACAGGTCGAGGCTGCCGTGGTTGGGCGCGCCGCCGATGTCGCCGATGCCGACGGCGAAGTCCAGCGTCAGGTGCTCGGCGCTCAGGCTCATGCCCGGCAGGCCGGTCAGCGAGAAACCGCCGGCTTGGCCGGAGGCCAGCATCCAGCCGTAGTCGGTGCCGGTGTCGGCAGACTGGATGAACAGGATGCCGATGTCGGCGTCGCTGAACGCCACGCCGGGCGCGCCCGGATCCGACGCGTCCAAGCCCAGGTAGCCCTGGCCGTCGGCCAGCGCCAGGCGCCAGATGTCGTAGAAGCCAGTGTCGCCGCCGTGGTCGAGGCCGACGTGGGCGTCGTAGCTGAGCATGAAGTCGCCCGACAGCGACAGGCCGTGGCCGAGGTTGACATCGCCGGTGAACGAGAACGACTGGTTCTGCTGGAAGTAGTCGTAGTTCAGCCACTCGCCCAGGTGGTCGGCCACGTTGCCGTCGACCGAAGTGCCGAGCGCGCCGACCATGAAGGCCGCGGTGTCGTCCAGGTGGTGGGCGACCAGCGTCAGCGAGTGATCTGTCTGCTTGATCTCGAAATAGATGCCGTCTTCGGCCACCAGCAAGCCGCTGCCGCTGGCAAACGCGCCGCTGGCCGACTCGAAATTCATGAAGTTGAATTCCTGGCCCTCGGTCGGCTTGAAGCCGTTGAGCAGCTTGACCTCCAGCTTGCCGTCCAGGCTGGCGGCATGGGCGACGTTGAGCTGGTCGTAGCCGTTGGCGTCGCCCGGCGCGCCGGTGCCGCCGATCTCGATCTGCAGCGTGGCGTCGGCCGTCTGGGTATAGGTATCGACGTTGTCGACGCCGGGCGAGTGGCCGGGGGCCAGCGTGCCGGCGTTCAGCAGCGCCACGTTGAGCGTACCGCTGCCTTTCATTTCCTCGTTGGCGGCGATCGTGAGCGTGCTGCCGACGTAGCCCTGGCTGATCAGGTCGCCGATGTCGAACACGCCGTTGTCGACCGTGAAGGTCTGCGTCGAGGCGGCGATGCGCGGCTGCTCGACCAGCGCGAAATGGGCGTCGGCCCGCGTCAGCAGCGGCTCGGGCGCCTGTGGGTTGTCGAAGTCGTAGGCGCCGTGCACCGTCTGGTCGTGGCCGCGGTCGTCGGCCACCACGGCGTGCACCGCGGCCACCACCGGGTCGGCCGACAGCAGCACCCGCGGTTCCAGCGCTTCGACGCGCCACGCATCGCGGACCAGATTGGCTACTTTTCTCTTCAGCGCTCTCATCTTCGCCTACCTTTTTTTTACCGCGCCCTGCTCCCCATGGAGCGGCCGCGCCAGCCTATTCTTCGTTGTCTGAAGAGTGGTCGTTCACTACAACCACCCTTCTCCAAAAACGCCTGTCGGCGCACGCGGCGCCGACCCTGTTCAAACTGCGCAAACCCCGGGGGCCGTCAATGCCCCGCCCTCACCAGCCGTACTGCTCTTGGCCCATCCGTCGTCGCCGGCCCCACGTCGCCGTCGACGAAATTCACGTACCACGCACTACCGGATATCGGCAGCACCGGCGAACTGCTCCAGTAGCTGGCGAGCACCGTACTCGGAAAATATGTCTGGTTGATCGCCGGCGCGCGGCAGGCGTATTCCACCAGCGAGGCCAGTTCGTTGCGATTGGGCAGCCGCCAGTCGGTGTAGCCCTTGCCCAGCGAGGCCGAACCGTTGGCGGCAGCAGCCGCCGACAACGCGCCAGCCCAGTCCACCGACGCGGCGGTGCCGCTGCCGCACGACGTGCCCGAGCGGCCCTGGCTGCACTGCATCCACATCAGCTGCGTGCGCTTGTCGGTGACGGTGCCGTCGCCGTTGTCGGCGAAGCGGTCGGAAGCGACCTTGGCGCTGCCGGCCAGGCACGGCGTGGCCGACGAGGGCTGCGACTCGGCGCCGCTCACCAGCCGCAGCGAGAAGCTGTTGCCGGGCGCCTTGTTCTTGACGCCTACGGCGCCGAGCCCGAAATCGACCGTCCAGTCGGTCTGGTCGTCGTCGGGATAGGTGGTGTCCGTCCAATAGATCGAGGTCTGCTGGTTGGCCAGGCCGGCGGTGTCGGCGAACCAGTTGGAATCGATCGCCACGCCCGAGGTCTTGCCGGCTGCCACCAGCGAGGCCAGTTCGGCCACCTCGGGCAGGCGCCAGTTGCTCACGCCGCACAGCGAGGCCGAATTGGCGGCCGTGATGCGCGCCGCCACGTCGGCGAACGGCATCGTTTCGGGCGTACCGGTGGCCTGCTCCACCTGCCACAGCAGGCCGGTGACGCGGTCGCGCACGCAAGACCAGCCGGCGGCGTTGGCGGCCAGCGATTCGCCGGAGGCGCCGACCTTCTCGAACGAGAAGCCCTTCAGGCCGTCGGCGTCGGAATTGACCAACGACAGCGCGTCGCGGCCGGTTTCGGCATCCTGGCCGGCCAGCCCGCCCGCCGGGCAGCCGGTGGCGCCGCCGCTGGCGTTGACGCAGGCCGAGATGCCGGTGTCGTTCAGCCCGCCGGCATCGTCGTTGACGATGGTGCCGACCGCAGTGGAGGGGCTGGCGCCGCCGTTGACCGTGAGGTTGAAGCGCTTGTCGGCCTGCAGCGTGGCATCGTTGCAGATCGTGACCTGCACCGTGGCGGTACGCTGGCCGGTGGGAATCGTGAAGGCGCCGTTGTTGACCGCCACGTAGTCGATGCCGGCCGAGCAGCTCGCGCCGCCGCGCGCGTAGCCGGGGACGGCCTTCGACGCCAGCGTGGAAACCAGGTCGGCGGTGGAGTAATGGAGCTGTACGTCCCACTCGGCATTCTTCTCGAGCGTGACGGTGAACGGCATCTGTCCCGCGCTTTCCAGTGCGATCGAAGGCGCCACGCTGAGCGCGGGCGGCGGCAGCGTCGATCCGCCGCCCCCGCCGCCGCCGCAGCCGGCCAGCCAGCCTAGCGCCAGCGCGGCAGCCGGGACGCGGCCGGCGGCAGCCAGGCGCGAAAGCGGACGGACGGCGGCGAGCGGGAAGACCGACGGACCGGGACTAGTGTTTGGCATGGGGATCACCTGGAAAGGAAGAAGCGGACCGGCCGGCCCCTTGCAGGGCCGGTGGCGTGCCGCGCGCGGCGGCGAACGCGAGCTGCAGCCGCAGTTGTTGTTCGTGCAGGAAAAGCTGGTGCCGTTGCCAGCGCGCGCCGCGGGCGGCGCGCCGGCGCGCGCGGTACAAGATGCGCCGCAGCAACAGGCGCAGTCCCAGCGCCGCGGCCGGCGGCGCGCCGGCATCGGCAGTGGCATCGGCCGCCAGCCGGCGCAGCCAGGCCGGCACGGCGCGCTGGTCGAGTGCGATCAGGCGCAGGCCGACGCGCTCGGTGTCGAGCCGCGCCCCGCGCGCCCAGAACGATCGTTCGGCGCGGGTGGAATCCAGGGCCTCGGGCAGCACCAGCGCGACCGGCGTGCGCGGCCGCTCCAGTTTCAGGTCGGCGCCCAGCAGCAGGGCCTCGGGCACGACCAGCACCTCGCCCGCCGCCAGCACCCAGTCGTCGGCGCGCGGCGGCGCCACGCCCAGCACGCGCAGCCGGGCGTTGCGGCCCTGCAGCGCCTCGACCAGCGGCCGGAAGGCGTCGACGCGGCGCAGGCCGATCAGCACGGCGTGCCCCTGCGCTCCCCATACCGCCGCCGATTCGGCGGCGACGGCCAGGCCGGCCGCGGCATCGGGCACCACCTCGTGACGCACCGCGGCGCGGGTCGCCGCCGGGGCGGCCACGCGCTGCACGACCGCGCCATAGACGCGCCACAGTTCGTTTTCCAGGCCGCGCAGGTCGCCGGCGGCGCCGCCCAGGTGCTGGTAGCGCCCGAAGAAGGCCTGGTAGCTGATGCGTTCGGACGTGCGCGGCGGATGCGACAGCGGCAGCCCCTCGCGTGCCTCCAGGGCCTGCGTCAGGCCGACGTGCAGCGTGCGTTCCGGCAACAGGTCGGCCACCGGAACGTCGGTGAAGGCGATGCGCATGCCGTCGCCGAACGGGTCTTTCTGCACGTTGTAGTGGACGCCGCGCACGAGGCGGTCGCGCACGATGATGGCCTGCATCAGCAGTTCGTCGCGCCGGCGCTGCGCGCGCCACAGCGGCGGCAGCTCGGCGGCGACGGCATCCAGCAGTTCCTGGCCGGCGGCGGTGAAGACCAGGCGATGGCCGTTCTGTTCGAAGCGGTAATGCCGGCCGGCGACGAAGCGCTCGCACAGCGCGCGCGCCAGTTCGATCGCTTCCAGCAGCACCGGGTTGCTGCCGGGCTCGGACACGATGAACGGCATGCCGGCATCGTCGATCATCACCCGGTCGGCGTCGTCCACCAGCGCCATCTGCAGACCGTCGTGCGCCGCCACGGGGCCGGCGGCGGCGCCGCGGCGGGCCGGCCCGGGGCCGGCGCCCTGCTTCTCGCGCAGGCTGTCGTGCAGCACGCGGCGGGCGGTGGCATACAGCACCTCGGCCCGGTAGGCGAAGGCCGCGGCGTCGGCCTGCGCCTGCGCCGGCAGCGCCGCCGCCGACAGGCCGCAGCGGGCATAGAACGGCGTCATGTCGGCCGCGTCGCGCATGACCAATGCGTCGGTGGCGACGATCACGTGGCAGACGCGCCCGGTCCAGGCACAGAAGGCGGCGGCCAGCGCGATCGCCAGCGTCTTGCCGCTGCACGGGCCGGCCTCGGCCACCTGGCCGGCGACCATCGCCATCGCGGCCATCAATTGCCCGCGCTCGGGACGCTGGCCAAGCTGGCGATGCGCCGCCTCGGCCAGCACCGCCATGGCCTGCGCCCGGTGGCTCAGCATGCCGCCCTCGCCGGTGCGCGCCACCGCCGCGCGCAACGTTCGGCGCGTCTCGCCCAGCAGGCGGTCGAAATCCTCGTCGGGCATCTGCGCCAGCCGGCCGGCGGCGCGCAAGGCCGCCTGCAGGTCGGCGCGCAGCGCCGGGCGCCGCCGCCACGCCAGCAGGCGCCACCAGCCGGGCAGGCCGATGCGGCCGGCCCAGGGCTTGCGGATCTCCACCGGCGCGGTGCTGCGCGCGCCCGAATCGGGGTTGGGCAGCATCATAGGGCGTACCTGCGCTGGAGCAGTTGCAGGAAGGCCTTGTGCAGCCGCGTGTACAGCGGCTGGGCGGCCAGCGTCACGCGCAGCACGCCCGACATGCCCTGGTAGGCGGTCACGCCGGCCAGCGCCGCCGGCGGCAGGCCGGCCCGGACCTCGAAGAACGGTTCGGTGGCGAGCGTGCCGCTCTTGTCGTCGGCCTGCACCGGCACGTCGCCGCCGCCGAAGAAGCCCAGCGCCGGCGAGGCCAGGCGCTCGCGCTGGTAGGGCAGCAGTTCGACGCGGCCGATCTCGATGCCGGCGCCGGCCTGCCCGGCCAGGCGCAGCTCGCCCTTGCTGCGGCCGTCGACCGGGAACAATTCGGCGGCTTCGGTCTGCGCCAGCACGGCCGAGAAGCGGAAGCTGGAGGAATCGACCACCTCGCCCAGCGCCTGGCCGCGCTCGATCCAGCTGCTCAGCCTTTCGTGCAGCATGGGCGCCACCCATTCGCCGTCCTGCGGCGCGCGCACCACCAGCTTGGCCTTCATGGCCTCCAGCTCGCCCAGCCGGTCGCGCAGCGCCTGCGCGCGCCGCTCCAGCGGCGCGACGTCGGCCGGCGCGCGTTCCAGCGCCTGGCGGATCAGGGTTTCGTGCTCGGCCAGCTGCAGCTTCGTCAGCCGCAGATTGAGTTCCAGATCGTCGTTGCGCAGCACGGCGATGACGTCGCCGCGATGCAGCGCCTGGCCGTGCCGGACCATCAGCCGCGACAGCACGCCGGGGGTGTCGACGAACATGGTGGCGCGCTGGCGGGCTTCCAGCACGCCCGGCACGCGCACGGCATGCGGCAGCGGCACCCAGGCCACGAATACGTAGGCGCCCGCCAGCAGCGCCACCACCGCGCCCACCGCCCGCACCCGGCGATGGGCCACGGCGGGACCGAACAGATAGTTCACGAAACGGCGGCCGGGCATCACGGCCAGCGTGATCAGCGTGGTGGTCAGCAGCGACAGGCCGATGGCGAACCACTTGTCGAGCGCGGCCAGGATGATGCCCGAGCTCAGCATCAGCCGGTAGCAGAAGCTGGCCCAGCCGTAGAAGGTGAACCACAGCCGCTCGCTGCGGTCGGTGGCGGGCGACACTGCGGCCCGGTTGCCCAGCAGGTACCGGTCGCACAGGTACAGGCACTGCTGCTGGCCCTTCTGGTACAGGTTGGGGATCTCGATCAGGTCGGACAGCACGTAGTAGGCGTCGAAGCGCAGCAGCGGGTTGCCGTTGAACAGCAGCGCCGACACCGAGCCGATGAACATCACGTTGAAGGCCAGGCTGTTGACCACGCCCTGCGAGGTATGCGCCCATACCAGCGCCGCGATCGCGGCGAAGAACAGCTCGGTCAGCACGCCGGCCAGTCCCACGTAGGCGCGCCGCCATTTGCTGGAAAAGCCCCAGGCGGCGGTGGCGTCCACATAGGGCAGCGGCGTGAAGATCAGGAACATCACGCCGAAGGTGTGCACCTGGCCGCCGTAGCGCTTGCAGACGAAGGCGTGGGCGATTTCGTGGAAGACCTTCAGCAGCGTCATCGCCGCGTACAGCCACGGCAGGTTCGACAGCGACAGCAGGCCGTCGGTATGCCGGTGCAGCTCGTCGGCGTGCTCGAAGGCGGTGGCGGCGCCGGCGATGAACACCGCCAGCCAGGCCAGCGCCGCGGCGCGGCCGGTGCACAGCATGATCAGCGGCCGGATGCGGTCGAGCCAGCGATTGGGATCGAGCAGCGGCACCCGCACGTACAGGAAGGACAGCAGCTTGCCGTACATCTCGCGCTGCTTCTGCTGGCGGTGCCGCTCGAAGATGGCGTCGTTGTGCGGCTGGCCGCGGAAGAACAGCATGTTGGACATGTGCAGCTGCGACAGCAGCCGCACCACTTCGTCCTGTCCGGGGGCGTCGGCGCCGCGGGCCGCCGCGTAGTCGCGCCAGGTTTCGTCCACGGTGCGTTCGCCGTCGAGCGCGCGCAGGAAATCGTAGGCTTCCGGCGTGATGCGGAAGAAGCGCTGGGTGTACGGGTCCTCCAGCACGAACCACAGGCGGCCGCGGTAGCGCTGGGCCTGCGCGCGCACGGCGGGCAGCAGCGCTACCCGCGCGTCGGCGATTCGGTACCAGGCATCGCTGAAGGTGGCGCCGGGCATCGCTCCTCCTACCACCACAACAGCATGCGAAGCCTGTCGATCAGGCGATGCGTGAGGATCCACGCGACGTTGCGCCGGCCGGCGTCGATCCGCACGGCGCCGCTCATGCCGGGCCGCCACCACGACTCGGGCGCCTGCAGCAGCTCGGCCCGGATCATGAACTGGTTGCCTTCCTGGCCTTTGGTCTGCGCCACCGGGATCACGGCCGACACCCGCAGCGGGATCTTGACGTCGGGCCGGCTGACCAGCGCCAGCTCGCCGGTGGCGTTGGGCGCGATCAGCGGGATGTCGCGCTCGGGCACCGTGGTCACCACGTACAGGCCTTCTATCCGCGCCAGCTTGAAGAGCTTGTCGCCCTTGCGCACCGGCGCGCCGAGCAGGTCCTTGCGTTCGCCTTCGACCACCACGCCGTCGAACGGCGCGCGGGCCGAGGCCTGGTCGATCATGTCGAGCACCCGCGCCAGGCGCGCCTGGGCCTGCTCCTGGCGCGCGCTGGCGATCTCGACCTCGGCCCAGGCGGCGGTGGCGCGCGCCTTGTCGGCCTCGGCCGCGTAGCGCCGGATCTCGGCGCGGGCGTCGGTTTCCTGCTGGCGCAGCTCGCGGGTGTCGAGCACGCCCAGCACGTCGCCCCGGTGCACCATGTCGCCCGAGCTGACCAGCGCGGTGTCGACCCGGCCGTCGAAACTGGCGCTCACCAGGCGGGTGCTGTCGGTGGTCAGCTGGCCGTTGCCGTTGACCCGGTAGTCCCAGGTGGCGAAGGTGGCGTACAGCGCGAACAGGCCGAAGGCCACGCCGGCCGTCTTCAGCCATACGTGCTGCGGGCCCAGCAGCGCCGACAGGCGCAGCGCCGCCCAGTCGCGCAGGCGCGCGCCCCACCACTTCTCGCGCTCGCGCAGCCCGATCAGCCACGGCAGCGCGAGGTCGAACATCGTGCGCACATGGGCCAGCGAGGCGTCGTCGAGGGTGCGGCCGTCGGCATGGGCGACCAGCAGCGCAGCCGGCGCCGGCTCCAGGCCGCGCCGCAGGGACAGCGAGCAGACGCCGGTGAAGCCGAGCGCGTCGCGCAGCCGGTCGAGCGCCGGATGGACCGGCGCGCCAACGGGCGCCGGATTGCGCAGCGGGGCGTCGTGCTCCAGGCTTTCGTCGAGCGCGGACTCGACCATCTCGACCAGCTCGCTGCCTGCGTTGAACTGGTCGAGGTGGCTGATCGTGGCCGCGTGCACATAGCCGTGGTCGGACCAGCCGAAGGCCACCTGGGCGGCGCCGGCCAGCGCGGCCAGGCCGTTGACCAGCGTGAGCGTGGCCGCGCCCAGGCGCGGCTCGCGCATCGCCTGCGCGGCCAGGTCGAGCAGGTCGGACAGCGCCAGTTGCGCGGCGGGCGCCAGCGACGACGACGGCGGCTCGGCCGCGAACGGCGCGCCCGCCACCACGGGCAGGCGCGGCGGCGCCGAACCGCCGCCCGCTGCGGGCATCGGCACCGGCAGCGCAGCCGGCTCGGCGGCCGGCTGCGCCGGGACTGCCCCGGGCAGGTCGGCCACCAGGCGGGCGCGCAGCACCAGTTCGTTCAGGCTGGCCCGTTCGCGCTGCGGGATCTCGAGCAGCGCCAGCGACTCGGTCGCGAACTCCAGGCGGATCGCGACGCGAAACACGCCCAGGCCGTCGGGCGTCGTGCCGGGGTTGACCGCGAAGCCCTTGTCGGCGGCGCGCGGCGCCAGCGCCTCCAGCTCCCGGCCCCAGGCTGCGTCGAAGGAGGCCTGGTCGGCCTCGGCCGCCCGGCCGGAGATCCGCCAGCCGCCGCCGGCCACGCCCTCGGCGCGCTGCACGATCCAGGCGGATTGCGCGCGGCACAGGAAGCGCAGCCCGGCCGCCATCTGGTCCCAGTAGCCGGGTGCCGACGGCGAACTGCGGCGCAAGGCCTGCAGCTCCCTGACCAGGGCCAGCGCGTCGGGCACGAACTGGGGAGGATGGCCGGGGGCGTTCATCGCGTGCCTGCGCCTCCCAGCTGCACGATCCCCTTGATGCCCGGCGGCACCCGGCCGTCGGGATTGGCGAACGTGACCCGCAGCTCGACCAGGCCGCTGGCCGCGTCGATCACCGGGGAAATGTAGGAAATCTTGCCGCGCAGCGGGGCCACGCCGGTGCCTTGCTCGAACCGCATCGGCAGTTCGCCGCCGACCTTCAAGCCCTGGGCCGCGGCGGCCGGCACATTCAGGCGCAGATAGCAGACCGCGGCGTCGACCAGCTGGATCAGCGCATCGCCCGGCCGCGCCCATTCGCCGATGTCGGTATCGACCCGAGTGACCACGCCGGCCACCGGCGCCACCAGGCGCCGCAGGTCGCGCTCCTGCTCGGCGGCGGTCAGCTCGACCTTCTCGCGCAGCTCCTGCGCGCGCAGCTGCTCCACGCGCGAACGCGAAGACACCAGTTCGAGCTGCAGCCGCACGACCTCGTCGCGGCTCACGCTGCCGCCGGACGACAGCAGCTTGCTGGTGTCGTTGAACAGCGGCGTCAGGATGCGCACCCGCTCTTCGGTGGCGCGCAGCTCGGACTGGTCGTCGAGCAGGATCTTGCGGCGCTGGACCTCGGTGCCCTGGATGCGGTCCTCCAGCTGCAGCAGCGCCTGGTTGGCCTGTACCTGCTGGCCGACCGCCACCGGCACGCGCGACACCACGCCCGGCACGCTCACGCTCAGGGTCAGGTCATGGCGGGCATAGACCAGCCCGGTATAGTCTTCGGCGGCGGCCGGCGCCGACAGCAGCAGCGAGCCGGCGGCGGCCAGCGCCGCCAGCGCGCCGCGCGCGGCCGTTGCCCCTCCCCGCCGCCGCGCGCCGCGGCAGACTCGACGAAAGTTCGACGGAAGGGACGTGGCGGCTTGCATCAGGGTGAGACCTCGATTCCATATTCGGCCAGCAGCGTGCCTTCGGACATCGACAGCAGCGTGCGCGCGGCATGCAGCCGCGCCTCGCCGTCGAGCAGCCGCAGGCGGCTTTCCAGCACGTCGGCCTGCCGGCGCAGCAGGCGCGCATGCGGCGCCAGGCCTTGCCTGAAGGCTTCTTCGTCGGCATGCAGCAGTTCGGTGCGCGAGGCCAGATCGGCGCGCAGCTGCTCCACGTCGCGCAGGGTGTATTCGTAGCCTTCGCTGCGGCTGCGCAGGTCGTTGGCCAGCGAGTTGCGCACGTTGCGGGCTTCCAGCTCGGATTGCTTGAGCTTGAGGATCTGGCCCTCGTACTGGGCGCTGGCGCGGGTGACCGAGCCGATCGGCATTTCGAAGCCGACCCCCACGTACCAGTCGGGGTAGCGGGTGCGCGAGGCCAGGCTGACGGCGTCGTGCTGGCCGCGGGCCAGGCCGGAGGCGCCGTAGCTGGCCTGCAGGTCGAGCTGGGGCAGCTTCTGGTTCTCGGCGAACTTGAGCCGGTACTGGTTCTGCTCCACCCGCAGCTGCGCCACCCGGTAGCTGGGCGAGGCGTCGACCGCCTGTTTCCAGCGCGCTTCGAACGACGCGGCGCCGGGATCCGATATGTCGGACCAGTCGCCCAGCGTCCATTTGCCGTCTTCGGGCGGCAGGTCGAGCAGCACGCGGATGCGCGCCTCGGCCTCGGAAATCGCCTGCGCGCTCTTGTAGACGTCGCTTTCGCGGGTCGACACGATGGTGCGGGCCTCCGACTCGGCGGTGGCCGGCACGCGGCCCGACCGCACCAGTTCGCGCGTGTCCTGCAGCGATTCGCGGGCGTTCCGCAGCAGCGCCAGGCGGATGGGATGGACCAGGTAGGCCTTCTGCAGCTGCCAGTAGGCGCCGAGCGCGTCGCCGCCCATCTTCAGCAGCTGCTGGCGGTACTGCCAGCGGCCGATCGAGCTTTCGAGCTCGGCCACGCGCAGGTCGGTCTCGACCACGTCGCGGCCGGCGCCCTTGAGCAGCGGCTGCTTCATCGTGATGACCACCGACGCGCTGCTTTCCAGCGTCTGGCCGGTGGACTGCGCAATCAGGTTGTTGCGGCGGTCGGAGTTGTTGATGCCGACGCTGAATTCGCCGCCGGTGAAGGCGCGAAAGCGCACGCCGGTTTCCACCGAATTGACGTTCTCGTCCAGCACCGACGCGTTGCTGAGCAGCGTCGACAACTGTTCCTCGACCGTGCGCTGGCGGTGGCGCTGTTCATGGCGCACGCCGCCGTACAGCGTGGGCTGGTAGACGGTCGATTCGGCCTCGACGCCGCGGTCGGCGATGTCGGCCTGCAGCTGCGCATAGGCGATCTCGGCATTGCGGGCCGCCATCAACTGCATGAATCGGCGGGGGTCGAGCACGTTGCCGGGCAGGGCCGGGCCCGCCGGGGCCTGCGGCGCATCGGCGGCCGGCGCGGCGGCGTACTGGAACAGCGCGACCGCGGCCGGCCCGGCGGCGCGCGATGCCGCAGGCGTTGCCACGATTCCCAGCGCTGCCATCAGCATTGCGCCTCTCCCCCATGCCACCACGGCCGGTGTCCCCGTTCCCACCCCGTACCGTGCTTTACTGGATCGTCGCCTTGGCCTTGGCTTCTTCGGTGCGCTTGTCGTTCAGCGTGACCAGGCGTTCGATCTGGGCCAGCGAGATCAGCTGGGCATAGATGGCGGGCAGGTAGCGCTTGGCGCGGATTTCGAGGAAGCGCTCGTCCGACAGGTTGTTCAGGCGCTCTTCGTTGATCACGTAGCAGCCGGCGATGTTCTTGACGCGGGTGTTTTCGCGCACGCGCATGTTCAGCGGCGTCAACATGTTGTTGGCGGCCAGGAACTTGGCGAAATCGCGCGTCACGGCATCCATCTGCTGCAGCTCGGACAGGTAGCGCTTGACGTTCTCGATCACCTGGGTGGGCTCGCCGTTCTCGAACAGCGGGGCGCCTTCGGTATCGCTGACCAGCTCGCTGGCCTCGTCGATGCAGATGGTGAACTGGCCTTCCTTGTCGGTGCCGGCCAGCGCGAACGGGTAGCGGCGGATGATGGCCGGCACGTAGGAGGCGTCCCACTTGCCGTCGGCGCCCACGAACAGGTTGCTGCCGGCGTCCAGGCCCAGCAGCACGACCGGGCGGAACTCGTCTTTTTCCTTGTCTTCCAGGAAGACGATGGGATAGATCGCCGCGGCGCGGGCGAACTCATGCATCGTGACGTAGGCGATGTGGAAGCGCGAGGCGAACCCGAACCCGGTGATTTCCTTGATCCGCTTGTTGGCGTGGCGCTCTTTGTTGACCGGTACGACTTTTTCGAACACTTAAATCTCCAGGGCTATGTACTCGGCCGCCAGCGCGGCGGCTGACGGTCGTCAGGTTCCCCGCGTCGGGCGAACTCGGCACGCAGCGGAAAATCCTTCTGTTGACGAAACTGAAAACATCTTGTAACAAACAGTGCGCCATGCACCTCGGGAAGGCGACCCTTCCCCCACCCATCCAGTTGAAATACAAAGTCCTGGATAGAGCGTCATTCATGGGTATGCGAGCACTCATTTACATAAATACTCGTGCACGTTTCCCAACAATCCACTGCGTAACTTCTGCATTGCACCATCCATCACGGAAATACATGTGACAGGATGTACCGGCAACGACCTTGCGGCATCGGGACGATCCGCGTCGACTTCTGGCCGATCTGGATATCCCGAAAACGGCGATATGTTAGCGCCCGCTTCTCACATGGACTTGTAACTGCGTACTCTCGGAAACCCCCTCGGTAAGCGGCGTAGCGCCTACGCAATCTCCGACGCGACATGATATTCGATCTTTTGTGTCGCATGTATCAAAAAAATTCGGGATGGATCGAAAAGCCGCCCGCCGGCACGAAACGGGCGAAAAAAAGCCCCGCGAGCGGGGCTTCGTGGGGCCGGGATTCGGGCGGGAAGCTCAGGCCCCTCCGGCCTGGGCGTGCAGCGCCTGCAGCGGGTAGACCTGCAGCCCCGCGCCTTCTCGCATGTACTGCATGCCCTCGACCGCGGCGCGGGCGCCGGCGATGGTGGTGTAGTAGGTGACCCGGAACGCCAGCGCCGAGGTACGGATGGCGCGCGAATCGGCGATCGCGTTGCGCCGCTCCTCCACCGTGTTGATCACCAGCGAGATCTCGCCGTTCTTGACCATGTCTACGATGTTGGGACGGCCCTCGGCCACCTTGTTGACGATCCGCACCGGGATGCCGGCGGCCTCCAGCACGGCGGCCGTGCCGCGCGTGGCCACCAGCGCGAAGCCCAGCCCGTGCAGGCCGCGCGCCACTTCCACCGCCTTGGGCTTGTCTTCGTTCTTGACGCTGATGAAGGCGGTGCCGCCATCCGGCAGCCGCACGCTGGCGGCCAGCTGCGACTTGACGAAGGCCTCGCCGAAGCTTTCGCCCACGCCCATCACCTCGCCGGTGGACTTCATTTCGGGGCCGAGGATGGTGTCGACGCCGGGGAACTTGACGAAGGGGAACACCGCTTCCTTGACCGAGAAGTACTTCGGCACGATCTCCTCGCCCAGGCCCTGCTCGTCGAGGCTGCGGCCGGCCATCGCGCGGGCGCCGATCTTGGCCAGCGGCAGCGAGGTGGCCTTCGACACGTAGGGCGCCGTGCGCGAGGCGCGCGGATTGACCTCCAGCACGTAGACGGTGCCGGCCTGGATCGCGAACTGCACGTTCATCAGGCCGACCACGTTCAGCGCGCGCGCCATCATGCCGGTCTGGCGCTTGATCTCTTCGATCAGCTCGGCCGACAGCGAATACGGCGGCAGGCAGCAGGCCGAGTCGCCCGAGTGCACGCCGGCCTGCTCGATGTGCTCCATCACGCCGCCGATGAACACGCGCTTGCCGTCCGACAGGCAGTCGACGTCGATCTCGATCGCGTCGTTCAGGAAGCGGTCCAGCAGCACCGGCGAATCGTTGCTGACCTTGACCGCCTCTCGCATGTAGCGCTCCAGGTCTTTCTGCTCGTGCACGATTTCCATCGCGCGGCCGCCCAGCACGTAGCTCGGGCGCACCACCAGCGGGTAGCCGATCTCCAGCGCGTGCGACAGCGCCTCGGCCTCGGTGCGGGCGGTGCGGTTGGGCGGCTGGCGCAGGCCGAGCTTGTGCAGCAGCTTCTGGAAGCGCTCGCGGTCTTCGGCGATGTCGATCGACTCGGGGCTGGTGCCGATGATCGGCACGCCGTTGGCCTCCAGCGCCTTGGCCAGCTTCAGCGGCGTCTGGCCGCCGTACTGCACGATCATGCCGACCGGCTTTTCCTTGTGCACGATCTCCAGCACGTCTTCCAGCGTGAGCGGCTCGAAGTACAGGCGGTCGGAAGTGTCGTAGTCGGTGGAGACGGTTTCGGGGTTGCAGTTGACCATGATCGTTTCGAAACCGTCTTCGCGCAGCGCCATGGCGGCGTGCACGCAGCAGTAGTCGAACTCGATGCCCTGGCCGATGCGGTTCGGCCCACCGCCCAGCACGACGATCTTGCGACGGTCCGAAGGGTTGGCCTCGCACTCCTCTTCATAGGTGGAGTACATATAGGCCGTGTGCGTGGCGAACTCGGCGGCGCAGGTATCGACCCGCTTGTACACCGGCCGCACCTCGAGCTGGTGGCGCAGCTTGCGCACCTCGGTTTCGGTGGTGTCCAGCAGGTAGGCCAGGCGGCGGTCGGAAAAGCCCTTGCGTTTCAGCTGCCACAGCGTGCCGCGGTCGAGGTCGGCCAGCGTCTTCTTTTCCAGGGCCAGTTCGATGTCGACGATTTCCTTGATCTGCGCCAGGAACCACGGGTCGATGTGGGTCAGGGCCTGCACTTCCTCCAGCGAGAAACCCTGGGCGAAGGCATCGCCCACGTACCAGATGCGCTCGGGGCCCGGTTCGCCCAGCTCGACCTCGATGCGCTCGCGGTCGGTGGTCTTCTGGTTCAGGCCGTCCACCCCCACTTCCAGGCCGCGCAGCGCCTTCTGGAACGATTCCTGGAAAGTGCGGCCGATGGCCATCACCTCGCCCACCGACTTCATCTGGGTGGTGAGGTGGGAATCCGTCTGGGGGAATTTCTCGAACGCGAAGCGCGGCACCTTGGTGACGACGTAGTCAATGGTGGGCTCGAACGAGGCCGGGGTGGCGCCGCCGGTAATCTCGTTGCGCAGTTCGTCCAGCGTGTAGCCGACCGCCAGCTTGGCGGCCACCTTGGCGATCGGGAAGCCGGTGGCCTTGGAGGCCAGCGCCGACGAACGCGACACGCGCGGGTTCATCTCGATCACGATCATGCGGCCGTTGGCCGGGTTGACCGCGAACTGCACGTTGGAGCCGCCGGTGTCGACGCCGATCTCGCGCAGCACCGCGATCGAGGCGTTGCGCATCAGCTGGTATTCCTTGTCGGTCAGCGTCTGCGCCGGCGCCACGGTGATCGAATCGCCGGTGTGGATGCCCATCGGGTCGAGGTTTTCGATCGAACACACGATGATGCAGTTGTCGGCGCGGTCGCGCACGACTTCCATCTCGAATTCCTTCCAGCCCAGCAGCGATTCCTCGATCAACAGCTCGCTGGTGGGCGAGGCTTCCAGGCCGCGGCGGCAGATGGTCTCGAATTCCTCGGCGTTGTAGGCGATGCCGCCGCCGGTGCCGCCCAGCGTGAAGCTGGGGCGGATCACCACCGGGAAGCCGACCGTGCCGGTCTGCTCGGCGATCCAGCGCTGCATGTCCCAGGCCTCGTCCATCGAATGGGCGATGCCCGACTTGGCCGATTCCAGCCCGATGCGGGTCATCGCCTCTTTGAACTTCTGGCGGTCTTCCGCCTTTTCGATCGCGTGCGCGTTGGCGCCGATCAGCTCGACGCCGTAGCGCGCCAGCACGCCGTGGCGGTCGAGGTCGAGCGCGCAATTCAGCGCGGTCTGGCCGCCCATGGTGGGCAGCAGCGCGTCGGGGCGCTCTTTCTCGATGATTTTTTCCACCACCTGCCAGGTGATGGGCTCGATGTAGGTGATGTCGGCCGTTTCCGGGTCGGTCATGATCGTGGCCGGATTGCTATTGACCAGGATGACCTTGTAGCCCTCGGCCTTGAGCGCCTTGCAGGCCTGCGCGCCGGAATAGTCGAATTCGCAGGCCTGGCCGATGACGATCGGGCCGGCGCCGATGATGAGAATGGTCTGGATGTCTGAACGCTTGGGCATGATGTTGCGGTCAACCTAATTGTGCACTGCGCTTGGCAAGAGCCATGGCGCCCGCGCCGGCTGTCGCCGGTCCAGGATGCCGCGGATCCGGCTTCGCCGGTCCGCTGGCATCGCCCCTTGAGGGGCGCGCGAAGCGCGTAGGGGTGGGTTCATTTCTTGTCTTGCATGAGTTTGGCGAAGCGCTGGAACAGCAAGACGATGTCGTGAGGGCCGGGGCTGGCTTCCGGGTGGCCCTGGAAGCAGAACGCCGGCCGGTCGGTCAGCTCGAAGCCCTGCAGCGAGCCGTCGAACAGCGACACGTGGGTGACGCGCGCGGTGGCCGGCAGCGTGGCCGGGTCGACCGCGAAGCCGTGGTTCTGGCTGGTGATGAACACGCGCCCGGTGGCGGTGTCCTGCACCGGGTGGTTGGCGCCGTGGTGGCCGAATTTCATCTTCAGCGTGCGGCCGCCCACCGCCAGGCCCAGGATCTGGTGGCCCAGGCAGATGCCGAACACCGGGATGCGGCGCTCCAGGAACACGCGGGTGGCTTCCACCGCGTAGTCGCAGGGCTCCGGGTCGCCCGGGCCGTTGGCCAGGAACACGCCGTCGGGGTTCAGCGCCAGCACGTCGGCGGCGGGCGTCTGCGCCGGCACCACCGTCACGCGGCAGCCCTGCTCGGCCAGCAGCCGCAGGATGTTGCGCTTGACGCCGTAGTCGTACGCCACCACGTGGAAGCGGGAGGTATCGGGGCTGCCGTGGCCGGCGCCAAGATGCCACACGCCGTCGGTCCACTCGTAGCGGTCCTTGGCCGACACCACCTTGGCCAGGTCCAGTCCGGCCATGCCGGGGAAGCCGCGCGCCAGGCGCAGCGCCTGGTCGGCGTCGTCGCCCACCAGGATGCAGCCGCCCTGGGCGCCCTTCTCGCGCAGCACGCGGGTCAGCTTGCGGGTATCGATGCCTGAAATGCCGACCACGCCCTGGGCGCGCAGGGCCTCGGACAGCGAGCGGCGGGCGCGGAAATTCGATACGATGGGCGAATAGTCGCGCACCACCAGGCCCGCGGCGTGGATCATGCCTGCTTCGTCGTCTTCGTCGTTGACGCCGGTATTGCCGATGTGCGGATACGTGAGCGTGACGATCTGGCGGTTGTAGCTCGGATCGGTCAGGATCTCCTGGTAGCCGGTGATCGCGGTATTGAAGACGACTTCGCCGACCGTGTGGCCGGGCGCGCCGATCGATGCGCCACGGAACACCGTGCCGTCGGCAAGCGCCAGTATCGCGGGGGTGGTCTCGGGAAAGAGAGACGGCAGCAAGAGGAAATCTCCGGTGGGGCCCACTGGATGAAGCCCACCCCTACGCGCTTCGCGCGCCCCTCAAGGGGCGATGCGCGCGGACCGGCGAAGCCGGATCCGCCGCATCCTGAATCGGAGGCGTCGGGGACATATATGACGCAGAAGCGCTGGACGCAGTGGGCTACTGAAATCAAAACGTCAAACCTTACAATTATAGCTCATCATAGGCCCGTTTACGCCGCTTACCGGAGATACCGTGTCCAGCCAGCTCGAGTCCTTGCGCCAGCACACCACCGTCGTTGCCGATACCGGCGACTTCGAGGCGATGCGGGCGTTCCGTCCCACCGACGCCACCACCAATCCATCGCTGATCCTGAAGGCGGTGCAGAAGGATGCCTACCGCCCCTTGCTGGAGCAGGCGGTGCGCGACCACCGCGATGAATCGCCGGCGCGCATCATGGATCGCCTGCTGGTCGCCTTCGGGCGCGAGATCCTGGCCATCGTGCCGGGCCGCGTGTCGACCGAGGTCGATGCCCGGCTGTCGTTCGATACCCGCGGCACCATCGAGCGCGCCCGCACGCTGATCGCCTGGTACGAGGCGGGCGGCGTCGCGCGCGAGCGCGTGCTGATCAAGATCGCCTCCACCTGGGAAGGCATCCAGGCGGCGCGCGTGCTGCAGGCCGAGGGCATCCGCTGCAACATGACGCTGCTGTTCTCGCTGGTCCAGGCGGCGGCCTGCGCCGATGCCGGCGCGCAATTGATCTCGCCCTTCGTGGGCCGCATCTACGACTGGCACCGCAAGGCCCAGGGCGCGCAATGGGACGACGCCGCCCACGCCGGCCCCGCCGACCCCGGCGTGCAGTCGGTCGCCCGCATCTACCGCTATTACAAGAAATTCGGCATTCCCACGGAGATCATGGGCGCCAGCTTCCGCAACGTCGGCCAGATCCTGGCGCTGTCGGGCTGCGACCTGCTCACCATCAGCCCCGAGCTGCTGGGCGAGCTGGAACGTACCGAAGGCGAGGCCCCGCCGCTGCTGCGCCCGGCCGACGCGGCGGCCGACCCGGTCGGGGCGGTGGATGCCGGCGAAATCGCGTTCCGCACCCAGCTCAACGAAGATGCGATGGCCACCGAGAAACTGGCCGAAGGCATCCGCCAGTTCGTGGCCGACGCGCGCAAGCTGGACGGGCTGATCGAGGCGCAACTGCGCCGCTGAGGGAAAGCGGGCGCGCCGCTCGCCCGCCGCCGGTTTTTTCTCGCCAGGCTTCGTCTCGAATGAGCTAAAATAAATGCTCAAATAGCGAGGCACCCATGACCACGACCGGCAGCAAACGCGGCGGCCCCCGCAGGCCCCCGATCGGCCCCGCCCAGCCCGCATCCGCCGCGCCAGGCGGCCGGCCGTACGCGCTGGAGCCGGCCCGCGAACCGCACATGGTCCGCGACGTCGGCATGGCCTACGTGCCGGCCGAGCCGCCGGCCGCGGTGGAAGACTTCGTGCGCATCTACCGCTCGGACCCGATGGACCGGATCCACCTGATCCGGAAAGGCGTCTCCGCGGAATGGGTCTCCGCGCTCGCCGCGGCCTTTCGCACCTCCCGCGACAAAGTGGTCTCCAGCCTGGGCCTGCCGCGTTCCACCATCGGCCGCAAGGCCCGGCAGGAAGAAGCGCTGCCGCGGGATCAGTCCGAACGGCTGGTCCGCATGTGGAGCCTGATCGGCCAGGTCATCGAGATGGTCGAGGAATCGGGGGATCCCGACGGCTTCGATGCCGTGCAATGGCTCTGGGGCTGGCTCAACCGGCCCAACGCGGCGCTCGGCAATACGCTGCCGTCCGAACTGCTCGACACGGTCGAAGGGCTGGAGATCGTTGCCGGGCTGCTGGCGAAAATGCAGAGCGGGGCCTACGCGTGACGGTGCCGGTCTGGCGCATCGCCGCCGACACGCCGGCCTATACGGCCGACGACATGACCGGGGAAGGCGCCAAGCGCACCGGCGGCCGCTGGAACCGGCGCGGGACGCCCGCCCTCTACTGCGCCGGCAGCGCGGCGCTCGCCTGCCTGGAAACGGTCGTCCACCTGGGCGCCGAGGGCCTGCCGCTCAATCGCTACCTGGTGCGGCTGGAAATTCCCGAGGCGATCTGGGACAAGGCGATCGTGCACGACCAGGCAACGCTGCCCGTCGGCTGGGACGCCCTGCCCGCCGGCAAGGTCAGCCTCGACGTCGGAACCGCCTGGGCCAAGTCCGGCTCGTCGGCCGTTCTGGTGGTCCCATCGGTCATCGTTCCCGAGGAATTCAACGCCATCGTCAATCCGCTGCATCCCGACGCGGGGTCGATCACTGCCGTGAAGATACGCAAATGGACGTACGACGGTAGGTTGAGGTGACTCCCCTGCGCGCTTCGCGCGCCCCCAGGGGGCGGCACTGGCGGACCGGCGGAGCCGGATCCGCTGTGCCCTGGGTGGGCCCGCGCGGGGTTGGGACGTTCGGAGCTCAGGAGGCGCGGCGGTCCATCAGCGCCCAGGCGATGGTGCCGGCGTCCACGTATTCCAGCTCGCTGCCCGCGGGAACGCCGCGGGCCAGGCGAGTGACGCCGATGCCGCGGGCGCGCAGCAGTTCGCCCAGGTAGTGGGCGGTGGTTTCGCCTTCGGTGGTGAAGTTGGTGGCCAGGATCACTTCCTTGACCACGCCGTCGGTGGCGCGCTCGACCAGGCGGTCGAAGCCGATCTCGCGCGGGCCCACGCCCTCCAGCGGCGACAGCCGGCCCATCAGCACGAAATACAGGCCCTGGTAGCTGTGGCTGGCCTCGATCATGTTCTGGTCGGCCGGGGTCTCGACCACGCACAGCTGGGTGGGGTCGCGCCGCGGGTTGAGGCAGGTCTCGCAGACCTCGGCCTCGGTAAAGGTGTTGCAGCGGGCGCAGTGGCGCAGCCGGTCGACCGCGTCGCCCAGCGCCTGCGCCAGCGTGCGGGCGCCGCTGGGGTCGTGCTGCAGCAGGTGGTAGGCCATGCGCTGGGCCGACTTGGCGCCCACGCCCGGCAGGCGCTTGAGCGCGTCGATCAGCACCGACAGCGAAGCCGGCCCGGCGAAACGGTCTGCCATGGATGCGCCCGGCGAAGCCTCAGAACGGCAGCTTCATGCCCGGGGGCAGCGGCAGGCCGGCGGTGACCGACGACATCTTTTCCTGCGCGGTGGCCTCGGCCTTGCGCAGCGCGTCGTTGAAGGCGGCGGCGATCAGGTCTTCGAGCATGTCCTTGTCGTCGCCCAGCAGGCTGGGGTCGATCGCCACGCGCTTGACGTCGTTGCGGCAGGTCATCGTGACCTTGACCAGGCCGCCGCCGGCGGCGCCCTCGACCTGGATCTCGGCCAGCGCTTCCTGCGCCTTCTTCATGTTTTCCTGCATCTGCTGCGCCTGGCGCATCAGGCCGGCAAGCTGTCCTTTCATCATGGTGACGTTCCTTGAGTGGGTTCGGGATTCTCGGGCCGGATCGAATCGGGCACGATCTGGCCGCCGAAGTCGTCGAGCAGTTGCCGCACGAAGGGATCGCCCATGATCGCCTCTTCGGCCGCCTGCTGGCGCGCCTGGCGCTCGACCTGGGCCACCGCGTGCGCGGTGTTGTCGCCGGTGGTGCCGATCTCGAAGCGCAGGCGCACCGGCGCGCCGAAATGGGCCTCGAGCGCGCCGCGCAGGCGGTCCACGCCGGGGCCCTCGGCCAGGCCCTTGTTGGCTACCCGCAGCACGACGGTATTGCCGTCGACGCCGACCCACTCGCTTTGCAGCGCCAGCTGCGCGGCGATGCCTTTGATGGGAAGGCGCGGGGCGAGATCGATCCAGGGCTCGGTAAGCTGCGGCAAGCCGGCCGGATTGGCAGGCGCGGCGGCGGAACGTACTTCGGCAGGCGTTTCGGCGGGGCCCGCCGGCATGGCGCCGGCGCCGGAAGACGCCGCCGGCGCCCCTCCGGAGGACGGCCGCGGCGCGGTGCCGGCCGCCGGGCGGGCGGGGATTGCGGCAGGGGCCGCCTCCGGCGCGCGCACCGGAGAATCGGCATCGGGCGACGGCTCTGCCTGTGTCCGTGCGACGGACACGGGCCGCGCAGGCACGGCCGGGCCGGCGGGACGCCCTCCTGCAGGCGCGGACGCCTGGCGCGCCGCGGCCAACGCGGCGGCAGGCCCGGTCGCCGGCGCAGCCGCCGGCCCCGCAG
>NZ_BAABFO010000010.1:0-185853 GCF_039541095.1 Pigmentiphaga soli
GGCGGCGACGGCGCGCGCGGCTGCGGCTCGGCCGTCGTGCCCATGGCGCCCGGCGACCTGGCCGGCGGCGGCGCGCCGGCATCGGCCGCCACCCGCACCGGGAAAGAGGCCCACTGGGTGGTCAGAGACCAGTCGCCGCTGTTCAGTGCGTTGACCTGGAACGGCTTGGACAATTGGGAGAGATCGAACCGTACCCGCAGCCGGCCTTCGTAGTCGACGTCGTCCCTCAGCACGCCGCGATCGGCGATGCGCCAGGTGCGGATGTGCCGCACCACCGACAGCGCCTCCGACAGCGAACCGAGCGGCAGCGCCAGCACGCCGGTACTGACACGCCATTGCCCGGTGAGCGGGTTGTGCATGATGCGCCAGGTCTGGGAAGCGGTGAGGACGGTTTCGTCGAACCAGTACCAGCGCGGCCGGCTGATCTCGACCTCGGCCGTGAAATACAGCGGCAGGCCGCGGTCGGCGGCGTCTTGCAGCTGGCTGTTCAATTCCAGCGAAATGTCGGCGTTGAGGACGAGATCGTGGCCGCGCGCGGCCACTTCGACCGACTGGATGCTGGGTTCCGGCGGCCCGGCCGGCGAACTGCCGGCAAGCAGCAGCGAGGCCAGGGCCAGCAGGCGCAAGACGCGATGGAAGCGGAGAATTGTCAAACCTTGGCAAACAACGCGTAGAAAAAACCATCGTGCTGCTCGCCCGGACGCTCCGACGCCGCCTGCGGCAGCAGTTGGCCCGGCGCAGGCAGCCGCCGGGCCTCGGGGTGCCGAGCCGCGAAAGCTTCGGCCTGATTCACGCCCTCGGCCTGGAAAATCGAGCAGGTCGCATAAAGCAATTTACCACCGGGCGCCACCACTCGCCACAGGGCGTCGGCGATGCGCGCCTGCAAGGCGGCGGTACGGCCGACGTCATCTTCGCGGCGCAGCCAGCGAATGTCGGGATGGCGCCGCACGATGCCCGACGCGGTGCAGGGCACGTCGGCCAGCACGGCGTCGAACGGCCGGCCGTCCCACCAGGCATCGAGATCGGCCACGTCGGCGGCGCGGGTGCGCGCGGCCAGGCCCAGGCGCGCCAGGTTGTCGTCGACCCGCGCCAGGCGGGCGGCGTCCACGTCCAGCGCCAGCAGGTCGAGATCGGCCAGTTCGAGCAGATGCGCGGTCTTGCCTCCGGGCGCGGCGCAGGCGTCGAGCACGCGCATGCCGTCGCGCGGCTGCAGGAGCGGCGCAGCCAGCTGCGCGGCGGCGTCCTGCACCGACCACCAGCCTTCGGCGAAGCCGGGCAATTGCTGCACCGGCCGCGCCTGCGGCAGCACGATCCCGGACTCGCCCGCCGGCAGGGCCGGCAGGCCTTCGGCGGCGAAGCGTTCGATCAGCGCGTCGCGCCCGATGCGGCGGCGGTTGGCGCGCAGCGTGAGCACCGGCGCGCGGTCGGCCGCGCGCAGGATGTCCTGCCACTGGCCGGGATACTCGGCGCGCAGGCGCTTCACCCACCAGGCGGGATGATTCCAGGCCGCCTCGTCGTTGCCGGCCAGCCGCGCCAGCACGGCCTCGCGCTCGCGCAGGAAGCGGCGCAGGCTGCCGTTGACCAGCCCCTTGAACGGCGCCAGCCGGCGCTTGCCGGCCGCCGCGTTCACGGCCTGGTCCACCACGGTATGCGGGGCGTAGTCGGCGCCCGCGCCCGGCGCGTCGGCGGCCAGCAGCGCGAAAGCCACCAGCAGCAGCGCGTCGAGCAGCGGTTCGGCCGGGTCGCGCGGGATCAGCGCCCGCTTGACGGCACGCGCCCGGCCCAGCGTGCGCATGGCATGGAAGGACAGCGCCTGCGCGGCAGGCCGCAGCGGCGCCGGGGTGCGGGCCAAGGCCTCGGTCAGCGAGCTGCCGTCCAGCACGGCACGCACGGCTTCGGCAGCGGCGACCAGCACCTCGGCCAGCGCCGGACCGGGGGAACCTGCCGGGGCGCCGGCCGGCGACGGATGCCCGGCCCGTGCAGCGGGCCGGGCGCGGCGGCGCGGGGACGCGTTGTCGGAGGAAGCCGTCATGCGGATCTTGCGGCTGGCAGGACGTCAGCGCGCGGCGGCCGGGCCGGCGGCGCGCACGAACACGTCCACCGGCTGCCGCTTGCCGCCGGCCTTCTGCAGTTCGAGCAGCCGCAGCACGCCATCGGCGGTGGCCACGTCGATGCCGTCCGGCCCGGCGTGCAGTACCGTGCCTGGCGCGGCGTCGCCGGCCGCCGCGGGCAGCGCGCGGGCCTTCCAGACCTTGACCGGCTCGGCCAGCCAGGGCAGGCGCAGCGTGGCGCCCGGCACCGGGTCGAAGGCGCGCACCCGGCGCGCCAGCACCGCGGCGGGCTGGCCGCAGTCGAGGGGCGCTTCGGACTTGTCGAGCTTGGCGGCGTAGGTGACGCCCTCGGCCGGCTGCGGCCGCGGCGCCAGGCCGGGCCCGGCGGCCCGTTCGAGCGCGGCCACGATCAGCCGGCCGCCCAGCGCCGCCAGCACGTCGTGCAGCGCGCCGGCCGACTGCTCGGGGCCGATGTCCACCGCTTCGGCCAGCAGCATGGGGCCGGTGTCGAGCCCGGCGTCCATCTGCATGATGGTGATGCCGGTGCGCTCGTCGCCCGCTTCGATCGCGCGCTGGATGGGCGCCGCGCCGCGCCAGCGCGGCAGCAGGCTGGCATGGATGTTCAGGCAGCCCAGGCGCGGGATGTCGAGCACCGACTGCGGCAGGATCAGCCCGTAGGCCGCCACGATCATCGCGTCGGCGCGCGCGGCCCGCAGCGCCTCGTGCGCGGCGGCAGCTTCGTCGGGGTAGCGGCCGTCCAGCCGCAGGCTGCGCGGCTGCAGCACCGGGATGCCGGCGGCCAGGGCCTCGGCCTTGACGGGACTGGGAGTGAGCCTGAGCCCTCGGCCGGCAGGCCGGTCGGGCTGGGTCAGCGCCAGCGCGACCTCGTGGCCGGCGGCGATCAGGGCGGCCAGCGCCACCCGGGCGAATTCCGGCGTACCGGCGAAAACCAGGCGCATTCGGGGTTCCTGCCGGCCCTCAGGCCGATTGACGCTCGAGCTTGCGCAGCTTGGTCTTGATGCGGCTCTGCTTGAGGTAGGAAAGGTATTCGACGAACACCTTGCCTTCGAGGTGGTCGAGCTCGTGCTGCACGCAGACCGCGAGCAGCCCTTCCGCGTCGAACCCGTAGCGTTCGCCGTTCTCGTTGGTGGCCTCGACCTTGATGCGGGCCGAGCGCCGGACTTCGTCGTACACGCCGGGCACCGACAGGCAGCCCTCTTCGTAGACCTGGGTTTCCTCGCTCTTCCAGGTGATGACCGGATTGATCAGCACCAGCAGGTCGTCGTGATTCTCCGACACGTCGATCACCACGATGCGCTCATGGATATCGACCTGCGTGGCGGCCAGCCCGATGCCCGGCGCTTCGTACATGGTTTCGGCCATGTCGCGCACGATGCGGCGGATGCGGTCGTCGACCACGTCGACCGGCCTGGCCTTCTTGTGCAGCCGGGCGTCGGGATAGTGGAGAATCGGAAGCAGGGCCATTTCGTCAAAAAAGCGGTTTCAAAACCCGGATTACGGATAACCAGATAGGGGCAAAACGCGCGAATCCAAGCCCAAGATAACACAGCGCTGAACGCTCAAGAACCCGGCTCCGCCGGCCGCTAGGAGGCGTACGTCACCTTCAGATCGCCCACGCCGTCGATGTGGCCGTGCAGCGTATCGCCCGGATGGCAGGGGCCGACGCCGGCCGGGGTGCCGTTCAGGATGATGTCGCCGGCTTCCAGCGCGACGAAGCGCGACAGATAGGCGATGGTTTCGGGCACGCGCCAGATCTGCTGGTTCAGGTCGCCCTGCTGGCGGATTTCGCCGCCGATCTTGAGCCAGATGGCGCCGGCGGCCGGGTGGCCGATGCGCGCGGCGGGCGCCAGCGGCGACACCGGGCAGGACTGGTCGAAGGCCTTGCCCATTTCCCACGGGCGCTGCAGCTTCTTGGCAATGCCCTGCAGGTCGCGCCGCGTCATGTCGAGCCCGACGCCGTAGCCGAACACGTGCTCCAGCGCCTGGCCTTCCGGGATGTCGCGGCCGCCGCGGCCGATGGCCACCACCAGTTCCACCTCGTGGTGCAGGTCGGACGTCTGCACCGGGAAGGGCAGCGTGCCGCCGCCGGGCACGACGGCGTCGGCCGGCTTCATGAAAAAGAACGGCGGTTCGCGGTCGGGATCGTGGCCCATTTCACGGGCATGGTCGGCGTAGTTGCGCCCCACGCACCAGATGCGGCGCACCGGGAACACGGCATCGCTGCCTTCGACCGGAATGGCGGCGACGGGCGGCTGGGGAACGGCGAATTTCATGGCGGATTCCTGGAAGGCGCGGCGTGCCCGCGCCGGACGGCGGAAGGGGCGCAGGGCGAACGGCAGGCCGCAGGCCCGGCGCGCCACGGTGTGGGCAAGAAGTATAGCGAGTTGTTCGGGCGCGCAGCCCGATGCCGTCGGAAAACGGCGACGGCGCGCCGCCCGGCGTCCGTGCGCGGCGTCTCGCCGGCCGGCCACGCGGCGGCCGTGCCGGCTCGGCTGTTTCGGTCCGACCGGCCCCGCCGCGCGGCGCACCGGGCGTGATACATATCTGCCATGCCTCTCGCCCACACGCCCGAAGACCTGTCCGGCTGGCTGCGGCTTTCGCTCGAACCCGGCATCGGCCCGGTCGGCGCGCGCGAACTGCTGTCGGCCTTCGGCCCGCCCGACCGGATCTACGCCGCCGGCCACGACGCCCTGGCCGCCCGCCTGCCCGCCGCGCTGGCGCGGCAGCTGTGCGCGCCGCCGGGCAACCAGGTACGGGCCCAGGCCGAACGCACGCTGGAGTGGGCCGGCGCGCCGCAGAACCACATCGTCACGCTGGGCGATCCGGGCTACCCGCCGGCGCTGCTCAACACCCACGATCCGCCCATCCTGCTGTACGTGGTCGGCGACCCGGCCATGCTCGCGCGCCGCGCCATCGCCGTGGTGGGCGCGCGCAGCGCCACCGCCGAGGGCCTGGACAACGCGCGCGCCTTCGCCCGCCACCTGGCGCTGCACGGCTGGTGCGTGGCCAGCGGGCTGGCGCTGGGCATAGACGCCGCGGCGCACGAAGGCGCGCTGGAGGCCGGCGCCGAAGGGGCCGGCACGCTGGCGGTGATCGGCACCGGCGCCGACATCGTCTACCCGGCCCGCAACCGCGCGCTGGCGCACCGCGTGGCGGCAGGCGGCGCGATCCTGTCGGAGCTGCCGCTGGGCACGCCCGCCGTGGCGCACCAGTTCCCCCGCCGCAACCGGCTGGTGGCCGGCATGGCGCGCGGCGTGCTGGTGGTGGAGGCGGCCGCGCACAGCGGTTCGCTCATCACCGCGCGGCTGGCGGCCGACGGCGGGCGCGAAGTGTTCGCGATCCCGGGTTCCATCCATTCGCCGCTGTCGCGCGGCTGTCACGCGCTGATCCGGCAGGGCGCCAAGCTGGTGGAGACGGCGCACGACATCCTGGTCGAGGTGAGCGACACGCCGGCAGCGGACGCGCCGGAGGCGCCGGCCGGCCAGGCCGCCGAAGCGGCCGACCCGCTGCTGCGGGCCATGGGCTACGGCCCGGTCCATCTCGACGAACTGGCGGCCCGCGCCGGCCTGGCCGCCGCCGCCGCGCAAGCCCGGCTGCTGGAGCTGGAACTGGACGGCGAAATCGCGCGCCTGCCCGGCGGGCGGTTCCAGCGCCGCGCCGCCGGTTGAAGGCCGCGCAGGCGGGCGCCTTCCCGTCATGCCGGGGCCCGGCAGGCCGGGCTGTGACCGCACCGCAACAGGGCCCGACGCCCCCGTATGCAATTTGCCTCGTCCCCCGATTAGGCGTAAATTTGGAGCTGCCTTGCAAACGGACTTATGTTCGACATTCTCGTCTACCTCTTCGAGAACTACTTCACGCCGGCAGCCTGTCCGGATCCGGGCACCCTGGCGCGGAAACTCGCCGCCGCCGGTTTCGAAGACGACGAAATCGACGACGCCCTGACCTGGCTGTCCGGGCTGGCCGAATCCACCAACCGCTGTGTCGATCTTGCGCTGGTTCCCAGCCAGGGCTCGCGCGTGTACGCCGAGGCCGAATACGGCCAGCTCGGTTCCGAAGCCATCGGATTCGTCGCCTTCCTGGAAGCCGCGGGCGTGCTGTCGTCGCCATTGCGCGAGATCGTGATCGATCGCGCCTCGGCGCTGGGCGAATCGCCGGTCCCGCTGGAAAAGCTCAAGATCATCGTGCTGATGGTGCTCTGGAGCCAGGAAACCGAGATCGACAACCTCATCCTGGAAGAGCTCCTGGAAGACGGCAGCGCCCGCCAGATCCACTGAAAACCGCCGCTGCGCGGCAAGCGTGGACGCACCCGGTCACACGCGCGACTTGCATGCCGCAAAAATCCCCCCGTATTATCCGGCGCTTCGACGCATTGTTTTGCGCCGACACGGTCACTGGAACTCAATGGGCAAGACTCTGATCATCGCCGAAAAACCGTCCGTCGCGCTCGACATCTCGCGCGCGCTGGGCGGTTTCAAGCGCGAAGGCGAATATTTCGAAAGCGACGACTACGTGCTGTCGTCGAGCGTCGGCCACCTGCTGACCCTGGTCGCGCCCAATGACCCGACCAAGGGCAAGTGGAGCTTCGCCCACCTGCCGGTCATCCCGCCCGAATTCGAACTCGGCCCCGCCGACAAGCGCTCCGAAGAGCGCTTGCGCCTGCTGGTACGGCTGATCAAGCGCAAAGACGTCGACGCCATCATCAACGCCTGCGACGCCGGGCGCGAAGGCGAGCTGATCTTCCGCTACATCGTCCAGTACGCGAAAACGAACAAGCCGATCCGGCGCCTGTGGCTGCAATCGATGACCCAGCAGGCGATCCGCGAAGCCTTCTCCGACCTGCGCAGCGACAACGCGCTGCGCCCGCTGGAGGCCGCCGCCCGCTCGCGCGCCGAGGCCGACTGGCTGGTGGGCATCAACGGCACGCGCGCGATGACGGCCTTCAACAGCAAGGACGGCGGCTTCTTCAAGACGCCGGTGGGCCGGGTGCAGACCCCCACGCTGGCCATCGTGGCCGAGCGCGAAGAGCGCATTCGCCGTTTCGTGCCGCGCGATTATTGGGAAGTGCGCGCTCAGTTCGTAGCCGCGGCCGGGCTGTACGAGGGCCGCTGGTTCGACCCCAAGCACGTGCGCGACCCGCTCGACCCGGAAAAGCGCGACTCGCGGCTGTGGGCCAAGGCCGCCGCCGAATCGGTGGTGGCCGCCTGTCGCGACAAGCCCGGCACGGTCACCGAGGAATCCAAGCCTTCCACCCAGCTGTCGGGCCTGCTGTACGACCTGACCAGCCTGCAGCGCGAGGCCAACTCGCGCTTCGGCTTCTCGGCCAAGACCACGCTGGCGCTGGCGCAATCGCTGTACGAGCGGCACAAGGCGCTCACCTACCCCCGCACGGATTCCCGCTACCTGCCGGAAGACTACGTGCCCACCGTGCGGCAGACCATGCGCGCGCTGGGCGAGAGCCGTCCGGCGTACGCGCCGTTCACCGGCCAGGTGCTCGACAACAATTGGGTCAAGCCCAACCGGCGCGTGTTCGACAATAAGAAAGTGTCCGATCACTTCGCCATCATCCCCACGCTGCAGGCCCCGCGCGAGATGAGCGAGGCCGAGGCCAAGCTGTACGACATGGTCGTCAAGCGCTTCCTGGCGGTGTTCTTCCCGGCGGCCGAATTCCTGGTCACCACCCGCATCACCGAGGTCGCCGGCCACCATTTCAAGACCGAGGGCAAGGTCCTGGTCAACCCCGGCTGGATGGCGGTGTACGGCCGCGAGGCCCAGGGCGAGGACGCCACGCTGGTGGCCGTCGCGCCCGACGAGAAGGTCCGCACCGAATCGGTGGAGGCCATCGGCCTGGCCACCAAGCCGCCGCCCCGCTACACCGAAGCCACGCTGCTGTCGGCCATGGAAGGCGCCGGCAAGCTGGTGGAAGACGAAGAACTGCGCGAAGCGATGTCGGCGCGCGGCCTGGGCACGCCGGCCACTCGCGCCGGCATCATCGAAGGCCTGATCAACGAGGCCTACCTGCGCCGCGAGGGCCGCGAACTGATCCCCACCGCCAAGGCGCGCCAGCTGATGACGCTGCTGTCCGGGCTCGACGTGGACGAGCTCACCTCGCCCGAGCTGACCGGCGAGTGGGAGCACAAGCTGTCGCAGATCGAGCAGGGTCAGCTGGCGCGCGAGGCCTTCATGCGCGAGATCGCGCAGATGACGCAGGTGATCGTCAAGCGCGCCAAGGAATACGACCGCGACACCGTGCCGGGCGACTACGCCACGCTGTCCACGCCCTGCCCCAAGTGCGGCGGCGTGGTGAAGGAAAACTACCGCCGCTATGCCTGCACCGTGTGCGACTTCTCCATCGGCAAGCACCCCGGCGGCCGCACCTTCGAGCAGAGCGAGGTCGAGGAACTGCTGGAACGGCGCGAGATCGGCCCGCTCAACGGCTTCATCAGCAAGATGGGGCGGCCGTTCTCGGCCATCCTGCGCATTACGGACGACTACAAGCTGGAATTCGATTTCGGCCAGGACGACGAAGAGGCCGCCGAGGCGGTGGACTTCTCCGGCCAGACCCCGGTGGGGCCATGCCCGAAGTGCGGCGCGCGCGTGTTCGAACACGGCATGAGCTATGTGTGCGAGAAATCGGTCGGGCCGGAGCGCAGCTGCGATTTCCGCTCCGGCAAGGTCATCCTGCAGCAGGAAATCTCCGCCGAGCAGATGGGCAAGCTGCTGACCGAAGGCCGCACCGACCTGCTGCAGAACTTCGTGTCCAGCCGCACCAACCGCAAGTTCAAGGCCTTCCTGGTGCGCCAGCCGGACGGCAAGGTGGGCTTCGAATTCGAGCCGCGCCCGGCCCGGCCCGCCAAGACGGCCGGCGCCGCCGACGGCAGCGCCGCATCCGCAGCGGCCACGGCCCGCCGTGCGCCGGCCAAGAAGGCGGCCGGGGCGACCGCCAAGACCGCCGCGAAAACCGCCGCCAAGACGGCCAAGACCGCCGCCCGCAAGACCGCTGCCAAGAAGGCGCCGCGCAAGACGGCCGCCGGCAAGGCAGCGGGCGCCTGAGCCTGCATCCGCCACCGACACCCGCCCTTCCCTCGCTCCCGAGCCACCCCGCCTCTCCGCAGACGATGACCGCCCGCAAAACCCAGGCCGCAGGCCGCAAGAACACCGCTTCGCCGCGCAAGCCGGCACCGCAAGCCCCGGCCGAGCCGGTCGCCGCCGATCCCGGCCCGGGCGGCAAGCCCTGGCACGTGGTGCGCCGCTCGCGCATCCACGGCAACGGCGTCTTCGCCGCCCGCAACATCCCGGCCGGGACCCGCATCATGGAATACGTGGGCGAGATCATCAGCAGCGCCGAAGCCGACCGCCGCCACCCGGTCAACCCGGAAGACCCGTTCCACACTTTCTTCTTCGCGATCGAAGGCGGCAAGGTGATCGACGGCGGCGTCGAAGGCAACGACGCCCGCTGGATCAACCATTGCTGCGAACCGAACTGCGAAACGGAGGAAACCGGCGACGGCCGCGTGTTCATCGTGTCGCTGCAGCCCATCCGGCGCGGCGAGGAACTGAACTACGACTACGGCCTGGTGATCGACGAGCGGATCACCAAGACGCTGAAGGAAAACTATCGCTGCCTGTGCGGCACGCCGTCGTGCCGCGGCACGATGCTGGCGCTGAAGCGGCGCCGGCCGGCGGCGAAGAAGACGGCCAAGGCCGCGAAAACGGGCAGGGCCGCCAAGGCGGCCTGACGCGGGCCGCCGTCGCGCCGGGCCGGCGCGCGTTGAGGCCGCGGACGGACGCTACTCTGCCGGCGGCTTCAACGGCGCCGGGCCGCGTCAGCCGCTCACCCGCATGGCCTGGGTGTCCGCATCGCGCGAGACCACCCGTCCGCCCATCACCCGTACCGGATCGCCGCTGTGCCATGCATACGGCGAGGCGCTGTTGAACCGGCGCACGGTACCGTCGTCCATCCGGATCGTCATCTCGTAGCGCGTGGTGGTACGCACGCGCTTTTCGACCTGGTTGCCGGCATAGGCGCCGCCCAGCGCGCCCAGCACCGTCAGCACGGTGCGGCCATGGCCGCCGCCGAACTGGTTGCCCACCACGCCGCCCAGCACCCCGCCGCCGACGGCGCCGATCCCGGTGCCCTGGCCCTCCACCTGGTAGGCGCGCACGTCCTGCACGACGCCGCAATCGGCGCAGCGCTCGACCGCGGCCTGCCGCACCGGCGCCGGGGCGCGCGCAAGCGCGGGTGCTGCGGGTGTTTGCGCGGGCGCGGTGCCGAAACGGCGGGCGGCATCCTGCCGCGCGGCCGCGGCGGACATCGGCGGCGCGAGGGCGTCGGCCTGTTGCTCGGCGGCGGCATCGGGCGCCGTGCGCGCCAGCGGCGACGGCAGCAGCCCGGTCATCACGCCGACGCCCACGGCCGACAGCACGATCACGCTGACCGCCGCGCCGGCCAGCAAGGGATGCAGGCGAGCCGGCGCGCGCGGTGCCGGCGCGGGGGCGGCGTCCTGCGCCAGCAGCGCGGCGCGGCGGTTGGGTCGAGTGCTCATGTCGATCTCCCTGCGTAAGTCTTGTGTAAGCAAATTAACCCCAAACCGCTTTCCAGGGTGTTTCGCCGCCGGCGCCGAAACGACGCTTTCTGTATCCCGAATGTCGGAATGTTTCGGGACGGGGCCCCTGGCGCCTGCGGCCGCTCCGCTCAAGGGGCGGCGCTGGCGGACCGGCAGCCGAATCCGCGGCGCCCGGGATGGATCGGGGCAAGGCCACGAGGGATGATTTTTTGCGAGAATGCAGGCATGGAGATCTCGCTGACAGACCTGGAACAGGCGATCAATTTCTGGCGCAACCGCTATCCTTCCACCGGCAAGGAACAGCGGCTGTGCTCGCAGGCCAATGCACTGGCCGCGCCCTATGCGGAAATGATCATGAGCAAGCGCCGGCAGATCGACGAGGCCGAGCTGCCGGCCGACGCCCGCACCGCGCTGGGCGACTGGCGCCTGCTGACCGCGGCGGCGCCTCCGGCAGCGTCCGCCAAGCCCTAGGCCTGCGCCAAACCGCTACGCGGCCACCGCCGACAGCGCCTCCGGGTCCACCCCCAGCGGCACGTGCCGGGCGGCGCAGCCCAGCAGCAGCGACAGCGCCGCCTCCAGCGTGAATTCGTCGCGGCCGATCATGGCCAAGGCCTCGTCGCAGCGCACGGTCCGGATCAGGTCGACTTCGCCGTCCTGGTTGGCCGGGGTCACCCCGGGGCCCAGCACCACGTCGACCACCGTCACGTTCTCGATCTGGTAGCCCTCGGGCAGGGTGCGCCGCACCCGGAAGCGCCCGCGGCGCTGCCCGCCCGCCAGATGTTCCGGCATCAGCCCGGCTTCTTCCCAGCTTTCGCGCGCCAGCGCGATCTCGGGCGTTTCGGCGGCGCTGATCAGCCCGCCCACCAGGGTGTCCCACTTGCCGGGATCGGTGGTCTTGGTGGCCGCGCGCCGCGCGATCCATGCGCGCCCGTCCGGCGTCCAGGCATTGAGGTGCACCGCGTGCGTGGCGATGCCCAGGGGCCGCACGGCGGCGCGTTCGATCACGCCCAGCACGGTGCCGTCGTCGGCCTCCACGTCCAGCAGCTCGTTGCGCCAGCCGTTGAGCCGGCCGGCCTGGAACAGGGCCTGCGCCACCCGCGCCAGCAGGCCGTCGACCGCGGCGCGCGCGGGCTGCCCGGTGCCGGGCAGCATATGCACCGCGTCCGGCGCGACGGCGATCTCTTCGGCAAACGGCAGCAGCAGCGGCACGACATCGCCGGCCACCCAGCCGCAGGCGCGGCCGGCGATCGACAGGCGGCGGGCGTCGGCCGGCGGGTCGACCTGCGCCCGCGCCAGGATGGAGTTCAACACATTGACTACCGGAGATGAAGAAGGGGGGATTGTGCCGCAAGGCATTGCCGGCGGGCGGCACGCAGTCGAAACAGCATTTTTCCGCGGCCGGCGCGCCGCCTCCAACACCCGGCAAACGGAATCCATTTCAATGGATTTCCCGGCAATGGCGCGCTATTGCGCGGGTAGGGGCCGTTGGGCAGACTGCCCCTCGTCCGATCCGCGCCCGCCGCCATGAACGCTCCCGCCGCCCTTTCCGCCCGGTCTTCCCGCCCGCCCCGGCGCCGCCGCCCGCTGTGGCACGCGGCGCTCGCGCTGGCCGCGCTGGCATTGGCGGCCGCGGCCTACGCCGGCTGGCGGCACTTCTTCCTTGCCCCGCCGGCGCGCGATCTCTACCAGATCGTCGCCGTGCAGCGCGGCGACATGGAAGACCTGGTATCGGCCACCGGCACGCTGCAGCCGCGCGACTACGTGGACGTCGGCGCGCAGGTGTCGGGCCAGTTGCGCAAGATCCACGTGGAAGTCGGCTCCACCGTCAAGGAAGGCGACCTGCTGGCCGAGATCGACCCGACGGTGTTCCTGGCCAACGTGGATGCGCGCCGCGCCGGGCTGCGCAACCTGCGGGCCACCATGCTGGACCGGCAGGCGCAGCTGACGCTGGCGCAGATCCAGTTCGACCGCCAGCAGAACCTCAAGGCCGAAGGGGCGACCAGCACCGATGCCTTCCAGCAGGCGGACGCCGCGCTCAAATCGGCCAAGGCGCAGATCGCCGCCTTGCAGGCGCAGATCGAGCAGACCGAATCCACGCTGCGCGCCGACGAGGCCAACCTGAACTACGCCAAGATCTACGCGCCGATGAGCGGCACGGTGGTGTCGATCACCGCGCGCCAGGGGCAGACGCTCAACAGCAACCAGTCGGCGCCCATCATCCTGCGCATCGCCGATCTTTCCACGATGACGGTGCAGACGCAGGTATCGGAGGCCGACGTCAACAAGCTGCGCGACGGCATGGCGGTCTACTTCACCACGCTGGGCAACGCCGGCCGCCGCTGGTGGGGCAAGCTGCGCAAGATCGAGCCGACGCCTACCGTCACCAATAACGTGGTGCTGTACAACGCGCTGTTCGACGTGCCCAACCCAGGCGGCACGCTGATGACGTCGATGACGGCGCAGGTGTTCTTCGTGGCGCAGTCGGTGCGCGATGCGCTGTTGCTGCCGGTGGCGGCGGTGCAGCAGCAAGGCCCGGCCGGGCGCGGCCGGCGCGAGGGTGCCGGCGCGCCGCCCGGCGCCGGCGAGCGGCCGGCCGAATCGAACGGCCGGCGCCGGCGCGCGGATACCGCCGGCGCCGCGGCAACCGATGGCCATGGCGGCGCGGAAGACGCGGCGGCCCGCCGCATGCCGCGCCGCGCCACCGTCAAGGTGATCGACGACCAAGGCAACATCGCCGAACGCCAGGTAGAACTCGGCGCCAGCAACCGCGTGCAGGTGGAGATCCTGTCCGGGCTGGAGGAAGGCGAACAGATCGTCGCCGGCCTGCGGCAGGATCCGCGCGCCACGCCCGCGCGACAGCAACAGCAGCAGCAACGCCCCGGCCCGCAGGGGCTCGGCATGCCGCGGATACGCTGATGGCCGCCGTCCCCCGACCCGCCCCCGCCGCCGCGCCGCTGATCGCGCTGGCGGGCGTCACCAAGACCTACCGCAACGGCGACCTCGCGGTCGAGGTGCTGCACGGCATCGACCTGGAAATCCGCGAGGGCGAGTTCGTCGCCATCATGGGCGCCTCCGGCTCGGGCAAGTCGACGCTGATGAACATCCTCGGCTGCCTGGACCGCCCCACCACCGGCAGCTACCGCTTCATGGGCCGCGACGTGTCGCGGCTGTCGCGCGACGAGCTGGCGGCGCTGCGGCGCGACGAATTCGGCTTCGTGTTCCAGAGCTACAACCTGATCGCCACCGCCAACGCGGCCGAGAACGTGGAAGTGCCGGCGCTGTACTCGGGCCTGCCGGCCGAGCGCCGGCACGAACGCGCGCAGGCCCTGCTGGCCGAACTGGGCCTGGCCGACCGCATCCACCACCGCCCCGGCCAGCTATCGGGCGGCCAGCAGCAGCGGGTATCTATCGCGCGGGCGCTGATGAACGGCGGCCGCATCATCCTGGCCGACGAACCCACCGGCGCGCTCGACAGCAAGAGCGGCGCCGACGTGATGAAGCTGCTGGCCGAGCTGTCCGCACGCGGCCATACGGTGATCCTGATCACCCACGCGCGCGAAGTGGCCGACCACGCCCACCGGCTGATCGAGATCCGCGACGGCCGCATCGTGGCCGACCCCGGCCCGCGGCCGCCGGCCGCCGCGCAGGCGCCGTTCGCGCCGCAGGCCGGCCGCGGCGTCGCCTCGGCGCTGGCCGACGTGGTGGAGGCCGCCAAGATGGCGCTGCGCTCGCTGCGCGCCAACGTATTCCGCTCGGTGCTGACGCTGCTGGGCATCGTGATCGGCGTCGGTTCGGTGATCGCCATGCTGGCCATCGGCGACGGCGCCCGCCAGGCGGTGGTCGACCGCATCAGCGCGATGGGCTCGAACCTGCTGCTGGTGCGGCCGGGCGCGCCCAACCAGCGCGGCTTCAGCGGCACCGCCACGCTGGTGCTCAACGACGTCTACGCGATCGACGAGGTGCCCAACGTGCTGGCGGCGGTTCCCGAGCAGACCAGCACCGCCACGCTGCGCTTCGGCAATGCCGATACCGTGACCAGCGTCAACGGCACCTCGTCCAAGTTCCCCATCGCGCGCCAGTGGCCGGTGGCGCGCGGCACCTTCTTCAGCGACCGCGACGAGGCCGACTTCGCCACCGTCGCGGTGCTGGGCCAGACGGTGGCCGACGCCCTGTTCCCCGGCGGCCGCGACCCGATCGGCCAGTACGTGCTGGTCAACAACCTGATCTTCCAGGTGGTGGGCGTGATGAGCGTGCGCGGCGCCTCGCCGATGGGGTCCGACCAGGACGACATCGTGTTCGTGCCCTACGCCACCAGCAGCCTGCGGCTGTCGGGCCAGCGCTACCTGCGCAACGTGACGGTGGCGGTGGACGACGTCAAGCGCATCGACGACACCCAGGCCGAGGTCGAGACCCTGCTGCTGGAGCGCCACGGCGTGGTCGACTTCCAGATCCGCAACATGGCCTCGATCATCGAGACCACCGAACAGACGCAGAACACGATGACCATCCTGCTCGGCTCGATCGCCGCCATCTCGCTGTTCGTGGGCGGCATCGGCGTGATGAACATCATGCTGGTGTCGGTAACGGAGCGCACGCGCGAGATCGGCATCCGCATGGCCACCGGCGCGCGCGAGCGCAACATCATGCAGCAGTTCCTGATCGAGGCGGTGGTGGTGTCGGCGCTGGGCGGCGCGATCGGCGTGGCGGGCGGCCTGGCCGCGGCGGCGGTCATCGCCGCGCTCGGCACGCCGATCCAGTATTCGGTAGCGCCGGTGCTGCTGGCCTTCGGCTGCGCCTTCGCCACCGGGCTGGTGTTCGGCTATCTGCCGGCGCGCAAGGCGGCCAAGCTCGACCCGGTGGTCGCGCTGGCGGCGGAGTAGATCGAATGGCAACGCACGAGACCACCTCGCCACGCAGCGGCACGGCCGCGCCTGCGAAGCGCGCCGCGCGATGGTGCGCGCCGCTGCTGGCGGCCGCCTTGCTGGCCGCTTGCGCGGCCCCCATCGACCACACCGCGCCCGAGGTTCCGCTGCCGGCCGCCTGGAGCGAACCGGCGCCCCGCGCCGCGCAGCTGGACGCCGAATGGTGGCGCGATTTCCAGTCCGACGAGTTGGCCAGCCTGGTGAATCAGGCGCTGGCAGCCAGCCCGACCCTGGCGATCGCCGCCGAACGCGTGCGCCAGGCCGAGCTGGCGGTGCGCAATGCCGGCGCTTCGCTGTTCCCCACGGTCAGCCTCAACGGCAGCACCGCCCAGCGCCGCAACAGCCCGGCCGGCGGCGGCTGGACGGTGGGCGACAGCAGCGGCATCACGCTGGGCGCCAGCTACGAGGTGGACCTGTGGGGCCGGCTCGACGTTGGGGTGCAATCCAGCCAGGCTTCGCTGGCGGCCAACCGCTTCGATTTCCAGACCGCGCGGCTGACGCTCGCCACCGGCGTGGCCAACGCCTATTTCCAGGTCATCGCGGCCCGCACCCGGCTGGCCATCGCCCGCAGCAACCTGGAGATCGCCGAGCGCGTGTTCAATATCGTGGAGATCCGCCACCGCAACGGCGTGGTGTCCGACCTGGACCTCTCCCGCCAGCGCACCACCGTGCTGTCGCAGCGGGCCACCATCCAGCCGCTGGAAGTGCAGGAGCGGCAGGCGCTCGGCGCGCTGGCGATCCTGCTGGGCCGCATACCGCAGGGCTTCGGCGTTGCCACGCAGGACTTCGAGCGCATCGCGATTCCCGCCGTGGCGCCCGGCCTGCCTTCCGACCTGCTGGTACGCCGCCCCGACCTGGCCAGCGGCGAAGCGCAACTGGCCGCCGCCGACGCCAACGTGGCAGCCGCGCGCGCGGCGCTGCTGCCGAGCATTTCGCTGTCGGGCTCGGCCGGGCTGGCCAGCACGGCGCTGCTGTCGCTGGCCAATCCGGCCTACAGCCTGGGGCTGACCGGTTCGATCGCGCAAACATTGTTCGACGGCGGCCGGCTGCGCAACCAGGTGACGCTGACCGAATCGCAGCGCCGGCAACTGGTGGAAACCTACCGCGGCGCCGTGCTGACGGCGCTCAAGGAAGTGGAAGACGCGCTGTCGAACATCGACCGCAATCGCAACTCGGAAGCGGCGCAGACCGAAATCCGCGACGAAGCGCAGCGCACGCTGCGGCTATCGGAACTGCGCTACCGCGAAGGCGCCGACGACATCACCACCGTGCTCGACGCCCAGCGCACCCTGTTCGCGGCCCAGGACACGCTGGCCCAGCTGCGGCTGGCGCGGCTGACCTCCGCGCTCGACCTCTTCAAGGCGCTGGGCGGCGGTTGGCGCAGTCCAGCGGCAGGCTAAAACATTGCCGCTTGCCGATAGATACGGCCCAGTGACCATCGACCGACTGCCCCTTGGGATTCCTGCCTATACGGACTGCAACGCCCCTGGGCAGCGGCCAGCTTTCCTCACCCAGCCAACCGCTGCGCCAACGTACTCGTGTCGGCCAGTTCCGGCAGGCGCCGCATATCGTCCATCAGCGCCGCGACCTGCTCCGGCGCATAACGCCGTCCCAACTCTTCGGCCGCGCGGTCGACGTGGTCCTGCCGGGTGAACGGGCGCGACGCGCTGCCCTTGGGGGCCAGCACGAAGCCGGTCAGCTCGCGGCCGTCGTTCAGGTGCAGCGTGACGCGGGCGCTGACCGATTCGGCCGCGCTGGTGCGCTCGACCTCGTCGTCCAGCACGCACGACACTTTCGCCGACAATTGCGTGACCACCGGATCTTGCAGGCCGGCCTCGAAATCGTCGACGTTCAGCGTGAAGGCCGGCGAACGCGATTCCTTGCGGATCGCCACCGCGATGCAGAAAGGCGCGCTCATCTGCGCGGCCTGCAGGCTGCGCGGCTCGGTGCCGGTGAGCCGGCCCTGGATCACGCTCGGGATGCCGAGCGTGATCGCGGCGATGTCGGCCGCGCCGATCCCGTGCTCGCGGCACAGCGTGGCCGCGGCCTCGACCGCCGACTGGGTGCGGGCGCTGCACGCATGCGGCTTGACGAGCACTTCGGTCATCCGGAAGGCGGTACCGAGGCCGTCGAACAAGGGCGCGAAGTCGAAGCCGTCCGAGTACGCGCGGGCGAAGCCGTCCTGGCCTTCCAGGATGTCGGCCGGCCCCGAGAAGCCCGCCTCGGCCAGCAGCGCCGCCTGCACGCCGGCGCGCGCCGCCTGGGCCGCGTGCACCCGCTTGACGGTGGAACCGGAATGGAAGAACTGCACCAGGCCGCCGCTGAACGACGCTGCCATGCCGATGGTGCCGGCGATGCGCGCGGCGTCGCCCGGGAACAGCAGCGCCGCGGCCGCCACGGCCGAGCCGAACACGCCGCAGGTGGCGGTGCTCTGGAAGCCGCGCTTGAAGTGGGAAGGCTGCACCGACAGGCCGATGCGGATCATCGCCTCGTAGCCGGCCACCACCGCCGCCAGCACCCGGTGGCCGGACAGGCCGCGGGCCTGGCCGATGGCCAGCGCGGCCGAGAATACGATGCATCCGGGGTGCAGCATGGCCCCCACGTGGGTATCGTCGGCGTCGATGCTGCCGGCGTAGACCGTATTCAGGAAGGCGGCGCTGACCGGATCGGTGCGCAGCGCCGAATACAGCACCGGCGCGCCGCCCTGCCCGCCGGTCTGCCGCACGTAGTCGCGCGCCCAATCGCTCCAGGGCATGCGCTCGCCCAGCGAAGCCACGCGCAGGTAGTCGATCGACAGTTCGAACAGCAGGCCCTGGATCGATTCGGGCAGCCGCCGATAGTCGAGGCCGGCGGCGAAGCCGGCCAGCGCGGCGGTAGGGCTGGCAGGAACATTCATCGCTTCTCTCCTTCCCCGGCGCGCAGGGCAAGCAGCGGCGCCACCGAGTCGAGCCGCTCCAGGCCGCGGGCGGCGGCGAGCCAGGCGTCGATCGCGGCGCGGTCGAAGCCGGCTTCGGCGATGGCCACGAACCGCTGGCTGATCTCGTCGACCGTAAGCGGATTCTGCGGGCAACCCTTGGGCGATGCGATGAAATGCTCGCGCCGGCTGCCATCGCGCAGCGTGCAGGTGACCCGAGCCGCCACCGACTCGGCGGTGGTGAGCCGCTCGACCTCGGCATCGGCGCTGCAGGTGGTGCGCGCCGACAGGTCGGCGATGCGCGGGTCGCCGAAATTGCCTTCGTAGTCGTCGATGGTCAGCGTGACCGGGCCACTGCGCCCGGGCGTCAGCGCCAGCGCCAATGCCACCGCGAACGGCGTGCTCAGCTGCGCCTGCTGCACGTCCACCGGCCGGCTGGCCGTCAGCTTGCCGATCATCGCGCGGTGCACGCCGATCTCGACCGACGCGACATCGTCGAAGCGCACGCCGTCCTGCGCCAGCCAGATGGCCGCCTCGATCGCCGCCTGCATGCGCACGCTGCCCACGTGCGGCTTGAGCGAAATCCATTCGGTGCGGAAGCCCGTGCCGAGGTCCTTGACCGCGGTGGCCGGATCGAAGCGGTCGGAAAACGCGCGGCCGAAGCCCTGGCTGCCTTCGATCGCGTCGTGCGGGCCGGTCAGCCCGGCATGCGCCAGCAGCGCGGCCTCGACCCCGTTGGCCGCCGCCTTGCCGGCGTGGATGCGCTTGATGTCGGAGCCCGACACGAAGAACTGCGACAGCCCGCAGGAGAACGACGACGCGATGCCGAGCGCATCGCGCACGCCTTCGGGCGACAGCTTCAGCAGCCGGGCGCAGGCCGCCGCCGCGCCGAAGGTGCCGCAGGTGGGCGTGCCCTGGAAACCGCGCAGCGAATGCTCGGGCTGGATCGACATGCCGATGCGGATCGCCACCTCGTAGCCCGCCAGCACGGCGGCCAGCAATTCGCGCCCGCTGGCGCCGGTGGCCTCGGCCACCGCCAGCGCCGCCGGCCAGATGCAGATGCCGGGATGGATGATGGCGGCGACGTGGGAATCGTCCCAGTCCAGGCTGCCGCAGGCGGTGCCGTTGATGAAGGCCGCGCGCGCCGGATCGGCCCGGCGGCCGCTGTAGAACACGGTGGCCGCCAGCGCCGAGGTGGTGCCGCCGAACAGCGCGTCGACGCTGCGCGTCCAGGGTTTGCCGCGGCCCACGGCGCCGGCGCGGAATACGTCGATCAGCAGCACCGGCATCAGGCCGCGCACGTGGGCCGGCACGTCGTTCCAGTCGACCGTGGCCGCGAACTCGGCCAGCTGCGCCGTTACGGCCAGGGAAGAATCGGAAGATGAAGTCATGGATGAAACGCCTCGGCGCGCAAGGCGCCATCGCAGTCGACGAAAAAACACCGGCCACCGCCGCCGCGCGGCGGCGGCGAATCATTCGAGCCTGATGTTGCCTTCTTTGGCCACCTTGGCCCAGCGGTCGTAGTCGGTGCGCAGGTAGGCGGTCAGGTCTTCCGGCGTGCCGCCGGCCAGTTCGACCGATTCCTGGGCGAACCGCTTCTTCGTTTCGGGCGACGACAGCACCTTGTTCATTTCGGCGTTCAGGCGGTCGACGATGGGCTTGGGCAGCCCGGCCGGGCCCCACAGGCCCCACCACTGGATGGCCTCGAAGCCGGGCAGGCCCGACTCGGCGATGGTGGGCAGCTCGGGCGCCAGCGCGATGCGCTTGGTGCTGGTGACGCCCAGCGCGCGCAGCTTGCCGCTCTTGAGCATCGGCAGCGCGCTAGGATAGCCGGTGAACAAGGCGGCCACCTGGCCGCTCGCGGTGTCGGCCACCACCGGCGCCGCCCCCTTGTACGGTACGTGCAACACGTCGATGCCGGCCGAGCGCTTGAACAGTTCGATGGTCAGATGGCTGAGCGTGCCCACGCCGTTGGAGCCGAAATTGAGCTTGCCGGGCGCCGCCTTGGCCGCGGCGATCAGTTCCTGCACCGAGTTCACCTTCAGGCCGGGATTGACCACCAGCACGTTGGGCGCGTAGCCGACGAACACGATGGGGGTGAAGCTCTTGAACGGGTCGTACGGCGTCTTGGCCGACAGATTGGGATTGATCGACATCGTGCTGGACGAGGTCAGCACCAGCGTGTAGCCGTCGGGAGCGGCGCGCGCCACGTAATCGGTACCGATCGCGCCGCCGGCGCCGGCCTTGTTGTCGACCACGAACGAGGTGCCGGTGTTTTCGGTCAGCTTCTGGGCGATTATCCGCACCACCACGTCGGCCGCGCCGCCGGGCGGGAAGGGGCTGATGATGCTGACCGGGCGGTTGGGGTAATCCTGGGCGAAGGAGGCGCCGCCGGCGCTGAGCGCGACGGCGGCCAGCATGGCCTTGAAGGCGAGTAATTTCATGGAACAGTCTCCGGGTATGGGCGGCACTGCGCGGGTGCGTTCGGCCGCGTTCATTTTTTCGGCCATAATTGCATGTTTATGCTTGGAAATGCAATACTGGTCGACCGCAGGGGGTAGCCCGGCCACCGCCGATGCCGGCCGGCGCTGCCGGAGGCAGGCCTGGAGACGGCCGCCATCCGGCGCAAAGCCATGAGGAAGATACCGAAATGAACAACGACGCTGTGATCCGGATCCCGGAAGACGATTTGCTGGCGCTCGCCGCGCAGGCGCTGTCGCGCTGCGGCATGACGCCCGAAGACGCGCGCGACGCCTCGCGCATCCTGGTGCTGGCCGACCTGTTCGGCCTTTCCACCCACGGCGTGAGCCGGGTCGAGTCCTACGGCGGCCGGCTGCGGCTGGGCGGCATCAAGGCCCGGCCCGACATCCGGCTCGAACAGGTGGCCCCGACCATGGCCAGGCTCGACGGCGACAACGGCGTCGGCACGCTGGTCGGCATCCGCGCGCTCGACGCCGCGATGAAGATGGCCGGCGAAACCGGCGTCGGCATCGTGTTCGCGCGCGGCAGCAACCACTTCGGGCCGATCTCGCCCTATGCCTGGCTGGCGGCGCAGGAAGGCTTCGCCAGCATGGTGTGCAGCAACGCCACGCTCACCATCACGCCCTGGGGCGGGCGCGAAGCGCGGCTCGGCAACAATCCGCTCGGCTTCGGCATCCCGGTGCCCGGCGGCCATCCGATCATGCTCGACATGGCCATCAGCGTGGCGGCGCGCGCCAAGATCCGGCGGGCGCTGCAGCGCGGCGAGAGCATTCCCGCCACCTGGGCCACCGACGCCGACGGCCGCCCCACCACCGACCCGCGCGCCGCGCTCGACGGCTTCCTGCTGCCGATGGGCGGCCACAAGGGCTACGGCCTGGCGCTGATCGTCGACCTGCTGGCCGGCGTGCTGTCCGGGGCGGCCTACCTGACCCACGTGAAGTCGTGGGTGGACGCGCCCGACGTGCCGCAAAACCTGGGGCACTTCTTCCTGCTGTTCGACACCAAGCGGCTGGGCGGCGCCGACTGGCTGGCCGCGCGGCTGAACGACTTCCGCGCCATCCTGCTCGACACGCCGGCGGCCGATCCCGCCGCGCCGGTGATCGTGCCGGGCGACATCGAGGTCGGCAAGCTGTTGCGGCAGCGCGAGCATGGGGTGGAGATCGATCCCAAGGTGCATGCCATGCTGAAGGAATTCGCTGGGGGTTGAGCCCCTCCTGCGCGCTTCGCGCCCGCTCGAGGGGCAACGCGTTAACATCCGCCGGTACGGATTACGCGGGGCGTGGGCCCCTCCTGAATTTCTGCATGAATACGGTTGCCGCCTCCGCTCCCCGCGCCGAACCGCGCAAGGCCGTCGTGCCTGCGCTGGCGGGGCGCATCGTTTCCTATATCGCCGGCAATGCGCTGCCGGCCGGCGCCCATCTGACGGCGCAGGCGCTGGGCGATCATTTCGGCGTTTCGCGCTGGACGGTGAGCCAGGCGCTGCAGTTGCTGGCTGACAAGGGCGTGCTGCGGCATGAGTCGAACCGCGGCTATTTCGTCGCCGATGCCGACGTCGCGGCCCCGGAGCAACTGGGGCTGGCCACCGAACCCGATCTGACGCGGGCCTATTTCAGCATCGCCGAAGACCGGCTGGCCGGGCGCCTGAAAGACCACGTCACCGAGACCTATCTGCGCCAGACCTACGGGCTGACCCACCGCCAGCTTGGAGAGCTGCTCAACAAGATTTCCCACGAGGGCTGGGCCGAGCGCCGCATCGGCTACGGCTGGACGTTCTCGCCCATCCTGCGCACGCCCGAGGCGCTGGCGCAGACCTACAGCCTGCGGGTGGCGCTGGAACCGGCCAGCCTGCTGGAGCCCGGCTTCAATCTGAGCCCGGAAGCGGCCGCGCGGCTGCGCGAGGTCGAACGCCAGATCCTGGCCGGCGGCGCCGAAACGATGACGGCCGACGCGCTGTACGAGCGTGCCGTGCAATTCCACGAAACGCTGGCCGAGGCTTCGCAGAATCCGTTCTTCATCGACGTGCTGCGGCGCGTGAACCGCGTGCGGCGGCTGCTGACCTACCGCGCGATGGTGGATCGCCAGCGCTATTACCGGCAGGCGCGCGAGCACCTGGAGATCCTGGACCTGCTGGAGGCCGGCCGCAACCGCGAGGCGGCCGATGCCATGCGCCGCCACCTGGAAGCCGTGGCGGCGAACCTGCGCCAGCCGGCGTAACGCCGTCTCGCCGACCGGCCCGATCAGGCAAAGCCGCCGTTGGCGCGCAGCACCTGCGAATTGACCCAGCCGCCATCGGGCCCGGCCAGGAACGACACCACATTGGCGATTTCTTCCGGCGTACCCAGCCGTTCCAGCGGCGCCAGCCTGGCGATCTGACCGATCTGCTCGGGCGTCTTGCCGTTGAAGAACAGTTCGGTGCCCACCGGCCCGGGAGCCACCGCGTTGACGGTGATGCCGCGGCCGCGCAGCTCGTTCGCGAGCACGTGCACCAGCCCTTCGACGCCGGCCTTGGAGGCGATGTACGGCCCATAGCCCGGGAAGGCCTTGGCGATGACGCTGGTTGACAGCGCGATGATGCGCCCGCCTTCGCCGAGCGCAGTCGCCGCATGGCTCAACACCAGGAAGGTGCCGCGCAGATTGGTGGCGATGACCTGGTCGAAGGCCTCCAGGCTGCCGGCGGCGATCGGCGCCATCGGCATGACGCCGGCGCTGTTGACCACCACGTCGATCCGCCCGAAGGCCTGCCTGGCGCCGTCGAACAGCGCTGCCACGCTGGCCGGGTCGGCCACGTCGGCCTGGATGGCGACGGCCCGGCCGCCGCCCGCCTCGATGGCCGCGACGGTTTCCCGGGCCTTGGCCGCGTTGCCGGCATAGTTGACGACGACGGCGAAGCCGTCGGCCGCCAGGCGCCTGGCGATGGCCTGGCCGATCCCGCGCGATGCGCCCGTGACGAGGGCGGCTTTCTGGATATCGGTGTTCATGGGGACTCCTGTCTGGCTGCAAGCGATGAAAACCGTGATGGGTGAATTCTGATCATTTCACCGGGGCAGACAATGGTCCAGAATGGATATGCCCATTCAATACAGCTCAATTCAAGTCGTCGGGCCAGAAGGCGTGGCCCGGATGCTCCCGCAGCTGCCTGACGACTGGCGCGACAGCTGCCGGCGACCCCAGGGGATCCGGATATTTCGGGTGGCCGATGCTAGCACCGAACATCGGTTCGGGCGCATGCGACATGTGGACTATGCGCCACTTGCATTGGGAACGAATGTTATTAATAATTAATCTCATTCATATGCTCGATCGCGCTGCCGCGCGTGCCGATCCGCTGCCATGTACGTCTGTGTCTGTAACGCCATCACTGAACGCCAGGTGCGCGCCAGCGTTGCCGCCGGCGCCAGCACGCTGTCCGATCTGCAGTTCGACCTGGGCGTGGCCACCTGCTGCGGCTGCTGCGCCGACACGGCCCGCCAGTACCTGCCTGAGGGCGGCTGCGAGCGCGCGTTCGAAGCCGAGGTCACGGTGTTCGAGGCCGAAGCCGCCGTGGTCGCCCACGCCGTGGAAGCGGCGCCGGCACCCGCCACCACCCGCCGGTTCCCGGTGCACCGCATCGCCAGGGCGGCCTGACCCGGCTGCGTCCGGCCCCGCACCGCGAACGGTTCTCATAGCCGTTTCGGTTGTCACTTTCCTAGCCGATAACGCCAGGATGCACGGTCTGCGCACTTTGCGCAGCAGATGCTAACCTTCTGCGATTCCACGAGACTTCGCAGGGGCATCCATGCAAGGCGACAAGACCGTCATCCAATTCCTGAACAAGCAGCTCACCAACGAGCTGACCGCGATCAACCAGTACTTCCTCCACGCGCGCATGTTGCGGCACTGGGGGCTGGGCAAGCTGGGCAAGCACGAGTACGAAGAATCGATCGAGGAAATGAAGCACGCCGACCGGCTGATCGAGCGCATCTTCATGCTCGACGGGCTGCCCAATCTGCAAGACCTGAACAAGCTGCTGGTGGGCGAGGACGTGCCCGAGATCCTGTCCTGTGACCTCAAGCTCGAACAAGGCTCGCAGGCGGTCCTGAAGGAAGCCATTGCCTACTGCGAAAGCGTGCGCGACTACGTGTCGCGCGACCTGCTGCAGGACATCCTCGACGATACCGAGGACCACATCGACTACCTGGAAACGCAGATCGGCCTGGTGGGCCAGGTCGGTCTCCAGAACTACCTGCAGTCGCAGATGGCGGTAAGCGAAAGCTGATTCAGTTGTTGCCGGTGACGGGGCAATCCGGCGTGCGGCCCCAGCCGTTGTTGGGGCCGCAATAGCGCCATCGCGCCTGGTCGGCGCACGCCGTGCGGGTGCCGGCGGACTGGGCGGTGCAGCGTTCCAGGTCGGCGCGCAACGCGCCCATCCAGCCATCGCCGGAGGCGCCTGCGGCCGCGGCGCCGTTCTGCGCCAGTTGCGGCGATATGCCGCGCCCGGCCGGCGCCGTCCCGCCCGGAGGCGCTACATCCACGGTCGTGACCTGCGACGATTGCAGCGGCCGCGGCGACGGCGCCGGCAGCGGCGATGGCAGGCCCGGCTGCCCCTGATCCTGCCCTTGCCCGTATTGTTCGCGCAGCGCGTCGGCATCCGGCGCCACGGTGGACACCGTCACGTCGGGCGAGGGATTGTCCAGCGCCGACACCATCGGCACCTGTTGCGTGGCCGCAACCCGGCGGGCCGGCACGCCGCGCGTGCCATCGATGCGCGGCTGGGGCGGTTCGGGCAGGTACTGCTGCGTGTCGACCGCGGCCACCGGCGCTTCGCCGGGTAGCGGCTGCGTGGGCGACGGCGCCTCGACCACGCGGTCGACCGGCGCATGCCACGACAGCCAGATCCCCAGCAGCACGCCCACCAGGGCTACGCAGACGAGGCCCGCCAGCGCAATGAAAATACGGGATCGCATCGTTTCACCTCTCGGGGCGCGCCTCGGGCCGTGCGGCGCGCCGTTTCGTTCTGATATCAGGCGAAGGCGGAATCGCCGACCTTCGTCTGGAAAACCTGGCCGCCGTGCTCGCGCAACGCGTGGAACTGCACATTCGGATAGAGCTCCTGCGCCACCCGAAGTTGCGCCGAAGAACCGATCAGGAAGGCCGGCGCATCGACCACGTCGTAGGCGATGTGCTGGGCGTTGGCGTCCATGAACTTCTTCAAGTCCTTGGGATCGTCGGCGGTGATCCAGCGCGCCATCGAATAGCGCGACGGCATCATCCGCGCCGCCACGCCGTATTCGGTCTTGAGCCGATGCGCCACCACCTCGAACTGCAGCTGCCCGACCGCTCCCAGCAGCAGCGCGCCGCCGGCCACCGGCCGGAACACCTGGATCGCGCCCTCTTCGCCCAGCTGGGTCAGGCCGGTGCGCAGCTGCTTGGTGCGCAGCGGGTCGGCCACTTCCACCGCCTGGAACAGCTCGGGCGCGAAGAACGGCAGGCCGGTAAACTGCAGCACCTCGCCTTCGGTCAGCACGTCGCCCAGCTGGAGCACGCCGTGGTTGGGGATGCCGATCACGTCGCCGGCATAGGCCTCGTCGAGCAGCTCGCGCCGCTGCGACAGGAACGACACCACGTTGTTGGGCCGGATCTCCTTGCCCGTGCGGCATACCTTCAGCCGCATGCCGCGCTCGAAGCGGCCCGAACAGACGCGCACGAAGGCCACGCGGTCGCGGTGGGCCGGGTCCATATTGGCCTGCACCTTGAACACCACGCCGCTGAAGCGGGGCTCTTCGGGCAGCACTTCGCGCTGCAAGGCGTGGCGCGAGCCCGGCGGCGGGGCCATGTCGACCAGCGCGTCGAGCACTTCCTGCACGCCGAAGTTATTGATGGCCGAGCCGAAGAACACCGGCGTCTGCCTGCCGGCCAGGAAGGCGGCGGCGTCGAACGGCGGCGCGGCCGCCTCGATCAGGTCGATCTCGCCGCGCGCCTGCCCGAAGGCGGCGCCGAAGCGCCGCGCGATTTCCGGGTTGCCGATGCCTTCGATGATCTCGTCGTCGTGGCTGAGGCGGTCTTCGCCGGCGCGGAACACGCGCATGCGGTCGCGCCGGATGTCGAACACGCCGCCGAAACTCTTGCCCATGCCCACCGGCCACGAGAACGGCACCGCGTCCATGCCCAGATGGCCTTCGATCTCGGACAGCAGGTCGAGCGGCTCGCGCACCTCGCGGTCCATCTTGTTGACGAAGGTGATGATGGGCGTATTGCGGGCCCGGCACACCTGCAGCAACCGGATCGTTTGCGGCTCGACGCCGTTGGCGGCGTCGATCATCATCAGCGCCGCGTCGACCGCGGTCAGCACCCGGTAGGTGTCTTCGGAGAAGTCCTGGTGGCCCGGGGTGTCGAGCAGGTTGATGACGGTGTCGCGGTATTCGATCTGCATGACCGACGACGCCACCGAAATGCCGCGCTGCTTTTCGATTTCCATCCAGTCGGACGAGGCGTGGCGCGAGGCCTTGCGGGCCTTCACGCTGCCGGCGATCTGGATCGCGCCGGCGAACAGCAGCAGCTTTTCGGTCAGCGTGGTCTTGCCCGCGTCGGGGTGGGAAATGATGGCGAAGGTGCGTCGCCGGGCGACTTCGTGAGCTAGGGTCATTTGGTGGAATTTTAACCCCCCGGGCCTGACGGTTCGTACCGGCCCGGGACGACCGCAAAAAAGATCTGTGAGCAGACATGACGACCGCGCCCCGGACAGCGCGTCTCATACCAAACGAGACTTTTGATTGAAATTCATCCCGAATGGGATTAAACTGAAGATTCAGTCCACTGGAAAACGCGCCATGGCCATTGCCGCTTCCAAGACCCCCGATCTTTCGTCGCAGGCCGCCGCCGGCGCGGCGCTGCGCACCTTTTTCAGCATCGCCCAGGCGTGGCAGCTCAGCGCCGACGAATCCGCCACGCTGCTGGGCATCCCGCGCTCGACCATGTTCCGCTGGAAAAGCCATCCGCCGGCCTCGCTGCCGCGCGACGCGCTGGAACGGCTGTCGCTGGTGTTCGGCATCTACAAGGCGCTGCAGGTGCTGCTGCCCGTGCCCGAACGCGCCGACGCCTGGCTGCGCCGCCCCAACGACGCCCCCCCGTTCGGCGGCCGGCCGGCGCTCGACCGCCTGCTCAGCGGCCTAACCAGCGACCTGTACGTGGTGCGCACCTATCTCGACGCCCAGCGCGGGGGGTGGTCTTGAGCACGCCCATCCCCGAGGTCCGCAAGGTCCGCTGGACACCGTGCCACCGCCTGGTGCCCAGCCGCTTCCCGCCCACCGGCCTGTACGACCGCGTGGCCGACCCGGCCGATCTCGACGTCGTGTTCGCGATCGAAAACCTCACCAACCCCCGCGTGCGCGACGAAACCGGCAACCTGCAGCTGGTGCCGCCCGAAGACCGCATCGCCGGCCCCGGCGCCACGCCCATCATGGCCGCCTTCACCCACCTGAACCCCGACGGCAGCCGGTTCTCGGACGGCAGCTGGGGCGTCTACTACGCCGGCGAGAGCCTCGCCACCGCGGTGGCCGAAACCATGTACCACCGCGCCGCGTTCTTCGCCGCCACCCGCGAGCCGGCCATCGAGGTCGACATGCGCCACTACCTGGCCGACCTGTCGGCGCCGCTGCACGACCTGCGCGGCCGGCGCGAACAGTGGCCGGCCGTCTACGACCCGGCAGACTATTCCGCCGGCCAGGCGCTGGCCCGCACGCTGCGCGGCCAGCAAAGCTGGGGCATCGCCTACGACAGCGTGCGCCGCCCTCAAGGCCAGTGCGTGGCCGTGTTCCGGCCGCGGGCGCTGGCGCGCTGCCGCCAGTCGCAGCACATCGCCTTCATCTGGGACGGCGGCCGGATGTCGGGCTGGTATAGCAAGTCCGATATCGAACCCGTGTAGCGGCTCCCTTCACGCAGGCAGCCCGGGGGCAGGTCGCCAAGCCTCCCTCATCTGGCCGATAATCCGCTCTCGTCACAATCGCTATCGAACCGGGAGATGACATGAAGATGCGCGGGTTGGCCTGGCTGCTGGGCCTTGCCGTGTGCGGCGCGGCCGCGGCGCAAACGCCGCTGAAGGTCGGCATGGTGGTCGAAATGTCGGGCCAGCAGGCCGAATACGGGCTGCAGATGACCAACGGCGCCAAGCTGTACCTGCACGAGCATGGCGACGTCGTCGCCGGCCGGCGCATCCAGCTCGTCGTCAAGGACGTGGGCGGCCCCAACCCCGAAGTGGCCAAGCGGCTGGCGCAGGAGCTGATCGTGCGCGACAAGGTCGAGTTCCTGGCCGGCTTCGGCTTCTCGCCCAACGCGCTGGCGGTGGCGCCGCTGGCCACCGAGGCGAAGATCCCGATGGTGGTGATGAACGCCGCCAGCTCTTCCATCACCACCAAGTCGCCGTACATCGTGCGCAGTTCGATGACGCTGGCGCAGACGGCCTTCGGCATCGCCGACTGGGCGCTGAAGAACGATATCAAGACGGTGTACTCGCTGTATGCCGACTACGCACCCGGCCAGGACGCCAACCAGCAGTTCCGCAAAACATTCACCGGCGGCGGCGGCCGGATCGTGGGCGAGGTGGCGGTGCCGCTGAAGAGCCCGGAGTTCGGGCCCTACATGCAGCGCATCAAAGACGCCAGGCCCGACGCGGTCTTCATGTGGTTCCCGTCGGGGGAACTGTCGCGCGTCATGCTGCGCGCCTACCGCGAGCGCGGGCTCGACAAGGCCGGCATCCGCGCCATCTCCACCAGCGACCTGACCGACGACATGTTCCTGAACGCGATGGGCGACGACGTGGTGGGGCTGGTCACCGCCGGCCATTATTCGATGATTCACGACTCGCCGCGCAACAAGGCCTTCGTGCAGGGCTACCAGTCGCTGTACGGCACCTCCATCCGGCCCGATTTCATGGCGGCGGCCGGCTACGACGGCATGGCGCTGATCGTCGAAGCGGTCCGGCGCCTGAACGGCCGCGTCGACGGCGACGGCGCCATCGCCGCCATGAAAGGCATGAAGCTGGACAGCCCGCGCGGCCCGATCAGCATCGACCCGGAAACGCGCGACATCGTGCAGACCATCTACATCCGCCGGGTCGAAAAGCGCGGCAACGAGCTGTACAACGTCGAGTTCGCGCAGATCCCCGACGTCAAGGATCCTGGCAAGTAAGCGGGCGATGGGCATCGTCCTGTTCGACGGCGTGGCCTACGGCATGCTGCTGTTCCTAATCGGGGCCGGGCTGTCGCTCACGCTGGGGCTGATGAATTTCGTCAACCTGGCGCACGGCGCCTTCGCGATGGCGGGCGGCTACGCGGCCAGCCTGGCGATGGCGCGGCTCGGCCTGCCGTTCGGCGCCGCGCTGGCGCTGGCCTTCGTGGCCGCCGCGCTGGCCGGCGCGGTGCTGGAGCGGCTATTGTTCAGGCACCTGTACCGCGCGCATCCGCTGGATCACGTGCTGCTGTCGATCGGCGTGGTGTTCGTGGCGGTGGCGGGCGCCACCTGGCTGTTCGGGCCGACGGGCCAGCCCTTCGAGCCGCCCGCCTGGCTGCGCGGCAGCTCCGCGTGGTTCGGGGTCGAGGTAGGCAACTACCGGCTGTTCCTGATCGCCTTCGGCTGCGCGGTGCTGCTCCTGCTGCTGGCGCTGCTCGGGCGCACCCGCTACGGCGCCATGGTGCGCGCCGCGGTCGACAACAGGCGCGTGGCCGAATCGATGGGGTTGCGCGCCGGGCGGCTGTTCTTCTTCACTTTCGCGCTGGGCTGCGGCCTGGCCGGGCTGGGCGGCGCGCTAGGCATCGGCATGCTGGGACTGGATCCCAATTTCCCGCTCAAATATCTGGTGCACTTCCTGATCGTGGTTTGCGTGGGCGGCGCCGGCACGCTGCTCGGGCCATTCCTGGCGGCAATGCTGGTGGGCATCGTGGACGTGGCCGGCAAGTATTACCTGCCCGCAGCGGGATCGTTCCCGGTCTATCTGTTCATGGTCCTGGTGCTGCTGCTGCGGCCGCGCGGGCTGCTGCCGAGGCAGGGGCGGGCATGATCGAACTGCATCCCCGTGCGGCGCGGGCGCTGGAAATCGCCTTCTGGCTGCTGCTCGCCGCGGCGCCGCTGGCCTTCCCGGACCAGCGCGTGCTGCTCACGCAGATCCTGATCGCCGGCCTGTTCGCCGTGTCGCTCGACATCGCGCTGGGCCATGCCGGCATTCTTACGGTGGGCCACGCGCTGTTCTTCGGCGCCGGCGCCTATGCCGCCGGGCTGCTGTCCAGCCACGGCTGGGGCGAGCCGCTGTCGGGGCTGGCGCTGTCGCTGGCGGCAGGCGCGCTGCTGGGCTGGTTGTCCGGCTTCCTGGTGGCGCGCGCCGGCGACCTGGCGCGGCTGATGATCACCATCGGCCTGTGCCTGCTGGGCGGCGAACTGGCCAACCGCCTGTCGTCCGTCACCGGCGGCGCCGATGGCCTGCAGGGCATCGACATGTGGCCGGTGCTGGGCCTGTTCCGCTTCGACATGTTCGGCCGCACCGGCTTCGCCTACGCCTTCTGCGTGGTGCTGCTGGCCTTCGGCGCGGTGCGGCTGCTGCTGCGCTCGCCCTTCGGCCTGGCGCTGCGCGGCATCCACGCCAACCCGCGGCGCATGCGCGCGCTAGGGTCGCCGGTGGACGCGCGGCTGCGCCAGGCCTATGCGATTTCTGCCGCGCTGGCCGCGCTGGCCGGCGCGCTCCTGGCGCAGACCACCCAGTTCGTCGGGCTGGAAATGCTGGGCTTCAACCGCTCGGCGGAGATCCTGATCATTCTGGTCCTGGGCGGCGCCGGCCGTCTGTACGGCGGCATGGTCGGGGCGTTGCTGTACATGATCGCGCACGATGTCTTCGCCGATCTCGATCCGAGATACTGGATGTTCTGGCTCGGCCTCTTCCTGATCGCCGCGGTGCTGCTCGGCCGCGGCGGCGTGCTGGGCGGGCTGGCGCGGTGGGTGCGCGTGCGGGAGCGGGCGTGAGCGGCGCGATGGGTACGCATGCGGATGCAAGCGCAAGCGGCGCGCCGGCTGCCGCGCCCCGGGCCGACGCCGGGGGTGCGGCCACGCCCGGCGCCGCCGCGCCCGCGCTGCACGTCGATCGGCTCGGCAAGCGCTACGGCGATTTCACCGCGCTCAGCGACGTCACGCTTACGGTGCCGCCCGGCGCGCGGCATGCGCTGATCGGCCCCAACGGCGCCGGCAAGACCACGCTGATCGACCTGCTCAGCGGCCTGGCGCGGCCGTCGGCCGGCACCATCCGGCTCGGCGACGACGACATCACCGCGCTGCCGGCCGAGCGCCGCGCGCGGCTCGGCATCGTCCGAACCTTCCAGGTCAACGCGCTGTTCCCGCTTCTTACGCCGTTCGAGGCCGCCTCGCTGGCCGTGGCCGAACGCCAAGGGCTGGGCCGCGTCTGGTGGCGGCCGCTGGCCCGCTACGGCGCCATCGCCGACGAGGCGCACGAATGGCTGGCGCGCTTCGGCCTGGCCGCCCATGCCCGCACGCCCACCGCCGCCCTGCCCTACGGCCGCCAGCGGCTGCTCGAAATCGTGCTGGCGCTGGCCGCGCGGCCGCGCATCCTGCTGCTCGACGAACCCGCCGCCGGCATTCCCGCCGGCGAAAGCGCCGGACTGTTCGACGCCCTCGGCGCGCTGCCGGCCGACATGACGGTGCTGCTGATCGAGCACGACATGGACCTCGTGTTCCGCTTCGCACGGCGCATCACCGTGCTGGCCGGCGGCGCGGTCCTGGCCGACGGCACGCCCGCCGACATCGCGGCCGACGCGCGCGTGCAAGAGGCCTATCTCGGCACCTCGGTGCCCGCGGCGGCGCGCCATGGCTGACTTCCTGGACATCGAAGCGCTGACGGCCGGCTACGGCGACGCGGTGGTGTTGAACGGGCTGTCGCTGAGCTTGCGGCGCGGCCGCAGCCTGGCCGTGCTGGGCCGCAACGGCGCCGGCAAGACCACGCTGATCGAGACCGTGATGGGCCACACCACGGTGTTCCAGGGCGCCATCCGCTGGCAGGGCGCCGACATCACGCGCCTGCCGCCGGCCGAGCGCGCGCGGCGCGGCATCGGCTGGGTGCCGCAGCAGCGCGAAGTGTTTCCGTCGCTGACCGTGCACGAACACCTGCGGGTGGCGGCCCGGCCCGGCCCGTGGACGGCCGACGCCGTCTACGAGCTGTTCCCCCGCCTGCGCGCGCGGCGTCGCAACCACGGCGGACAGCTATCGGGCGGCGAGCAGCAGATGCTGGCCATCGGCCGCGCGCTGACGACCAATCCCACGCTGCTGCTGCTGGACGAGCCGATGGAAGGCCTGGCGCCCATCCTGGTGGCGGAACTGGCCGCGGCCATCGGCCGCATGGGCCAGGGCGGGCTGACCACGGTGGTGGTCGAACAGCATCCGGCGCTGGCCCTGGCCATGACGCATGACGCGATCGTGCTGGAGCGCGGCGCCATCGTCCATGCCGGCGAGAGCGCGGCGCTGGCCGCCGACGGGCCGCTGCTGGAACGGCTGCTGGGCGTGCCGGCGGTAACGGCGCCGAATCGGGACGGCCCGCCGTCCACGCCGCGCCGGATCAGCGTGCCGTAGCCTTGGCGTTGAACAAGGCCGGCCGCCGGGCCGGGCCCGTGCCAGCGCCTTGCTGCGCCCGTTGCGGCTGGGCGGCGGGCGACGGGCGTTGCGGGGCGGCCGCCTGCGGTGCCTTGCCGGTACCACCGTGCCGGCTGCCCTGGCGCGGCGGCGCGCTGCGCTGGCCTTCGGCCCGCTGCCCGCCCGGACGTCCGGGCCGGCCCTGCGGCCGCGGCGGACGGTCGCGATCGTCGCGGTCCGGCGCCGTCACGGTGAATTCGGGCAGCGGCTCGCGGTCGATCTTGCGCTTGATGAGCCGTTCGATGTCGGCCAGCAGCTTGCCTTCCTCCGGCACGTCGACCAGCGATACCGCCGCGCCCGTGGCGCCGGCGCGGCCGGTGCGGCCGATGCGGTGCACGTAGTCTTCCGGCACGTTGGGCAGTTCGAAATTGACGACCTGCGGCAGCTGGTCGATGTCGAGCCCGCGCGCCGCGATGTCGGTCGCCACCAGCACCGACACCGAACCGTCCTTGAAGCCGGACAGCGCCTTGGTGCGCGCCGACTGGCTCTTGTTGCCGTGGATCGCCGCGGCGCTGATGCCGTCGCGCACCAGTTTCTCGGCCAGCCGGTTGGCGCCGTGCTTGGTGCGCGTGAACACGAGCACCTGTTCCCAGCCGCGGCTGCGGATCAGGTGGCTGAGCAGGTCGCGCTTGTGTTCCTTCTGCACCAGCAGCACCGTCTGCTGCACCAGTTCCGACGCGGTATTGCGGCGCGCCACCGACACCTCGACGGCGTCGTTGAGCACGCCCTTGGCCAGCGTGCGGATCTCGTCCGAGAACGTGGCCGAGAACAGCAGGTTCTGCCGGCGCGCCGGCAGCAGCGCCAGCACCTTGCGAATGTCGCGGATGAAGCCCATGTCGAGCATGCGGTCGGCTTCGTCCAGCACCAGGATCTCGACGCCCGACAGGTCGACCGTCTTCTGCCCGGCGTGGTCCAGCAGGCGGCCCGGCGTGGCCACCAGGATGTCGAGCGGCTTCTTCAGCGCGGCGATCTGCGGATTGATGTTGACGCCGCCGAACATCACCATCGATTTCAGCGGCACGTACTTGCCGTAGGTCTGCACCGACTCCTCCACCTGCGCGGTCAGCTCGCGCGTGGGGGTCAGGATCAGGCAGCGCGGGCGGCCGGGCCGCTGCCCCTGCGGGCGCGACTTCGACAGCAGGTGCAGGATGGGCAGCGTGAAGCCGGCGGTCTTGCCGGTGCCGGTCTGGGCGGCGGCCAGCAGGTCGCGGCCCTGCAGCACCTCGGGGATGGCCTGCGCCTGGATCGGCGTGGGCCGGCTGTAGCCGGCATCGGCGATCGCGCGCAGCAAGGGCTCGGCCAGGCCGAGCCCGGCGAATTGCATTTCGGAAGTAATCAAGACAACTCCAACGACGGCCTGTCGCTCGATCGCTCGGGCGACTCCAATCGGGGCAGACGGAAGTAGGGGATTGACGCCTGCCGGGGCACCCCCGGCAAACAGCGGGCCCGCGGAAGGCAGGCCCGGGATCGCTCGCGCGGATTGGAAACGGCGCGGCGTTGCGACATTGTAGCGTCAATGGGGGATTGCCGCCATGTTTCGCTGCGGCGCACAGCGATATGGGCGCCGCGCGATGGAATTCCGGCAACACTCCTGGGCGGCCATGGACATTGCGGTCCAAACGCTGATTGGCGTTTTATGCCAACGATGGTACGCTCGGACAAGAATCGTCCCACGGTGAACCGATAGCCATGCCGACACGCAATGTCGTGCTCAGCGAACAGCAACACGATCTCGTCGAAAATCTCGTCCGATCGGGGCGCTACCAGAACGCCAGCGAGGTGCTGCGCGACGGCCTGCGCCTGCTTGAGCAGCGCGAACGGCTGGAGGCCGCCAGGCTCGAGGCGCTGCGCAGCGCCGCCGATGCGGGCTGGCGCGACGTGGCGGCCGGCCGCTATGCCGATGTCGCCGACGCCCGGCTGGAAGACTTCATCGGACAACTGGGGCAACAGGCCGCAGAACGGGCACCCGGGCAGGATTGATGGCGCGCCGATATCGGCTATCGGCCGCGGCGCAGGCCGATCTGATCGGCATTTTCGCCTGGACCCACCGGCATTTCGGCGCATCCGCCCGCCGCCGCTACGAAGCGCTGGTCATCGCGGCGCTGCGCGACGTCGCTGCCGATCCGGACCGGCCCGGCAGCATGCAGCGGCCCGAACTCGGCGACGGCATCCGCTCGTGGCATCTGCGGTCCAGCCGCAGGCGAGCCCGGACCGGAAGCGGCATGGTGGGCCAGGCAAGGCATTTCCTGCTCTACAGGGTGGAAGACGATGTGATCGTCGTCGGCCGGGTCCTGCATGACGCCATGGAACTTGAACGGTACATAGCGTCAGGACAACCCTGGGAATAGCGCAGCGCCGCCGGCGCGACACCATGGCCTCGTCGTCCAGCAAGCCAGCGGTCGGCTCAACGCGGCACGAACACCCCCTGCGGGCACAGCGACGCCACGAAGGACCGCGCGATCGGCGGCAAGGCGCCGAAATCGCGCACGCCCAGCAGCAGGTCGCGCGCCGTCCAGGGATCGTTCAGCCCGACCTGGACCAGCGGCAACTGGGCGAGCTGGGTCTGCAAGGCGGCGCTCGGCAGGACGGCCACGCCCAGGCCGGCGCCCACCAGGCGGCACATGGCGTCGTAGCTCTTCACGCAGAAACGCACCGGCACCCGGCGCTCCTGCGCCTCGGCCTCTTCGCGCAGGCGGATCGCCAGCGAGGTCGAGGGCGGCAGGCAGATGAAGTCGTAATCGAGCACCTCGCTGAAATCGACGCTGCGGCGCGCGGCCAGCGGGTGCCCGCGCGGCGCCGCCAGCACCAGCTGGTCGGCGCGGAACACGCAGCTCTGGATGCCGGCCGGCGGCGTGCGGCTGACGAACACCGCGACGTCGGCCTCGCCCTGCAGCAGGGCGATGATCGCCGCGCCGCTGGTGCTGTGCTCCAGTTCGATGCGGGTGCCCGGGTTCGCGGCCAGGAAGCGGGCGACGACCTCGGGCAGGTACTGCGTGGCGGCCGACGTATTGGCCCAGATCCGGATCGCGCCGGCGTGGCCGGCGGCGTGGTCGGCCAGTTCGGACACCATCTGGCTGACGTCGGCCAGGATGCGGCGCGCGTGGTCTTCCAGCGTGCGGCCGGCCGGCGTGATGTGGATCCCGCGCGAATGGCGCTCCAGCAGGGCGACGCCGAGCGTCGCCTCCAGGTCGGCGATGCGCTTGCTGGCGGCGCCGACCGCCAGGCCGGCCGCGTGGGCGCCGCGGGTGATGCTGCCGGTCTTGGCAACCTTGGAAAACAGCGACAGCGTGGCCAGGTCGATCCGGTTGATATTCACTCGGCGTGCCGTCCGGAGGGCGCGGTGGGCGACTGGCGCGGCGGAGCCGGCGCGCGCTGCCCCTGCGCGATCCCGCTCTTATAGCGCAGTTCCCCGGCGGCGTCACCGCGCCGGCGGCCTCATTCCGGCTGGATGCCGGTGGCGGCGATCAGCGAGGTCCACTTCACCGTTTCGGAGGCCACGAAATCGCGCAGCACGCCGCTGTCGCCTGCGAAGGGCTCGACGCCGACGTTGGCCATGCGCGCCTGCACCGCCGGATCGGCCACGCCCGCCACCACCTGCTTCGACAGCGTGTCGCGGATGTCGGCCGGCAGGCCGCGCGGCGCGAACAGCCCGAACCAGGCCAGCAGCGTGAAGCCTTTCACCGTCTTCGACATGGACGGCACGCCGGGCAACAGCGGGATCTCGTCGGCGGTGGTCACGGCCAGCGGCCGCAGCTTGCCGCCCTTGGCCATCGGAATCACGTTGGTCGGATCGGCCACCGTGAAATCGATCACGCCGCCGGCCAGGTCCACCAGCATCTGCGGCACGCCTTTGTACGGCACCGGGATCGCGTCGAGGCCGGCATCGCGCACCAGCGCGCCGCCGGCGATCTGGTTGGCCGCGTTGGCATAGCCCCAGCGCAGCTTGCCGGGATGGGCCTTGCCGTAGTCCACCAGTTCCCGGGCGGTCTTGACCGGCAGGTCGGGCCGCACCGCCAGCACCTGCGGGATCAGCCCGATGCGGGCGATCGGCTCGAAGTCCTTGGCCGGGTCGTATTGGATATTCTTGACCAAGGCCTTGGCGGCGGCCTGCGTCGTATTGTTGCCCAGCAGCAGGGTGTAGCCGTCGGCGGGCGCATGGGCCACGAAATCGGCCGCGATCGTGCCCTGGGCGCCCGGCTTGTTCTCGACGAAATAGGTCTGCCCGCTGGCCTTCGTGAGGATCTGCGCCACCTCGCGGGCGATGACGTCGGTCGACGTGCCCGCCGGGAAGGGGCACACCACCCTGACCGGCTTCGAGGGATAGGCCTGGCCGTGCGCCGCCGCGGCGCATGCCATCCATGCAGAGAAAACCAATGCCCGCTTCATCATGTCGTCACCTCCGTTCTTGTCATCGTGCCGGGCCCGCGCGCCGGCGGCGCCCTGCAGTCATTTTTCCTTCAGCGCGATGCCGAATTCGGACCGGAACACCGCCTCGATCGCGTCGAAGCACACGCCCTTGCGAACGATGCTGTAGTCGCGGAAATCGATCATGGTGCTGGAAAGCCTGTCCGGGTTCTCGTAGCGCGAACGGCCGTAGTCGACCACCACGTCGGCGATGGCCAGCAGCGCCGGATCGATGTCTTCGACCGCGTAGCGGCTGCCGGTCAGCGATACGTTGGCCGACGAGCCGACCATCGGGATCTGCTCCTGCCAGCTCAGCTCGCCGATGCGGTTGCGCAATGCCCCGGCGTTGAGCAGCAGGTTCAGCGTGTCGCCCTTGATCGCGTTGTTGAAGACGAAGGGCTCCATGTTGGCGAAGAAGGGATGGTCGCGGCGGAACGGCGCCACCACCGCCAGCGGCAGGTCGTGTTCCACCGTGACCGCGCGCACCACGCGCCGGCCCTCTTCGCTGACGATGTGCAGCGCGTCGTGGGCGGGCAGCGAGCCGACGATGCCGGTCGGCTTCGAATAGCTGCGCCGCTTGGTGTCGTAGATCTTCCTGACCGCGGCCTCGGTGCGGGCCAGGATGGAATAGGCCACGTCGAGGTAGATGACCGCGATGCCGCCCGCGCGCAGGATGTCGAAGGTGGTTTGCGCATCGGCCGCGACATCGCCGGAATTCAACAGAAGATAGGGTTGGGTCGTGGCCATGCCGCCGTCTCGCGTGCGTCCGTTGCTGCCGGACGCGGTTGTCGTTTGCGGCAGATTCTAGGCATGCCCGCGCGGCGCGGTGACGTATTTGGAGAAAGCTGCTTTCGCGGCCGCAGAAGGCCATCGCCTCGTCCCGCGGACTATCGCGATGCGGCCCGGCCCAAAAAAAGCGGGCGTCCCGCGAAACCGCCAGACGCCCGCCCTGCAGTTTGCGCGCGGCCTGCCAGGCCACGCGCGCCAGCGAATCAGCCTTCCCCGCCCAGCCCCAGGTTGGGCCGGCGCGCTTCCAGCGCGTTCTTCAGCAGCGCGGCGAGCCGGTACATGCCGTGCACGAACTTGCCGTAGGGCAGCGTCACGAACAGCGCCATCACGATGCCCAGGTGGATCACCAGCAGCAGGCCGAGGAACGACGTTTCGCGGAAGGCCAGCAGCGCCAGCCCGCTGATGCTGGTCAGCAGCAGTTGCACGATGAAGGCCACGTCCATGCCGGTCTGCTTGACGTCGGCCGTGTTGGGATCGCGCTGCAGCTTCAGGTACAGCAGCCCCGCCGGGCCGATCACCAGCCCGATCCCGCCCAGCGTGCCGAGGATCACCGGCAGGCTGAGCAGGCCGTACGGCGCATGCCAGTCGAACACGTAGTGGTAGATCGTGCCCACGCAGGTGGCGGCGAAACAGGCCATGAAGCCGTAGAACGTGAAGTGGTGGAACCAGCGCCGCGCGTTGGACTGGTCGTCGCGCGGGTAGGTGCAGCCGACGTTGCCGTTGCCGTGCAGGTAGCGCAGGCTGAGCGCGTCGTCCAGCGCCTGGCCCAGCGGACCGGGCTGCACGATGCCGCCCGGCGCCTCTTCGGCGTCGCGCCAGAAGCGCGAGAAGCCGATCACCAGTGCCAGCAGCACGAACAGCGCCACCAGGCCGAAGGCCGTGGCCATCACGTTGTGCGGGATGATCTGGTAGAAATTGCCGCCGGCCGCCGGCGTGAGCAGGGCATCCCAGCTGCCCAGCACCGCCACCGCGATCAGCAGCGCGCCGACGATGCCCACCGCCAGCGCCAGCGACGCGAACAGGCCGTTGCGGTCGAACAGCGCGGCCAGCGGGCCCGGCCAGGCATAGCGCCGGTACGAGCCGCCGCGCACCTGCGCCAGCACCTGCGGGATGTTGACGGCGAACTCGTTGGGCGGCGCGTACTGGCACGAGTAATAGCACTCGCCGCAGTTGTGGCACAGGTTGGCCAGGTAATGGATGTCGCCCGGCGTGAACTGCAGCCGCCGCTCCATGGCCGGAAACACCGCGCAGAAGCCTTCGCAATAGCGGCAGGCGTTGCAGATGGTGAGGGTGCGCTGCGCTTCGCGCACCAGGTCGTCAAGCTGCTGCATGCGCCGCTCCCGTTCCCGCGATGCGGCCGAACACCGTGCCGATCGTCATGCCGAAACCCGCGGCATAGCCCTTGCCGAGGATGTTGCCGGCCATGATCTCGCCGGCCGCGAATAGATTGTCGGACATCGAGCCGTCCTCCATCAGGATCCGGGCGTTTTCGTCTACCTTCACGCCCAGATAGGTAAAGGTGATGCCGGTGCGCAGCGGGTAGCCGTAGAACGGCTTGCGGTCCAGGCGCTGCGCCCAGTGGGTTTTCTCGACCTCCAGACCGGCGGTGCGGCAGTCGTCCTGGACCGAGTGGTCGAAGGTGCCGGGCTGCACGGCGGCGTTGTACTCGTCCACCGTCTTCTGCACCTGCTCGACCGGCAGTTCCAGCTTGGCGGCCAGTTCGGCGATGGTGTCGGCCTGCACCGCCGGATACACGGTGGGCATGAAGCGGCCGACGGCCTTGGAATCGATGATCGAATAGGCGATCTGCCCCGGCTGGCCGGCCACCAGCCGGCCCCAGATGGCGTAGCGCTTGGGCCAGAAATCCTCGCCCTCGTCGTAGAAGCGCTTGCCTTCGCGGTTGACCACGATGCCGAGCGATACGCAATCCACGCGCGAAGCGATGCCGCCGTCGTACAGCGGCGCGCGGGCGTCGATGGCCACCATGTGGCCCTGGGTCGGGTCGCCGATGATCGAGGCGCCGCGCTCCATCATCTTGCGCAGCAGCACGCCCTGGTTGAAGCGGGTGCCGCGGATCAGGAAGTTGCGCGCCACCGGGCCCCAGGCTTCTTCCAGCCATTCGAGGTTGGATTCGAAGCCGCCGCAGGCCAGCACGTAGGCGCGCGCCGACACATTGAAGGTCTGGCCGCCGCGGCGCGCCACCAGGTGATCGACCCGCCCGCCTTCCATGACGATGTCGATCACCTCGACTTCGTACTCGACGCGCACGCCCAGGCGCTGCGCCGACTTGTAGTAGGCATTGACCAGCGCCTTGCCGCCGCCCAGGAAGAAGGCATTGGTGCGCCCCAGGTGCAGCGTGCCGCCCAGCGAGGGCTGGAAGCGCACGCCGTGCTTGCGCATCCAGGGCGTACAGGTTTCCGACTGGCGGATGACGTGCCGCAGCAGGTGCGGGTTGGTCTGGCCGCCGGTGACCTTGAGCATGTCCTGGTAGAACTCTTCTTCCGGATAGGCATCCGTCAGCACGTCGGTAGGCGCGGTGTGCATGCAGCGCAGATTGCGCGTATGGCAGCTGTTGCCGCCGCGCCATGCGATCGGCGCCGATTCGAGCAGCAGCACGCTGGCCCCCGCCTCGCGCGCCGTGAGCGCGGCGCACAGCGCCGCGTTGCCGCCGCCGACCACCAGGACGTCGTATCCCGATAATTCCTGCGTCACGTTGGTATCCCCTTTCACATCCCCCGCTTGCCGCGGGCAGCGCAGTTTAAACCGGAAAGACCGATGTACACAAATGTATTCATATGAGCGCAGCGGTCGCGGAGTGTTCGCAAACTGGTTATCATTGCCCGCGTCGCAGCCTAGATGCCCTCGCCATGCCCAGAAGCCGTTCATCCGCCCGCATGCCGGACGCCAAGACCGTGGGCAGGACGGCCGGGTCGCGCAGTGACCACGCCTACCAATACGTGCGCTCGGCCATCCGCAACGGCGACCTCGCCCCCGGCACGCGGCTGCGCGAAACCGAGCTGGCCGAACTGTTGGGGCTGAGCCGCACGCCGGTGCGCGAGGCGCTGGGCCGGCTGGAAAGCGAAGGGCTGGTAGCCAACGAGCCGGGCCGCGGCCTGATCGTCACCGAGCTCGACCACGGCATGATCAGCGAGCTGTACGTGATGCGCGAAGTGCTGGAAGGCACGGCCGCGCGGCTGGCGGCGCGCCACGCGTCCGACGTGGAGATCGCCACCCTGCGCGAGATCGCCGACCGCGACGACGCGCTGCGCGGCGACGCCGAGCGGCTGGCAGCCAACAACCGCTACTTCCACGAAACGCTGTACCGCTGCGCGCACAACCGCTATCTGTTGAAGACGCTGAACTCGCTGCAGGAGTCGATGGCGCTGCTGGGGCCCACCACGCTGGAAGTGCCCGAACGGGCCGCCACCAGCACCGGCGAACACCAGGAAGTCGTGGCCGCGCTGGAAGCCCGCGATCCCGACCTGGCCGAAAAGCTCACGCGCGAGCACATCCGCGCCTCGTACAAGGTACGGCTGAGCCGGCTCTGGCCGACGTTCTGAACGCCCGCCACGGCAGATGTCGCGTAAACCCTAGCATGCTGCAACGCGAAAAAAATGCTAGCGGCCGGCCGGCGATTGCAGCCCCCACTCCGATGCTGCGCCGCGCAAACAGCGCGTCGTGCCTGGGTTTGCCTGGAAAAACTACACGGTATGCCGGCTATCCGGGCATACAATGAAGCCCCCGCACGCACCCCAGGCGCTTTTCGAACCACCGACATGGACTCCTCCCTTACCGATCGGGCCTTGGCCTATCACCAGTTTCCCACCGCCGGCAAGATCGCCGTCGTCCCCACCAAGACGCTCGACAGCCAGAGCGACCTGTCGCTGGCCTACTCGCCCGGCGTGGCGGCCGCCTGCGAGGCCATCGCGAACGAACAGCACAACGTCGGACGCTACACGTCGCGGTCCAACCTGGTGGCCGTGATCTCCAACGGCACCGCGGTGCTGGGCCTGGGCAACATCGGCCCCTACGCGGCCAAGCCGGTCATGGAAGGCAAGGCCTGCCTGTTCCAGAAGTTCGCGGGCATCAACGTGTTCGACCTGGAACTGGCGGAAACCGACCCCGACAAGCTGATCGACGCGATCGCGATGATGGAGCCCACGTTCGGCGGCATCAACCTGGAAGACATCAAGGCGCCCGAGTGCTTCTACATCGAGCGCAAGCTGAGCGAGCGCATGTCGATCCCGGTGTTCCACGACGACCAGCACGGCACTGCCATCGTCACCTCGGCGGCCATCGTCAACGGCCTGCGCATTGCCGAGAAATCGCTGGACGACGTCAGGCTGGTGTGCTCGGGCGCCGGCGCCGCGGCCATCGCCTGCCTGGATCTGCTGGTGCGCCAGGGGCTGCGCAAGGAAAACGTGGTGCTGGTCGACTCCAAGGGCGTGGTGTTCGAGGGGCGCGACGAGCGGATGGAGTTCAACAAGTCGCGCTACGCCACCACCGGCACCGCCCGTTCGCTGGTCGACGCGGTGAAAGACGCCGACGTGTTCCTCGGCTGCTCGGCCGGCGGCCTGCTCAAGCCCGAGATGGTCGCATCGATGGCGCTGCGCCCGCTGATCCTGGCACTGGCCAATCCCGAACCCGAGATCCGGCCCGAAGAGGCCAAGGCCGTGCGGTCCGACTGCCTGATCGCCACCGGCCGTTCGGACTACCCGAACCAGGTCAACAACGTGCTGTGCTTCCCCTTCCTGTTCCGTGGCGCGCTCGACGTCGACGCGATGCGGATCACCGACGAAATGAAGCTGGCCTGCGTCGAGGCGCTGGCCAGCATCGCCCGCCAGGACGTGCCGGCGGAAGTGGCCAAGGTCTACGGCAAGGAACTGCGCTTCGGCCCCGACTACTTCATCCCCACTCCGTTCGACCCGCGCCTGATCGGCGAGATCGCGGCGGCGGTGGCGCAGGCGGCGATGGATTCCGGCGTCGCGCGCCGTCCCATCGACAACATCGACGCCTATCGCGAAGCGCTGCTGAAGAAGCCGGCCGCCGCGGCTTGATGGGCCCACCCCTGCGCGGCCCTCGGCCGCGCCCCCTCGAGGGGGCGGCGCGTGGCGGACCGGCAGAGCCGGATCCGTGGCGCCCTGGGTAGGTCTCTGCCTGCGGGAAGATCAGGCGGGCGGCAACGGCCCGGCCTGGCCGGCGCGCCAGCGGCGAAAGCCGCGCGCGCGCAGCTCGCAGGCCGGGCACGCGCCGCAACCGTAGCCCCATTCGAAGCGCCGGCTGCGGTCGCCGTGGTAGCAGGTGTGGGTGTGTTCGACGATCAGGTCCACCAGCGGCGCGCCGCCGAGGTCCTCGGCCAGCTGCCAGGTCTGCGCCTTGTCGATCCACATCAGCGGCGTCTCGAACAGGAAACGCCGGGCCATGCCCAGCGACACCGCCACCTGCAGGGCCTTGATGGTGTCGTCGCGGCAGTCCGGATAGCCGGAAAAATCGGTCTCGCACATGCCGCCCACGATCACGTCCAGCCCGCGCCGGTAGGCCAGCGCGGCTGCCATCGTCAGGAACACCAGGTTGCGGCCGGGCACGAAGGTATTGGGCAGGCCGTCGGCCGCCATCCGGATCTCGGTATCGCGGGTCAGCGACGTGTCGCTGATCTGGCCCAGCACCGCCAGGTCGACCATGTGGTCGTGGCCCAGCCGCCCAGCCCAGTCGGGAAAGCCGGCGCGCAGTTCGCGCAGCACGTTCTGCCGGGCTTCGAGCTCGACGCGGTGCCGCTGGCCGTAGTCGAAGCCCACGGTTTCCACGCGCTCGCAGCGGGCCAGCGCCCAGGCCAGACAGGTTGCGGAATCCTGCCCCCCCGAGAACAGGACCAGGGCGCCGCGGGGCGACATCAGTCGATGGCCGCGGCGCAGGCGTCGGTGGGCAGAGCCGCGACGCCGCCGACCAGCGGCACCATCTTGATGCCGGCCGATGCGACCCGGCACGGCGCGGCCATCACGCCGCAGCCTGACAACATCGCCGCGGCCAGCGCGGCAAACAAAAGGGGTTTCATATCGATCCGGCGGGGAAAAGCGCGAGGCTGGGCGTCACCTTAGCACCAAAATGCCGCAACGCAATAGCTCGGACCCCGCGCGTACCGCAACACCACCCAGCACGCCGCGGATCCGGCTCCGCCGGTCCGCCAGCGTCGCCCCTCGAGGGGCGCGCGAAGCGCGTAGGGACGGGCCTCCTCCCGGAAGCGCGTAGGGGTGGGCCGGTTACGCTCTGGCCTGCTGGCGGCGGTCGCGGCCGAGGTCGGGCAGGAAAACGGCCAACAGGCCCAGCAACGGCAGGAAGGCGCACAGCTGGTACACGAACACGATGCCATAGGCATCGGCCACGCGCCCCAGCACCGCGGCGCCCAGGCCGCCCATCCCGAATGCGAAGCCGAAGAACAGGCCCGACACCGTGCCCACCTTGCCCGGCATCAGTTCCTGCGCGAACACGATGATGGCCGAGAACGCCGACGCCAGGATCAGCCCGATCACGAAGCTCAGCACGCCCGTCCACAGCAGGTCCACGTGGGGCAGCACCAGCGCGAACGGCGCCACGCCCAGGATGGACCCCCAGATCACCTTCTTGCGCCCGATGCGGTCGCCGATCGGGCCGCCCAGGATGGTGCCCACCGCCACCGCCAGCAGGAACGCGAACAGGTGCATCTGCGCGTTCTGGACCGAAACGCCGAAGTGATCCATCAAATAGAACACGTAGTAGCTGGTGAACGCCGCCATGTAGAAGTATTTCGAGAACAGCAGCGTCATCAGCACCGCCATCGATGCAATCACGCGCCCGCGGCTGACCGGCGAGGCCACGTTGGACGCCGCCCGCGCCTTGCGCGCGCCCAGGTGGTTGCGCCGATACCATAGGCTGACCTGCAGCAGCACCCAGATCGCCACCAGCGCCGCCAGCCCGAACCACGCCACGCTGCCGCGGCCGTTGGGGATGATGATCCCGGCCGCCAGCAGCGGCCCCATCGCGCTGCCGAAATTGCCGCCCACCTGGAAGATCGACTGCGCCAGCCCATGCCGGCCGCCCGAGGCCAGCCGCGCCAGCCGCGACGACTCGGGATGGAAAATGGAAGACCCCGTGCCCATCAGGCAGGCGGCCACGATCAGGAAGCCATAGCTCGGCGCCACCGACAGCAGCAGCAGTCCGCTCAACGTGCAGGTCATGCCCACCGGCAGCGAAAACGGCTTCGGATGGCGGTCGGTGTACAGACCGACCAGCGGCTGCAGCAGCGAGGCCGTGACCTGGTAGGTGAGCGTGATCAGGCCGATCTGCGTGAACGACAGCGAAAAGCCGCTCTTGAGCAGCGGGTAGATCGCCAGGATCAACGACTGCAGCATGTCGTTGAGGAAGTGCGAGAAGCTGAGCGCACCCAGCATGCGAAAGCCGGTGCGTGCGGCGGGCGTCGAGGTCGGCGCGCCGTTGGCGGTTTGAGCGGTTGGCATGATGTCTCGGATTTATTGGACGCCGGTCCCGGTGCGGCGCGACGGCGGGATGCACCAGAAAGAAGCGGTATCCGTAGACTACCTAAGTTGACTTCGCCTGTCTTGCGAAATTCGGGCAATAGGTTCGTCGAAAAGGACACATTTGCGCTTTCAACGGGCTGAATGCGCCGTCATTTTTTGCACTATTGTGGTGCACCCGGCAAGAGCATTATCCACTCCCGCGGAACGATCCCTTCACCGAAACGCCATTGATCGGCCTGCTGACGGGCCCCATATTGTTTCAGGGCCGCCCGCCGGCGGCCCGCCCAGCGGCGGCCCGCCGCGCAGGAAACCCGCCATGCCTACCCCCCTTCCCACCTACTTCATCCCGCACGGCGGCGGCCCCTGTTTTTTCATGGAGTGGCCGGGCGACCCGCACATGTGGGACCGCATGGCCGACTTCCTGCGCGGCCTGGCCGGCGACGCCGGCGCCCGCCCGAAGGCGGTGCTGGTGGTGTCCGGCCACTGGCAGGAAGACGCCTTCACCGTCAACGCCGGCGCCCGGCCGCCGCTGCTGTTCGACTACTACGGCTTCCCGCCGCACACCTACCAGCTGCAGTACCCGGCGCCCGGCTCGCCCGGGCTGGCCGGGCGGGTGCAGGCGCTGCTGCGCGAGGCCGGCCTGCCGGCGGCGGAGAACGCCGAGCGCGGCTACGACCACGGCGTGTTCGTGCCCTTCAAGCTGATCTACCCGCAGGCCGACGTGCCCATCGTGCAGCTGTCGATGAAAAACGGGCTCGACCCGGCCGAACATCTGCGCGCCGGCGCCGCGCTGGCGCCGCTGCGCGACGAAGGCGTGCTGATCGTGGGCAGCGGCATGAGCTTCCACAATATGCGCGGCTTCACGCCGGCCTTCCGCGACGCCTCGCTGCGCTTCGACGACTGGCTGGCCGCCGCCGTGGCGCTGCCGCCGGCCGAGCGCGAACGCGCCCTGGTCCAGTGGCGCGACGCGCCCGACGCGCTGAAGGCGCAGCCGCATCCCGACCATCTCCTGCCGCTGATGGTGGCGGCCGGCGCCGCCGCCGGCGATGCCGGCCGCCGCATCTTCCGGGACCAGGTGATGAACGTGGTCGTGTCGGCCTGCCGGTTCGGCTGACGGCCATGCGGCGGCTTCGCCGTCCCGCGCCGGCGGCGTCCGGCCGCCACGGCGGCCGGCTTCCAACTGGCGTATCGTTCCGGCTATCGCATCGAGGATTTCCGCTTTGAACCCTCCCTCCCCCGCAAGCCGCCGCGGCGGCGGCTTCGCCACGCTTCGCACCCTGCTTCCCTATCTGTGGCCGCCCGGCGCGCGCGGGCTGCGCATGCGCGTGGTCGGCGCGGTTGCGCTGCTGATCGTCGCCAAGCTGGCCAATGTGTACGTGCCGATGTTCTACAAATCGGCGGTCGACGCGCTGGGCGGCACCGCCGGCGTGGCGGCGGCGATTCCGCTCGGCATGATCCTGGCCTACGGCGCGGCGCGCGTGGCCACGCTGCTGTTCTCGGAACTGCGCGACGCGGTGTTCGCGCGCGTGGCGCAGAACGCCATCCGCGTGGTCGGCCTGCAGGTATTCCGCCACCTGCACGCGCTGGCGCTGCGCTTTCACCTGGCGCGCCAGACCGGCGGGCTCACGCGCTCGATCGAGCGCGGCACCAAGGGCATCGACACGCTGCTGTCGTACATGCTGTTCAACGTGCTGCCCACGCTGTTCGAGATCGGGCTGGTCACCGTCATCCTGTGGCGCATGTTCGACGCCTGGTTCGCGCTGGCCACGCTGGCCACCGTCACGCTGTACATCGTCTACACGCTGGTGGTGACCGAATGGCGCACCAAATTCCGCCGCCAGATGAACGAGACGGATTCGGAGGCCAACACCAAGGCCATCGACAGCCTGCTCAACTACGAAACGGTCAAGTACTTCGGCAATGAAGAGCACGAGGCCGCGCGCTACGACAAGGCGCTGCAGCGCTACGAGCGGGCCGCGGTCAAGAGCCAGGTCAGCCTGTCGATGCTCAACATCGGGCAGGCGGCCATCATCTCGGCCGGCCTGACGGTGGTGATGTGGATGGCGGCCCGCGGCATCGTGGCCGGCCGCATGACCATAGGCGATTTCGTGCTGGTCAATACCTACCTGCTGCAGCTCTACCAGCCGCTGAACTTCTTCGGCTTCGTCTACCGCGAGATCAAGCAGTCGCTGATCGACATGGACAAGATGTTCGAGCTGCTGTCGGTGGACCGCGAGGTGGCCGACAAGCCCGGCGCCGCGCCGCTGCGCGTGCAGGGCGCCACGCTCGAATTCCGCAACGTCACCTTCGGCTACGACCCGCGCCGCACCATCCTGCACGACGTCAGCTTCACCGTGCCGGCCGGCAAGACGGTGGCGGTGGTGGGGCCGTCGGGCGCCGGCAAGTCCACCCTGAGCCGGCTGCTGTTCCGCTTCTACGACGTCGACGCCGGCGCCGTGCTGATCGACGGCCAGGACATCCGCGACGTGACCCAGGCCAGCCTGCGCGCGGCCATCGGCATCGTGCCGCAGGACACGGTGCTGTTCAACGACACCATCCTCTACAACATCGCCTACGGCCGCCCCGGCGCCTCGCAGGCCGAGATCGAGCAGGCCGCGCGGCTGGCGCACATCCACGACTTCATCCTGGCCATGCCCGACGGCTACCAGACGGTGGTGGGCGAGCGCGGCCTGAAGCTGTCGGGCGGCGAGAAGCAGCGCGTGGCGATCGCCCGCACCATCCTCAAGCGACCGGCCATCCTGCTGTTCGACGAGGCCACCAGCGCGCTCGACACCCATACCGAACGCGAGATCCAGACCAATCTGCGCGAGGTCAGCGCGGGCCGCACCACGCTGACGATCGCCCACCGGCTGTCGACCATCATCGACGCCGACGAGATCATCGTGCTGGAAGCCGGCCGCGTGGCCGAGCGCGGCACGCACCACCAGCTGCTGGCGCGCGGCGGTATCTATGCGGCGATGTGGCAGCGGCAGCAGGAAATGGCGACGGCCGGCAGCGTCGAGGCCGAAACCGAGGCCGCCGAGCCCACCGGCGCCTGACGGCGAGGCCGCGGCGGTCTCGCGTTCCGCCGGCCGGCGCCCGCTTTCATGCGCCGCCGGCCCGCCCCTTTCGGCCGCTGCCGGCAAGCGCCGCGCGGACGTCCGCCCGCAGCGCCGGCAGCACCTCGGCCTCGAACCATGGGTTCTGCTTGAGCCAATGGTTGTTGTGCCAGGAAGGATGCGGCAGCGGATACACCCGCAGCGATGAATCCCTCTGGCGAAGCGCGCGCCACGACCGCACGGTCTCGGTAACGCCCTGCCGCGCCATCGCCGGCCCCAGGTGCCATTTCTGCGCATGGCCGCCGATGGCCAGCAGCAGCGTCAGGCCGGGCAGCCGCGCGAACAGCTTGGCGCGCCAGATCTCCTGGCATTCCGGGCGGGGCGGCAGGTCGCTGCCGCCGGGCCGCCATCCCGGGAAACAGAAGCCCATCGGCACGATGGCCACCCTGGAGGCATCGTAGAAATCGTCTTCGCCGACGTCCATCCAGCGCCTGAGCCGCGCCCCCGACGGGTCGTTGAAAGGACGCCCGCTTTCATGGACCCGGATGCCCGGCGCCTGGCCGGCGATGCAGATCGTGGCCGTGGACGAAACCTGGATGACCGGCCTCGGCTCGTGCGCCAGGGCCTGTCCGTGGCGGGGCCGGTCGCGGCAGACCCTGCAGGCGCGGATGGCGTCGACATAGGCTTGCAGCGGCGCGTCGTCGTCCGGCACGACAAGGCCGGCGGTACAGGTTTCGGACTTCGGCGTCATTCCTTCAAGAGAACCTTTTTCAATACGACCGCATCGTTGTGCGCCTCGTCGCGGGCGCCGTAGACGAGCGTGACCGTCCCGGCCTTCGCGAGCGCGCGGATGCGCTCCAGTTGTTCGGCATGCTGCCGCAGTTCGGCCCGGTATCGGCGCTGGAACTCCGTCCAGCGCTCGGGATCGTGGCCGAACCACTGGCGCAACTCGGTGCTCGGCGCGATGTCCTTCATCCAGTCGTCGAGCGCGGCCTTGGCCTTGCTGAGCCCGCGCGGCCAGAGACGGTCCACGAGAATCCGCACGCCGTCGTCGGGCCCGGCCGGTTCGTAGGCCCGTTTCAATCGAAGATCCAAGATGCCTCCCTACGGCCGCCATGGGCAAGGTGTTAGGATAGACGCTTATCTCGCCCACGGGAGACGCCATGAAGCAGAAGCCCTACGCGTCCGAACGGTCGCCCGCGCCGATCATCGCCGTACTGGTCGTGCTGATCGCCGTCGCGCTGTACTGGTGGCACAACCGGCAGCAGCAAGAAGCGCCTCCTCCGCCGGCGCCTGCCGTGGCCGAGGCGCCCGCGCCCACCGTGGAGCCGCCGCCGCAGCCGGCGCAGCCCGAGATCCAGCATCCCGTCACCCCGCCGCCCGACGATACCGACCCGGCACTGGCCGCCGGCGACCTCAACGCCGGCCTGATGGCGCTGCTGGGCAACCAGACCGTGCTGTCGATGCTCAATACCGACCATTTCGCGCAGCGCGTGGTGGCCACGGTCGACAACCTCGGGCGCTCGCTGGCCGCGCCGGCCGTCTGGCCGGTGCATCCGGCGCCCGGCCGCTTCACGGTCGACGCCAAGGGCGACCGGCTGTACATCGGCGCGGCCAACGCCAAGCGCTACGCGCAATTCGTGAAGCTGGCCACCGCCGCCGGCCCCGACCGGCTGGTGGCGCTCTACCGCAAGTTCTATCCCGAGTTCCAGCACGCCTACGAGGAAATCGGCTACAGCCGCGGCTATTTCAACGACCGGCTGGTGGAAGTCATCGACATCCTGCTGGCCACGCCCGAACCCGACGAAACGCCCCAGGTGCTGCTGACCCAGGTCCAGGGCCCCACCGCGCCGGAACGCCCCTGGACCCGCTACGAATACGCCGACCCCGGCCTGGAATCGCTGCCGGCCGGCCAGCGCATCCTGCTGCGCATGAGCGCGCAAGACCGCAAGACCGTAAAAGACCGGCTCGCCGCCGTACGGGCAGCCCTGGTGTCCAACCCGTCCTGACACCCCGCCCTATCCAGAACGCCGCGGATCCGGCTCCGCCGGTCCGCCAGCGTTGCCCCCGGGGGGCGCGCGAAGCGCTTAGGGGCCCCTACCCCCCGGCCGCGATCCGCGTCTGGCGCAGCGCCTCCACCAGCGCATCCGTATCGCGCGCCGCCAGATGCCGCTTGTCGTACAGATTGCTGCCCATGCCCACGAACTGCGCACCGGCTGCGAAGTAATCGCCCATGTTGGCGGCCGTCACGCCGCCGGTCGGGCAGAACAGCGTGTCTTCGAACACCGCCTTCAGCGCGCCCAGGTGCCTGGGGCCGCCGGTTTCGGCCGGGAACACCTTCACCACGTCGGCCCCGGCGTCGCGCGCGGCGATGACCTCGGTCGCGGTGAACGCGCCCACCATGCTGATCGCGTCCACCGCCGCGGCCATCTGCGGCAGTTCGGCCACCACCCCGGGCGACACCAGGAAATCGGCGCCCGACTCCAGCGCCTCGTGCGCCTGGCAGGCCTCCGTGATGGTGCCGATGCCCAGCAGCACGCCGGCGCGGCCGGCGCTCTGGCTCTCGGCCCGCAATGCGCGCAGCACGTCCAGCACGCCGGGAATCGTCCAGGTCAGCTCTATCGCCTGGCAGCCCGCCGCCAGCGCCACTTGCGCGGCGTAGCGGGCCGTATCGGCATCGTGGTAACGCAGGACCGGGATCAGGCGGGTGGCGCGCAGGACGGCCCAGCGGCGCGTCAGCGTAGGGGAAGACATGGCGCTACTCCTGGGAAATGTCGGATGTCACAACGCTAACGCTAGCACAGCGGCGTGCCGGGCGTGTTGACCGCGGCGACTTCAGGACCCGGCCGGCCGCCGCAGCCAGGCGGCCAGCCCCACCGCGCCGATCGCCAGCCCGGCGACGCCCACGCCCGTCCAGCCCGCATGCTGGTAGGCCTGGGCCGACAGCAGCGAACCGACGGCGCCGCCGCTCAGGTAGCAGGTCATGTAGCCGGCGTTGATGCGGTTGCGCGCCTCGGGGCGCAGGCGGTAGATCGCGCTCTGGTTGCTGATGTGCACCACCTGCGCGGCCAGGTCGAGCAGCAGGATGCCCGCCAGCAGCGCCGCCAGCGAATCGCGGGCCAGCAGCATCGGCAGCCACGAGGCCGTCAGCACGGCCAGGCCGACCAGCGTCGCCAGGTTGCCGTGGCCGCGGTCGGCCAGCCGCCCCACCCTGGACGCCGCCAGCGCGCCCGCCGCGCCGGCCAGGCCGAACAGGCCGATGGTGACGTCGGAATAGTTGTACGGCGGCCCCGCCAGCAGGAACGCGATCGACGTCCACAGCAGGCTGAAATTGGCGAAGATGACCGCGCCCAGCAGCGCGCGCAGCCGCAGCACCGGTTCCTGCGCGAGCAGCGTGACGATCGAGCGCAGCAGCTGCGGATAGCTCAGCCCGCTGGCCTCGGGCGAATGGCGCGGCAGCGCGCGCCGCAGCACGAAGGCCAGGATCACCATCGAGGCCGCGGCGAACCAGTACACGGCGCGCCAGCTGCCGGTCTCGGCCAGCGCGCCCGATACCGTGCGCGCCAGCAGGATACCCAGCAACAGGCCGCTCATTACCGTGCCGACCACGCGGCCGCGCTCTTCGGGCGCGGCCAGCGTGGCGGCGAACGGCACCAGCACCTGCGCCACCACCGAGAACATGCCCGCCATCGCCACGCTCGCCAGCAGCGTTCCCAGGCCGGTCGACAGCGCCGCGCCCAGCAGGCCGGCCGCGCACACCAGCGTCATCAGGAAAATCATGCCGCGCCGCTCGAGCATGTCGCCCAGCGGCAGCAGGAATACGAGGCCTACCGTATAGCCCACCTGCGCCACGGTCACCACCAGCCCGACCGCGCCGAACGACAGGCCCAGATCTTGCGCAATGGTGTGCAGCAGCGGCTGCGCGTAGTAGTTGCTTGCAACGGAGATGCCGGTGGCGGCCGCCATCAGCCACACCAGGCCGGGCCGCAGGGAAGAAGTCGATGCCATGAAAAGGATTGCCGTGAAACCTGCAAACCCTCGATTATCCGCCCAACGCCTTGCCGCTGCCATCGCGATGGCCGGACGATAAAATCAGCGCGACGTTTTTCCGGATCGCTCCATGCAGACACTTCCTCCCGATACCCCGCTCGAAACCGTGTCCGTGCGCGTTACCGGCCGGGTGCAAGGCGTCGGCTACCGCCTGTCGGCGGTCCGCCGCGCGCACCTGATCGGCGTGCGCGGCTGGGTCCGCAACAACGACGACGGCTCGGTCGAGGCCATGATCCAGGGCACGCCGGACCAGGTCGACCAGATGCTCGAATGGATGCGGCAGGGGCCGCCGAAGGCGCGCGTGGACGATCTCGTGTCGCAGCGGGAATTCATCGACCGGCGCTTCGGCAGCTTCGAGCAGCGCTGAACGCCGCGCGGCGTCAGGCCATGAAAATGCCGCCGTTGACGTCGAGCACGGTGCCCGTCACGAAGCCCGCCGCGTCGGAAGCCAGGTAGGCCACGGCCGCCGCGATTTCGTCGGTCGTGCCCAGCCGCTGCACCGGGGTCGCGCGCGCCGCGCGTTCCAGCACCTCGGGCCGCGAGGTGCGGGCCAGCGGCGTTTCGATCTGGCCCGGCGCCACGCAGTTGGCGGTGATGCCGTGCGCGGCGAAGTCGCCGGCGATCTTGCGCGTCATGCCGATCAGCGCCGCCTTCGATGCCGAATAGTGCGTGCCGGCGCGGTCGGACCAGGCGCGGCCGGCGCGCGAGGCCACGTTGACGATGCGCCCCCAGCCGCGCGCCTTCATCGGGCCGACCGCGTGGCGGCACAGCAGGAAGGGCGCCGTCACGTTGACGCGGAACACGGCCTCCCATTCGTCGGCGTCGATGTCTTCCAGGGCCGGCACCATGCCGTTGCGCTTCGGATGCACGCCGGCATTGTTGACCAGGATGTCGCAGTGGCCGAATTGCGCCGCCGTGCCGGCTGCCACGCCGGGCAGCCCGGCAAGATCGGCCAGGTCAACCACCACTGCCAGCGCCTTGGCGCCCCCGGCCGCGAGCGAGGCGGCGGCGTCGCGCACCGCTTCGCTGCGGTCCAGCAATACCACCGCGTGGCCCGCTTCGGCCAGCCACCGCGCCGACGCCAGCCCGATGCCGCTCGCCGCGCCCGTCACCCATGCCACGCGCTGCGTGTCCGCCGGTTGCTTGTCCGTCGGCTGCCTGTCCATCGCTTTCTTTCCGTTCTTCATCGTCGGTTTCCTTGTCCGGCGGCCGGGCGGGCCGCGGCGCCGGTTTGCCTTGCGGCCGCGCTCACAGGCCGAGTTCCGCGCGCTCCAGGTACAGCGGATCCTGCCGGTCGCGCCGTCCCACCAGCCAGCCCTCGCGCGGCCGCGGCGCGTCGGCCGGCACGTCGACGATCTGCTTCCAGTCCTGCACCAGCGTGCGGCGCGCGATGCGCCATTCGCCGTCGCGGCGCTCGAAGCGGTCCACGTAGCGCGAGCAGGTGAACAGGTCGGCGCCCAGGCCGTCCCTGCCCTGGGCGCCGCCCGAAAGCTGGGCCAGCGCGGCCTTGGCCTCGGCCGGGTAGCGCTGCACGGTGCGTACATAGGTTTCCACCAGCGCCAGGTCGGGGCCGGCGAACTCGATCAGGATGTTGCTGATCTGGTGCATCGAGAACGGGATCGCGCGGTGGCGTTCGCGGATCCATTCGACCAGGCCGTCGACGCTGCCTTCGAAGGGGCCGTGGCGGTCGATGGCGTCGGGGTGGAATACCGAGCGGATGCCGTCGAAATCGAGGCGGTCCACCGCGCGGCACCAGCGGTACATGGTGTCCTGGATCGCCATGCGGTCGGCGATGCGGGCGGGGCTGTAGGGGTCCGGGTCGTTCATGGTTGAAATCTCCTCGTTGCTTGGCGCGAATGCCGCTTCGGCCGCTGGCCGCGGCCCGGCCGCATGGCGGCCGTCACTTCGTCAGAAGAATCACCTTGCCGACGGTGCCGCCGGCCTCCAGGCAGCGATGGGCATCTGCCGCCTGTTCCAAGGGAAAGGTCCGCGCCACCACCGGCCGGATCTCGCCGCGTTCGATCAGCGGCCAGATCCGTTCGCGCAGCGCCGCCATGACGACCCCCTTCTCTTCGATGCTGCGGTGGCGCAGCGTGGCGCCGGTGATGGTCAGGCGGCGCATCATGATTTCGCGGATGTTGAAGGTGGCCTCGCCGCCGCCGTCGCCGGCCACGTAGGCCAGCCGGCCGCCGGGCGCCAGCGTGGCCAGGTTGCGCGCCGCGTAGGGGCCGCCGACCATGTCGAGCACCACGTCCACGCCGCGGCCGCCGGTATGGGCCTGGACCGCCGCGACGAAGTCCTCCTGCCGGTAATCGATGGCCCGTTCGGCGCCGAGCGCGCGGCAGGCCTCGCATTTCTCCGCGCTGCCCGCGGTGGCCAGCACGCGGGCGCCGGTTGCCCGCGCGAGCTGGATCGCCGCCACGCCGATGCCGCTCGAACCGCCGTGCACCAGCACCGTTTCGCCGGGCTGCAGGCGGGCCTGCCCGAACAGCGTGAGCCAGACGATGGCGAAGGTCTCGGGCAGCGCCGCGGCCGCGGCGAAGTCCAGCCCTTGCGGCATGGGCAGGCACTGCACCGCCGGCGCCACGCAATGGTCGGCATAGCCGCCGCCCACCAGCAGCGCGCACACGCGGTCGCCGGGCCGCCAGCCCTGCACGCCGTCGCCGCAGGCCTGCACCTGGCCGGCCACTTCCAGGCCCAGCACGTTGCCGGCGGCCGAGGGCAGGCGCGGGAAATCGCCCTCGCGCTGCTTGAGGTCGCCGCGATTGACGCCGGCGGCGTGCACGCGGATCAGCAGTTCGCCGGCGCCGGGCCGCGGGACCGGGCGCCACGCCAGCGTCAGCGCTTCCGGTCCGCCCGGGGCGGGTACCTCGATCACACGGCCGGTGGCCGATGCCTGCGGCGCGCCTGCCGCCCCGGCCGTCTTTGCGCTCGCCCCGTTCATTGCCGGAACCCGTATTCCTTGACGGCCTTGGTGTACTCGACCACGCGCTTGTGCATGTCGCGCGTCATTTCGTCGGCCGTCATCACATAGGCCGGCACGTCGCGCTGGGCCATGAACTGCGCGAACTCGGGGCTGCGCGCGGCCTTGACGAAGGCGGCTTCGAGCTTCCTGCGGATGTCGGCCGGCACGCCGGCCGGCGCCACCAGCCCCATGATCCACGGGAAGTCGAAGTCCACGCCGGATTCCTTGAAGGTGGGCGTATCGGGCAGCCCGGCGTAGCGCTGGCCGTCGAGCACCGCCAGCGCGCGCAGGCGCTTGTTGTTGATGTCGGACATGTAGTTCGACGTGACCGTGAACTGCACCTCGCCCGACAGCAGCGCCATCAGCTGCTGCGCCGAGCCCTGGTACGGGATCTGGTTGAAGGTCACGCCCTTGGCCTTGCTGAGCGCCTTGATGCCGAAGCCGCCGGCGTCGGCCACGCCGAAGGTGGCGTAGGCGATCGCGCCGGGATGGGCGCGGGCGTCGGCCACCAGCTGCTCCAGCGTGCGGTACTTCGAATCGGCGCGCACCAGCAGGGCCTGCGACGGGCCGGCGTAGTTCATGATGTAGGCCACGTCCTTGAGCGGGTCGAAGGGCACGTCGGTGGTCAGCGGCGCGATCAGCACGGAACTGGTCGACACGGTGGCCAGCGTGTAGCCGTCGGCCGGACTCTTGATCATCTGGCTGATGGCGATGGTGCCCTGCGCGCCCGGCTTGTTCTCGACCACGACGGGCTGGCCCAGGTCCTGCCTGACCATCTCGGCCAGCTTGCGGATGCCCAGGTCGGTGATGCCGCCCGGCACCGTGCCCACGATCACGCGCAGCGCATGGGCGGGGAAATCGGCGGCGCCGGCCGGCGGGCCGGCCAGGGCGACGAATGCCGCCAGCGCGGCGGCGATGAAGGAACGGCGAACGGCATGCATGGCGGGTCTCCTGTGTGGCTCTGTGGTGTCTTGCCTGGCGGCCGGCGCTACGACGCGGTCAGCACCTTGCCGCCGCATACGGAAATGACCTGCCCGGTTACGTACGACGACAGGTCGCTGGCCAGGAATTCGAGCGGGCCGGCCATGTCTTCGACGGTGCCCAGGCGGCGCAGCGGGATCTTCGGCAGGTCGCCGTCGTTGACGATGTTGCGTTCCTTGGCCTGGCTGACCACGCGCGCGGTAGCGGTCGATCCCGGCGCGATGCAGTTGACGCGGATGCCGTCCGGGCCGACTTCGGCCGCCAGGAAGCGCGTGAACTGGATCACGCCCGTCTTGGCCATGCCGTAGTGGGCCAGCAGGCCGCCGCGGTGCGCCGCGTCGATGCCCAGGGTCGAGGCCACGTTGACGATGCTGCCGCCGCCGCCCGCGCGCATGGCCGGCACCGCCGCCTGGCTGCAGTGGATGGTGGTCATCAGGTTGACGTCGAACATGCGGCGGAAGTCTTCCTCGTTCATTTCGGAAGCGCGGCTGGTGGCGATCGGCGCCACCGCGCCGCCGGCGTTGTTGACCAGGATGTCGACGCGGCCGAAGGCCTCGAGCGCGCGGTCGATCAGCGCCTGCGCGTCGGCTCGCCGGCTGAGGTCGCCCTCGACGCCGATGCTGCGGCGGCCGAGCGCGATGATCTCGTCGGGCACCGAGGCCGCGGTCAGGGCCTCGCCGAATTTCGCGGCGCCGTCCAGGTCCACGTCGGCCACCACCACGTCGCAGCCCAGCCGCGCCAGCCGCAGCGCGAACCCGCGGCCGATGCCGCGCCCGGCGCCGGTCACCACCGCGACCTTGCCCTGTAGTCTCATTTCGGTCTCCATGTCGTCTTGGGGGATGGGCTGCCCGGTCAGGCGCGCCCGGTGTCGATTGCCGCCGGCTGTCCGGGCGGCTTCGCGGCCGGCGCGACCCGGGCATGCCGCGCCGGCGCGGCGCTGGTCTTCAGGCCGAAGTCCTGCGCGATCTTGCGGTACTGGGGAATCTTGGCGGCAAGGTCGGCCCGCATCTGCGCGCCGTCCAGCACGTAGCGCGGCACGACCAGGCCGTCCAGGTAGGCGCCGAAGGCGGGACTGCGCGCAGCCTGCAGGAAGGTCGATTCCAGCGTGCGGCGGATCGGCTCCGGCGTGCCGGCCGCCATCGCGAAACCGGTGATCCACGGAAATTCCCAGCCCACGCCCAGTTCGGAAAAGGTCGGCACGTCGGGCATCGCCGGCAGCCGGTCCTTGTCGAGCAGGGCCAGCACGCGCAGCTTGCCGGCCTTGACCATCTCCGCGTAGTTGGAGGTGGGCGTGAACGCCACTTCGCCGGAAACGGCGGCCATCATGCTCTGGCTCGCGCCCTGGTAGGGAATGTGGTTGAACTTCACGTTCTTGGCCTGGCTCAGCGCCATCACCCCGAAGTGCGCGGCGTCGGCCACGCCCACCGTGCCGTAGGTGACTTCGCCCGGCCGGCGGCGGGCGTCGGCGATCAGGTCGTCGAAGGTCCGGTACGGCGAATCGGCCATCACCACCAGCGCGTGCGAGGGGCCGGCGTAGTTCAGCAGATAGGCCAGGTCGCGCAGCGGATCGAACGGCGCGTCGTTCAACAGCGGACCGATCAGCACGACGCTGGTGGTCACCGCCACGACCGTGTAGCCGTCGGCCGGCGGGCGGATCGCCTGGGCGGTGCCGACCAGTCCGTTGGCACCGGGCCGGTTCTCCACGACGAAGGGCTGGCCCAGCGTTTCGCTGGCCATCTGCGCCAGCCGGCGGGCGCTGACGTCGGTCAGGCCGCCGGGCGGGAACGGCACCACGATCCGCACCGGGCGGGACGGGAAGCGGTCCGCGGCGCGCACGGCGGCGGGCAGCGCGGCGGCGGCCAATGGCAGGCCGAGAAAGCGGCGGCGATCGATCACGGGTGTCTCCTTTATTTTGCTCGTGGCTCGGTGGGGCGGCGCGAAGGCGCTGTGCGGGCCGGGCCCGCGCCTCACCCCTCCAGGCTCAGCGCGGCCGTCAATTCGCGCACGTCGTCCAGTTCGTCCACCGCCAGCACCGTTTCCACCATGCGGTCGATGCGCTGCTCCCAGCGGTCGGACAGCGGCGCCAGCGTCTTGGCCAGGCGGCGGAACTTGGCGATCACGTCGGCCTGGCCGTAGCGCGGCGCGCCTTCCCACGAATCGCCCAGCGCGTAGTCGCCGGTGGCCTCGAACACCTTGCCGCGGGCGTGCACGATGGCGTGCGACGGCACTTTCAGCTCGCCCTGTTCCAGGCCCCAGGCGCGCGGGTCGTAGCCGCGCTCGTCGTCGCCCAGGCCGACCTTGGCGCGCATCGCGCGCGCCGCCTCGCCATGCAGGCTGTCGTCGGCGAACCACTGCGGGCCGGCCGGCACGCCCAGCGCCACCATCGCCGCCGCATGCGCGAAGCTGAACGAGGCCGCCACCAGATTGGGCGGATCGTCGCTGGCGCCGAAGCGGGGATAGGGAATCATCGGGAAGGAACGCAGTTCGACCTTCCCGATCTCGTCGGCGGCCAGGCCGTGTTCGCGCACGATGTGGTCGAACGCGGTCAGCGCGTAGTGGATCCAGCGGCAGCAGGGCCAGAACTTGATGGAGGTTTCGGGCAGGTACCAGCGGCTGCCGGCGTCGCGCAGCAAGGCGGCCGGATCGAGCAGCACGCCCTGGAACACCTGCGCATAGCTGTCGGTATCGAAAATGTCGCGGATGCCGCGCAGGCCCTCGCGCGCATGCCACGCGGCCATCAGGCCGCCCTGCGCGTTCCAGCCGGTGTCGGCGTACTTCAGCGTGCCCAGGTCGGGATCGCGGCCCCATTGCCGCGACCAGTCGCGCCCCACCATGTACTGGGCGCACATGCCGAAGGCGTCGGCCAGTTCGCCGGCGCTGGCGCCGAGCAGGCGCGAGGCGGCGGCGCAGGCCGCGTGCACGCCCTGGCCGGGCCCTACCAGCCCGGTCCAGCCGCGCGTGCGGCCGCGGTCGTCGACGGTCACGCGCGGGCTCAGGAAATTGCCCAGCCGCACGCCCGCCTCGAAGCCCATCGTGAAGGCCATCAGCACGTCGCAGCCGCTGCGGCGTCCTTCCTCGCCCAGCGCCAGCGCGGCGCCCAGCGCGGCCTGCGCGTGGTGGCCCTGCACCTTGTAGCACTCGTCCATGTCGAGCACGTTGCCCAGCCGGCCGTTGGCCCAGGCTGCGGTCGCCACCGGCGCCTTGTGGCCGGTGCCCAGCACCGTGGCCGGGCCGCTGCCCGACTGGTGCGCGATGCGGCGCACCGCCAGCCCCGGCGTGGTGCCGAGCGCGCCCAGCGCGCAGCCCAGCGTGTCCAGCATCAGCAGCTTGGCCGAATGCCGCACGGCGGCGGGCAGGTCGGCGTAAGAAGCCGACAGCGCGAAGTCGGCGAATTGCCTGGTGACGCTCATGAGTCCTCCTTCGATGGTGGAACGGCGTGGTGCCGGGGCCGTGCGAACGACGGCGAGGCGGCCGACATGGAACGCCGCATCGCCGTCAGGCCGCCGCCACGCCGGCGCGCCGCAGCGCATGGCGGGCCGCCAGGCGGCCGAAGATGCAGCCCTTGGCCAGCGACGATCCGCTCATATAGGTTTCGCCGTGGAAGCCGCCCATCACCTCGCCGGTGGCGTACAGCCCCTCGATCGGCCTGTCGAACACGTCGAGCACGCGGGCGTCGGTATCGGTGTGCAGCCCGCAATAGGTGGAGGTCAGCCCGGTGGTGCAGGCCAGCCCGTAGAACGGCCCGCGCTCGATCCGGGTCGGCTTGCCGTAGCCGGTGCTGAGCGAAGTGCGCCCCATCTCGTCGGGCTCGCGGCCGTCGCAGGCGGCGTTGTAGCGTTCGACGGTGGCCAGCAGCCCGTCGGGATCGATGCCGAGCGCGGCGGCCAGGTCGCGCAGCGAACCGGCCTGCCGCAGCAGGCCGGTGTCCAGCGCGGCGCGGTAATCGGCCACGGTCGGCAGCGGCGAGGACTGGTCCATCACCTGCTGATCGAAAATCTGGAAGGCCAGCGCGTCAGGCTGCTGCAGGCAGCGGTCGCCGATGGCCTTGTACGAAACCGATTCGTCGATGAAGCGCCGCCCGGCCGCGTTGACCACGATGGCGCCGCGGTACATGGCCGAGATCAGGCGCGGCGCCTGCTCTTCCATGCCGGGCGTGGGCGCGGCCACGGGCGCGCCGAACGAACCCTTCACATAGCCCAGGTCGATCAGGTCGGCGCCCAGCGCCCAGGCCATGCGCAGCCCGTCGCCGGTATTGCCGTAGCCGCCCATCGGGCGCGCGGCGCGCAGATGCGGCACGAAGCGCTCGACCAGGTCGGCCGCGCGCGAGAAGCCGCCGGTGGCGATCGCCACGCCGCCGGCGGCGCGGACCGTTTCGCCGGAAGCCAGCGCCACGCCCACCACGCGGCGCTCCTCGCCCTCGCCTTCGGTCAGCAGCCGTTGCACCGCGGCGCCGCTGCGGTAGGCCACGCCGGCGCGCAGCACGTTGTCGTGCAGCGTTTCCAGCACCAGCACGGGGTCGATGCTGTGGTTGCGAGGCACCGACTGGCTGCCGCTCAGCGAGACCTTCTCGAAGCGCAGGCCCAGCGCCTCCAGCCATTTGTACGCCTCGTACTGGTGCTGCGCGTAGGCATGGACCAGCGCGGCGTCGTTGCGGTGCTTGCCGGCCGCCATCAGGTCTTGCTCCAGCAGTTCGGCCGAGTCCTCGATGCCGAGCTTCTTCTGGATGTCGGTGCCGGCGAAGGCGAAGGCGCCGCCGCACATGCGGGTGCTGCCGCCGTAGCGCTCGGTCTTCTCCAGCAGCAGCACGCGGCCTCCCTGGCGCGCGCCTTCCAGCGCCGTGCAATGGCCGGCCATGCCGGCGCCCACCACGATGAGGTCGAAATCCGTCGATCGATCTTGCATGTCATGCTCCATGAGTCATCGGCCGCAGATGGTGTTCAGCAGCCATTGCGCGTCACCCGGCAGCGCATCGCCGCGCCACGCGACGTGGCCGTCGGGGCGCACCAGCACATAGGGCTTCTCGTAGGCGGCCAGCACTTCGGGTTGGCCGATGGGCGCCACGCGCAGCGGCACCCCCAGCCGCTCGGCCGCCTGCGCCAGCGGCCCGGCGGCGGCCGCGCGGTCGGCCCGCGCCACCAGCACGAAGCCGCGCCCGAACAGGTCCAGCGTCGAGCGGCCGTCGGCCAGCCATGCGTGCGGCGCGCGCGCGCCGGGGCGGGTGCTCGGCACGTAGCGCACGGCTTCTTCGTATTCGGCCCGGACCTGCGCCTCGTCTTCCGGTTCGGCATAGACGCATACCGGGGACTCCACGTAGCGGTTGCCCAGGTGCATGTTCTTGGAGAACCACTCGCGCCGCAGGCCGGCCTTCAACGCCTGCCCGACGCGCTCGCGCGCCTGGCGGCCGGCTTCGCTGTCCTCGAAGATCTGGGCGGTGTGCGGCACGCGCTGCATGATGCGCAGGTTGCCGGTGGAAAAGCGCGTGATGCGCAGCGCGACCGGCCGCCGCTCCAGTTCGTACGATTCGAGCAGCCGCGGGCCGCCCCAGCCCTCCAGGCAGGCCGCCAGCTTCCACGACAGGTCGACCGCGTCGCCGATGCCGGTGTTCATCCCCAGCCCGCCGGTGGGCGAGGTCAGGTGGCAGGCGTCGCCCGCGATGAATACCCGGCCTTCGCCGTAGCGTTCTGCCACCTGCTCGACCCGGGTCCAGCGCAGGATGCTGAGGATCTCCAGGCCGAACGGCCGGCCCATCGCGCGGTAGGCGAAGGCCTTCAGCTCGTCTTCGCTATAGACGGGGTTGTCCTGGTCGTTGCCGATGATCGACATGCGCCACTGGTCGTTGCCGTTGATGGCGACGATGGTGGCCCACACGCCGTGCGCGCCGACGAACATGTAGCGGTAGCCGGGCTTCTTGTCGTGCAGGCTGTTGAAATTCGGGCAGCGGAAGATCACGTTGGTGGTGTGGGTCAGCAGCCCCTCGCCGTGCATCGCGATGCCGAGCTGCTGGCGCACCGCGCTGCGGCCGCCGTCGCAGCCCACCAGGAAACGCGAACGCACCTCGAACTCGCGGCCCGATTCCAGATCGGCGAGCGTGGAAGCGACGCCGTCGGCGTCCTGCCGGAACGACAGCAGCCGGTGGCGGTAGCGCAGTTCCACGCCCGGCTGCGAACGGGCGAATTTCTGCAGCACCGGGTCGAACATGTTCTGCGGGCAGCGCTCGCGCTTCTGCGGGCTGTCGGGCGGCGGCACGTCGTCGCGCATCGACGGCAGCGGCTCGCGCTCCAGCTCGTAGCCGTCGAGCGCGGTCAGGTAGACGTTGTCCTGCGGGTAGTCGCGCTTGTAGGCGCTCGATTCCACGTCGCCCACGATGCCCCAGCGGCGGCAGAACTCCATCGTGCGGATGCCGACCCCGTCCATCTTGGCCTGCAGGATCGAGCCGTCGCCCTGCTCGGCCAGCACGCAGCGCCGCCCCCGCCAGCCCAGGTCGCCGGCCAGCGCCAGCCCCACCGGGCCGCCGCCGACCACCAGTACATCGGTATCCAGTTCTGCCATTTGCCGCCTTTTCCTCGCGTGTTCGCGCCCTTCGGTTCGCGCGCCATTCATTGGGTGTTCGTATCGCGCCCGGTCATGCCGGCGCGCGCTGGGCGGCCTGCGCGATGTGTTCGCCGGCGCGCAGGCCGGTGGTCGCCGCCTTGGCCAGCCCGCCCACGTAGCCGATGCTGTCGCCGCCCTCCAGCCCGCCGCTGGCGCCGCCCGCCGCGTACAGGCCGGGAAAGGGCCGGCCGTCGGCCGTCATCGCGCGCGACCATTCGTCGATCGCGATGCCGCCCATCGTGTAGGTGATGCCGGCGCACACCGGCACGCCGTAGAACGGCGCGGTGCGGATCGGCAGCGGCTTGTAGGCGTGCGTGCTGCGCGGCGGCACCAGCGCGTCGAAGGCGCCCTGTTCGACCGCGCGGTTGTAGGCGTCGACCGTGGCGGCCAGCGCCGGCGCCGGCAGGCCCAGGCGCCCGGCCAGCTGCTCCACGCTGTCGGCCCGCACGATCAGGCCGCCGCACTGCTCCATGTTCGGATTGGGCGGCAGGAAGCGCGACTTGCCGGGGCCGTCCCACAAAGGCTGGTCGAAGATCACGGCGGCCGTCAGCGGATCGGCCAGCGCGGCCACCCGGTTGGCCAGGTAGACGCCGCCGCGGCCTTCGTCGGCAAAGCGGCGCGCCTGCGCGTCGACCACGATGGCCGAGGTGGCCACGTTGTCCATCCACGGCAGCGGCCACAGGCGGGAATCCGTCAACGCATTGCGGTTCTGCAGGTGGCCGTAGAAGCCGATCAAATTCGACAGCCGCGCGCCGGCCGCCCGCGCCATCCGCAGGCCATCGCCCAGGCCCGAGCCGGCGTTGCGCTGGAGCACTTTTTCCGGCGCCGGCGAGATATTGGCCCGCACCAGCTCGGCATCGCACTGGAAGCCGCCATCGGCGATCACCACCGCCGCCGCGCGCACCCCGAAGGCGCCGCCCTCGGCCCGTTGCCCGGCCAGCCCCACGCAGCGGCCAGCCTCCATCTTCAGTTCGAGCGCGCGATGCCCGCGCAGCAGCCTGCCGCCCTGCCGCGCCAGCGCATCGCCCAGCGTGCGCAGTAGCACGTCGCCGCCGCGGCCGCGCCAGTCCGAGCCCACGCGCTGCAGCGACGGCGGCGACAGCACGAAGTTGTGGTGCGGCTCGGCGCCGCCCTTGATGAAGCGGATGCCCTGGCCTTGCAGCCACTTGACCGCGCGCCGCGCGTCGGTGGCCACCGCCCGCGCCAAACCCGGATGGGCGGCGCCGTCGGTCACGCGCAGGATGGCCTGCTCCAGCTCGGCGGCGTCGGACTGGATGTCGCGCAGGCATACGTGGAAGGCGCCGCCGGTCAGCCGCGAATTGCACAGGTAGTCAGGCTCGGGCGCGCGCTCCAGCACCGTCACGCGCAGTCCGGACTGGGCGGCGCGCAGCGCGGCGGTCAGGCCGGCCAGCCCGCCGCCGACCACGCACACATCGGTCTCGATCATTCGTATTACCTCGGCATCAGGGTGTCTGCCACCAGCTCGACCACTTCGACCGCCACCTTCAACGCGAAGTACGCGGCGGCGCCCAGCAGGACGGCGATGGGATAGAGTTCGGCGAAGCCCGTGCGCCAGCCCAGCCAGCAGCCGAGCAGCACGGCGGCAATGCCGCCGGCGGGCGGTATCCGCCGCTTGCGCGCGAGCAGGGCGCGGATCACCGGATAAGGAGCTGGGCCGTCGCCCGGCTGCGAAGCGTCTTCGTACATGGAGGCGTCCGTCCGTGGTCAGTCCATCGTGATGTGGGCTTCGGCCACGAACTTCTTCCATGACGCCAGGTCGGCGCGCATGGTCCTGGCCAGATAGTCCACCGACGTATCTTCGGCCGGGTCCATGCCCACCGTCTTCATCTTCTCGCGCATCTCGGGCGAGTGGACGACGGCGGCGATTTCCTTGTTGAGGCGGTCGACGATCGGCTTGGGCGTGCCGGCCGGCGCGGCGATGCTGTACCAGGAGCGGATCACGAAATTCGGCACGCCGGCCTCGGCCATGGTCGGAATGTCCGGCGCCGCGCCCAGCCGCGTGGGGCCGGTCACCGCCAGCGGGCGCAGCTTGCCGGCCTGGATGAAGGGCAGCGCCGAGGTGTCGCTGAACACGAAATCCACCTGGCCGCCCATCAGGTCCGTCAATGCCGGCCCGATGCCCTTGTACGGCACGTGGACCACCGGCGCGCCGGTCTCCAGCCGCAGCATCTCGCCCGACAGGTGCGGCGTGGCGCCGTTGCCTGACGAACCGTAGTTGACCTTGCCCGGGTTCGCCTTGGCGGCGGCGATAAGGTCCTTCACCGATTTCACCGGGCTCGACGCGTTGACCACCAGGATGTTCGACGAGGTGCACACCATCGCCACCGGGGCGAAGTCCTTCAGCGGGTCGTACTGCAGCTTGGGGTACAGGTTGGGATTGATCGCCATCGTGCTGTTGACCGCCATGAACAGCGTGTAGCCGTCGGGCGGCGCCTTGGCCACCAGGCCGGCGCCGATGCCGCCGTTGGCGCCGGGGCGGTAGTCCACCACCACGCGCTGGCCCAGGCGCGCCGTCAGGCTTTCGCTCATCAGATTGCCGAAGGTGGTGCCCAGGCCGCCTGGCGCGTACGGCACGATCAGGACGATGGGCTTGTCGGGATAGGCGCTTCGTGATGTGCCCTCCTGTCGCTGGGCGACATCCTCCCCGGGGGAGGACGCGCGCCCTTCGGGCGGCCGTGCGGGCGCGCTCGTCGCAGGCGCCGAAACCAGCAGCGCCAGGGTGGCCAGCGCGGCGATCGATTTGTTCATGCTGTCTCCTCGAACTTGGCGTCGTTCGTGGATCGGTATGATGATAAAAAGGTCAGACCAATACTACTAGGGTTAACCCATGATCGTCGGGTCGCTGCCGGCGGTGGCTTTCCGCCCCAGCAAAAATGCGTGATTTCGCCGACAAGGCCATCTGCCCGTAATATTGCGCAAAGGTCAGGCCATGAAGCTCCGGAGCATGGCCGGCCGTTCATCGCCTACGACGCAGAGGATCCACCAATGCCCCAACCCGCACCCGCGGCCCCTCGCAAACGCCGCACCCGCCGCGCCGCCGCGCCCGCCCAGGCGCCGGTGCCCGCCGATGCGGCCGCCGCCGCGGCCCCGGCCCCGGCCCGCACGCCCAACTTCGGCCCCATCCAGCAGAAGCGGATGTTCGAACAGGTATGCGACCAGATCCGCCGCGAAGTCGCCGCCGGCACCCTGCAGCCAGGCGACCGCCTGCCGGCCGAACGCGACCTGGCCGAACAGTTCGGCGTGAGCCGTGCCGCGGTGCGCGAGGCCTTGCGCAGCCTGGAGATGGCCGGCTTCGTGCATTGCCAGCAGGGCGTGTCCGGCGGCTCCTTCATCCGGCAAAGCGATTCGGGTGTGGTGACCCAGGCCGTGCGCGACATGGTGCTGCTGGGACAGATCCCCACGCGCAGCATCACCGAAGCGCGGATCCTGGTAACGGAGGTGGCCATCCGCGTGGCTTGCGAACGGGCCACCGAGGCCGACTTCGAGGCCATCGAACGCGACATCGACCGTTCCGAGCAATTGACGCGCGAGGGCAACTTCTCGCGGCGCACCACCTACATCACCGAGTTCTACCGCGTGCTGGCGCGCGCCACGCACAACGAGATCATCGTGATGCTGGTGGAATCATTGTCTGAGATCGTGCGCAGCTACCTGGCCCAGGTGGACCCGGTGCCGCGCGTCAACGTGGTGGACGTGCGGCGGCGCATCCTGAAGCATATGCGGGCGCGCGACGCCGCGCAGGCGGTGGCCGAGATGACGCGGCACCTGCGCAGCCTGAGCGAGTACATCGAAGACCAGCAGCAGCACCGCGCGCCGGCGGGCCAGGCCTAATCCGCGCGCCGCGCGGCGGGCAGCGCGGCCAGCCAGTCGTGCGCCAGGTCCGCGATTTCCAGGCTGTTGCGGTCCATCATCAGCATGTGGGAGTTGCCCTTCATGCCGCGCGCGGGCAGCGGCACCACCTCCACCTGCGGCCACTGCGCGGCGAAGGCCTGGATCCGGTCGCGCATGCGCGGCCAGCGCGGATCCTCGTCGATATGGTCGCCCATCAGCACCAGCGTCGGCGCGCGGTACGGCACCGCCGGATCGAACGCCGGCACGCTGGCCGGCTCCAGCGCCACCACCGCGCGTACCAGGTCCGGCCGCGCATGCGCCGCGCGCAGCGCGAACACGCCCGACTGCGAATGGCACACCACGATGGCCGGCCCGGTGCGCTCCAACAGCTCGAGATAGGCGGCCATGATCGCGCCGTCGGTATGCGTCCAGCGCGGCACCATCTGCCGCGCCAGCCTGTCGAAATGCTCGCGCGGGAACTGCGTGTCGGGATAATCGATGCGGAACCGGCCGTGGATCGACTCGGCCGGCTGGATCACCGGCCCCTGCGGCCACACCTGCGGCACCGGCGCGAAACCCGAACGGCCGCGCTCCACCGCGTCGCACAGATAGGCGTCCCAGCCGCGCCGCAGGAAATAATGCAGCCAGCCGCTGCGGCCGTCCGGCGTGGTCTCCCACGTGGCGCCGCTCATGCCGCCGCCGTGCCAGAACAGCAGCGGCCAGTGTCCGCCCTCGTCCTGCACGAAGAAGTACTGCGCGTACATCTGCTCGACGAAATAGCTGCCGTTCGGATCGATGCGCACCGGCTGGCCGCCCTCGGCCATCAGGTACTCCGCCGCCGGTTGTCCTTCCAGCCGCACGACGCGCCCGCCCACGTGGAAGGAGCCCATTTCGCGCAAGGCGATGGGGCCGGCGCGGCCCGGGCCGGCCTCTCCTACGCTGGGCGTTTCTGCGTCGGCCGTCATTGCGCCTGGATGTGGTTGGTATCGATCACGGTCTTCCACTTCCGGCTTTCGCCGGCGATGAATCCGGCCAGGTCTTCCCGCGAACCGGCGGCGGTTTCCACGCCGAGCTGCTTCATCTTGTCGGCCACCGCCGGATCGGCCAGCGCCTTGACGAACTCGCGGTTGAGCCGGTCCAGCACCGGCTGCGGCGTGCGGGCCGGGGCCATGATGCCGAACCACGGCGTGATCAGGAAGCCCGGCACGCCGGCCTCGGTAAAGGTCGGCACGTCGGGAATCGACGGCGACCGCCTGGCGCTGGCCACCGCCAGCGCGCGCAGCTTGCCGGCGCGGATGCTGGCCAGCGACGCCGGCAGGTTGTCGAAATACATGTCCACCTGGCCGCCCAGCAGGTCCGCGGCCACCTGGCCCGCGCCCTTGTAGGGGATGTGGGTCAGCTTGATGCCGGCCTGGTTGTTGAGCAGCTCGGTCGCCATGTGGGCCGAGGTGCCGATGCCGGACGACGCGGAATTCAGCTTGCCGGGATTCGCCTTGGCATAGGCGATCAGCTCGGCCACGTTCTTGGCCGGCACCTTCGGATTGACCACCAGCACGCTGGGCACCGTGCCGATCATCGCCACCGGTTCGAAATCGCGCACGATGTCGTAGGGCGCGGGCTTGTACAGCGCGGGCGCCACCGCGCAGTGGAAGGCGCACACCAGCAGCGTATAGCCGTCGGGCTCGGCGCGCGCCACCGCCTGCGTGCCGATATTGCCGCCGGCGCCGCCGCGGTTCTCCACCACCACGGTCTGGCCCACGCTGCGGCCGATCGACTCGCCCAGCACGCGCGCCAGGATGTCCGGCGTGCCGCCGGTGGGGAACGGCACCACCACGGTGATCGGACGCGACGGGAAATCGGCGGCGGCCGACGCCGCGCAAGGCAGCGCCGCCGCCAGCGCCAACAGCGCGCGGCCGGCTGCCGCGCTCGGAAGATTCAGCATCTGCTTGTCTCCAGTTATGGGCCGCGCAGGACTGCGCGTGGCGGGCACTATTCCATGGCATGCCATGCATTGCCCAATGCCGGGTCCGCAAGAGGCGTATACCGAATTTGGTATATATTCCGTAGATCATGCCTCTACCGCATACCCCTTCCCAGGCCGACCGCCATGCGATGCCGTACCTGCGGCGGCTCGACATGAACGCGCTGCTGACCTTCGACGCCTTGATGCGCACACGCAGCGCCACCGCCGCGGCCGCCCTGCTGCACAAGACCCAGCCGGCGATCAGCCGCGAACTGGCGCGGCTGCGGCGCACCTTGGGCGATCCCTTGCTGGTGGTGACGCGCGGGCGCTTCGTGCCGACCGAGCGCGCGCTCGAACTGCATGCGGTCGTGCACGACGCGCTGGCGCGGGTGGAAGAGGCGCTGCAGTCGCATGACGACTTCGACCCGGCTACCGCGCAGGCCGTGGTCAACATCGGCACGGGGGCGCACCTGGAAGTGGTGATCGGCGCCAGATTGCTCGAACGCCTGCGGGTACAGGCGCCCGGCGTGACCGTGCGGTTCCAGTCTGTGCACGGCGACTTCGAGCCGGAAGACCTCGACACCGAACGGATCGACATCGCGCTCGGCCTGTTCGGCAAGGTTCCGCCGCGCTTCCACAGCGCCAGCCTGTTCCGCGACCGGCGCGTATGCGTGATCGCGGCGACGCATCCGATGGCGGGGCATGGGCCGCTTACGCTGGACGACCTGGCCGGCTTCCGGTGGTTTGCGTTTGCGCAGATGTACGATCGGGAAACCAACTTCGACCGGGTGCTCAAGCCGCATCATCGGGCGATAGTTTTTTCGGCCTACCTGTCCGGGTTCGGGATCACGCCTTACGTGCTGCTGGACACCGATTACGCGACCACGATGCCGGCGTGCGTGGCGCAGGCGCACAAGCGGCACTTTCCGCTCGCGACGCTGGAGCTGCCGCCGCCGTTGCGGGATATCGAATACTTCATGGTGTGGTCGAAGCGCCAGCATACGTCGCCGCTGCATCGGTGGGTAAGGGCGGAGATCGTGGACGCGGTGCGGCATGCGCGCGAGGCGTCCGCGCCGACGGTTACGCCTGGACGGCGCCGGCGCGTGGATAATTGAACCGGCAGGCGCCGCGCTCGCCGGTGCCTGGGTTTCGCTTCGAGGAGAGCTGCCGTGTCCGCCTTCAAGATCGCCACGTTCAACATCAATGGCATTCGCTCGCGGCTTCCCGCGCTGCTGGCATGGCTCGAGCGCGAGGCGCCGGACGTGGCCTGCCTGCAGGAATTGAAGGCCGCCGATGCGGCGTTTCCGATCGATGCCATCCGGCAGGCGGGATATGGCGCGGTCTGGCATGGACAGACGTCGTGGAACGGCGTGGCGGTATTGGCCAAAGGAGCCGATCCGGTAGAAGTACGGCGCGGATTGCCTGGCGATCCGGATGACAAGCACAGCCGGTACCTCGAGGCGGAAGTGAACGGGATCCTGGTGGCCTCGCTATATCTGCCCAACGGCAACCCGCAGCCCGGGCCGAAGTTCGACTACAAGCTGGCCTGGTTCGAAAGATTGATCGAACATGCGGCGACGCTGGTGCGCAAACGGCAGCCGGTAGTGCTGGCGGGCGACTACAACGTCGTGCCGACGGACGAGGACATCTACAACCCGCGCTCCTGGCTCAAGGATGCGCTGCTGCAGCCGGAAAGCCGGGAATGTTACCGGCGCCTGCTGGCGCAGGGGTGGACGGATGCGCTGCGGGCGCGGTATCCGGACGAGCGGATCTATACGTTCTGGGATTACTTCCGGCAGCATTGGCAGAAGAACTCCGGGCTGCGGATCGATCATCTGCTGTTGAATGCCGGGGCCGCATCGCAGTTGCGCGATGCCGGGGTGGACCGCTGGGTGCGGGGCGAGGCGCATGCCAGCGACCATGCCCCGACCTGGATCGTATTGGGGTAGCGGCCCGCGCATCGCATGGCACTCAGGCGTGCGCAAGGATGTTGACCAGCCTCCCGAACGGATCGCGAACGTAGAATCGACGGACGCCCCAAGGCTCGTCGACGGGCCCGTACTCGGCGGAAAAGCCCGCATCCCTCATACGTTGAAGCGCCTCGTCTACATCGTCCACTTCGATCGACAGGTCCGGCACGGGCGTCCCGGATCCGCCTTCCGCCGCGAAGCTCACTTGAACGGTCATTTGGGTCCGGGAGCCATAGGTCTGGATCCAGCCATGGTCCATCAAGAGTTCGAGGCCGAGAACGTCTTGATAAAAGACGCGAGCTCGACCGGGGTCTGGCGTTTCGAGATTGGCCACCACACGTTTGACTTGCAATTTTGCCTCCTTCATCGGCCGTCGAAGTGAAGCCGTCCAAGCTACAGCCTTTGCATGCACCACGGCAAGTCGTCTCGACCGGATGGCCGCTATACTTGTTACTCCCCTTCCCGCTTTTTCGCTGCCACACTATCCCAGGCCCGCCCCGAGACGCACAGCGAAAGGAAGTCGCGCCTGGGCCGCCAGGCGCGGGCATTCCAAACATCAGGAGGTTCAAGCCATGACGACATCATCCGCAGGCGAACGGAAAGATCCCCGCCCTGCCATGCACACACCGCCGGTCGTATCGCCGCAAGCATGGGAAACCGCCCGCCAGCAGCTCCTCGTAAAAGAGAAGGCCCTGACCCGCGCCCGCGACGCCCTCGCCGCCGAACGCCGGCGAATGCCCTGGATGGCGGTCGAGCAGACTTACACGTTCGAAGGCCCCGCGGGCAAGATCGGCCTGCCCGGCCTGTTCGACGGCCGGCGCCAGCTGATCGTCTACCGAGCCTTCTTCGAGCCAGGCGTATTCGGCTGGCCCGACCACGCCTGCCGGGGCTGCTCCATGGTGGCCGACCAGGTCGCCCACCTGGCCCACCTGAACGCCCGCGACACCACGCTCGTCTTCGTCTCCCGCGCGCCCCAGGCGGACATCGCGCGCCTGAAGGCCCGCATGGGCTGGGAGATCCCGTGGTTCACCCTTACCGACGGCTTCGACGCCGACTTCGGCGTGGACGAATGGCACGGCACGAACGTGTTCTACCGCGACGGCGACCGCGTGTTCCGCACCTACTTCCTCAACAACCGCGGCGACGAGCAGATGGGCAGTACCTGGAACTACCTCGACATCACGCCGCTGGGCCGGCAGGAAGTCTGGGAGGACTCGCCCGAGGGCTATCCCCAGACGCCCGCCTACAAATGGTGGAACTGGCACGACAGCTACGTCCCCGGCGCGCCGCCCGACAAGAAATGGATCGAAGTATCGGACGCCGGCGAGGCGGCGTTCCGCAATCAGCAGGAAGACAGCGAGCCATGAGCGCAACCGCGGCGCCCATGGCGGCATCCACACGAGATGCGAGAGCCAGCCCGCGCCAAGGCCGCAGGCTGCCGCCAGCTAGCCCGGGTCCTGCCCCGGCTTGCGCGGCGGCCTGACGCACGCCAGCGCCGCCCACGACAGCAGCACCGCCGGCACGCTGTAGATCCATATGGGCGTCACCAGCGGCAGCACCAGCCCCGCCAGCATCGGCCCGGTTCCCGCGCCGATATCGCGCCACACCGACCGCGCCGCCAAGGCCTGCACCCGCCCCGGCCCCGGCGTGCGCATCGCGACGATGGGCGGCAGCAGCGGCAGCTGCAAGGCCCGCAGCACCACGATCGCCGCCGCGCAGCTCCACACCCATCCCGCGCCGAAGCCCACCAGCACGACGGCGGTCGTCAGCGATAGCCATACCAGCAGCCGCTCGGGACCGACGCGGTCGGCCATGCGCCCGCCGATGGGACTGAGCACGATCTCGCCCAGGTAGCGCAGCGCCAGCACCGCGCCCGCGACGACGACCGACCCGGCCGGCAGCAGATCCTTGCCCAGGTACGACAAGCCGATGATGAACAAGCCGTCCAGCGTGAAGCCTTCCAGGAACGACCAGGTATCCAGACTGCCCGGCAGCCTCAGCCTGCGCCTGGCGGCCGGCGCGGGATGAGGATGGCCGGGCAGGCCGCGCGCCACGGCCACGCCGGCCAGCGCCACCACCGCCAGCGCGAAGAAGATCACCCGCGGCCCCCAGTGCTCCGCCAGCCATGCCCCCAGCGGCAACGCCACCACCGGCCCCATCGCGATGACGGCGCGCGAGCGGCCGTTGCGCCGCGCGGCCCCGCGCGGATCGGCGGTCGACATGGCCTGGGTGGACAGGTTCAGTGCAGCGAACGACAGCCCCCACAACAGCCGCAGCGGCACCAGCGCCCAGAACCCCGACAGCGTCGCATAGCCCAGGGCGCAGACCGTGGCCGCCGCCGCGGCCAGCATGCAGGTGGGCCGGTCGCCGCGCCGCGCGTAGAAGCGCGCCACCCACCCGTAGCCGGCGATGCGCACCAGCCGGTTCGCGGCCAGCAGCACGCCGGCCTCGGCCAGCGACACCCCGAAGTGCGAGGCATACATCGGCAGCAGCAGGTACAGCACCGTATCGCCGGGCAGGGCCATGGCCAGCGTGGCGCTGGCGCGGCGCGAATGCGCGTCGGTGGACGGGGAATCGGCCGGCGCGCCGGCGGAGTCGGGAGTCGTCATGATGGCGCCATGCTGCGGCACGTTACCGTTCCGTGACAAACGAAATTCCCGGCGTGTATGGGTGATAAAATCTCACACATGTCCTCCCACCTGCCGCCGTTGAATGCCGTCCGCGCGTTTCTGGCGGCAGCGCGCCGCCAGAGCTTTACCCTGGCGGCGCAGGATCTGCACGTCACCCACGGCGCCATCAGCCGCCAGGTCAAGAGCCTGGAGGATTACCTGGGCGTGGCCCTGTTCGAGCGGCGCGTGCGCCAGGTGCTGCTCACGGCCGCGGGCCATCAGTTCCTGGCCGAGGCCGGGCCGGCGCTGGACCAGCTCGCCGCCGCCGCCCGCCTGGTCATGGCGCGCGCATCGGGCCGGGCGGTGCGGATCAATGTCCGGCCGTCGTTCGCGGTGCGCTGGCTCATTCCCCGCCTGTCGGACTTCGTTGCCCAATACCCCGGCATCGATCCGCAGATCGTCACCAGCACCGCGCCGCCCGACGCGGACGACACGCCGTTCGACATCGCCATCCGGCGCGGGCTGGACGGCTGGCCGGCCTCGCTGGCCGTGCATCCCTTCCTGGAAGACCAGGGGCTGCTGGTCGGCGCGCCGCACCTGATGCGCGACGTCGGCGCGCCGGAGGCGCTGGCATCGCTGGCGCTGCTGTTGTCCAAGACCCGCAAGACGGACTGGGACGACTGGAAGAAGCACGCCGGCATCGTGCGCCTGCGCCCCAGGCGGCAGATCTTCTTCGACCATCTGCACTTCGTGCTGCAGGCCGCGGTGGACGGGCTGGGCTTCACGATCGCGCCGGTGTCGCTGCTGTCGAACGACCTCGCCACCGGCCGCCTGGCCTGCGCCCTGCCCGGCCTGCGCCTGCCGCTCAGGCGCTACTACTATGGCCTGGCGCCCTCGGCCAGCCGCGAGACGCAGTTGTTCGTCCGCTGGCTGGATGGGCATGCACGCCCCGGTATCCGCAGTTCGCCCGACATTCCGTCCGCGCCGCACGCGCCGCCGCTTCCGGCTTCCGATACGGCGTCCGCGCGCTGAACCAATCCCGGTCACGGCTTACAGTCAGCTTGAAGCCGGACGATGTTATCGCTATCATCGGAGGGACGGCATACCGACACCACGACATCCGATACCGGAGGAGACATGAGCCGATCCGCCCGCTTCCGCGAGCTTTTCCAGAAGCCGCCTTTCGTCTGCATGGGCGCGCACGACGCCGTCACGGCCATGCTGGCCGAACAGGCCGGCGCCCCCGCCATCTACGTGAGCGGCTTCGCCGCCTCCGCCATCGTGGCCGGCCAGCCCGACGTGGGCCTGCTGACGCAGACGGAAATGTTCGAACACATCCGCCGCATCTGCCGCGTCACCACCGTGCCGGTGTTCGCCGATGCCGACACCGGCTACGGCGGCGTGCTGGACTGCCAGCGCACCGTGCGGCTGTGGGAAGAAGCCGGCGCCTCGGTGCTACACCTGGAAGACCAGGCGGTGCCGAAGAAATGCGGCCATTTCGCCGGCAAGCAGCTGGTGTCCAAGGAAGAGATGCAGCAGAAGCTGCGCGCCATGCTGGACGCCCGCAGCGATCCCGATTTCTTCATCGTCGCCCGCACCGACGCCATCGCGGTGACCGGGCTCGACGACGCGATCGAGCGGCTGGAGGCCTACGCGGCGGTGGGCGCCGACGGCCTGTACGCCGACGCGCCGGAAAGCGTGGACCAGATGCGCGAGCTGGTGCGGCGGCTCAAGCCGCTGGGCAAGCCCATCCTGTTCAACATGGCGCGCTCGGGCAAGAGCCCTTTCCTGTCGCTGAAGGAAATCCACGAGATCGGCTTCGACTACGCGCTGTGCCCGATCGAGCCGATGTTCGCGATGCACAAGGCGGTCAAGGAAATGATGGAGATCTTCATGCGCGAAGGCTCCACCAATGCCGTGGCCGACCGCCTGACGCCGTTCGAGGAATTCAACCGTTTCGTCGGCCTGGATCGCGCCGTGGCCCGGGAACGGAAATACGCAGAATAACGGAGACCATTCCCATGAAATTTTCCATATCCGCCGCCGCCCTGTGCCTGTCGTTCGCCGCGGGGCCGGCCCACGCGCAGGCGCCCGCCTTCCCCAGCAAGCCCGTCACCATCGTCGTTCCGTACTCGCCCGGCGGCGGCAGCGACAACGCCTCGCGCGCGTTCGCCAAGCACCTGTCGGAGCAATGGCATCAGCCGGTCATCGTGGAAAACCTGGCGGGCGCCGACGGGCTGATCGGCACGCGCCGCGTGATCAAGTCGGCGCCCGACGGCTACACGCTGCTGGTGTCCATTCCCGCCATCGCGATCATGAAGTACACCAACAACACGGTCCACGGCGACCTGGTGGACGAGGTGGACCCGATCGCCACGATGGCCAGCGGCCCCACGGCGATGGTGGTCAAAGGCAACACCGAGATCAAAACCATGGCCGATCTGAAGCGCGTGTGCGGCAAGCCGTCGGCCAATTGCAGCTGGGCCAGCGGCGAGCCGTTCACGCTGCTGGCCGGCTCGGGGCTGATCTCGGGCCTGGGCCTGTTCGATTCGATGACCAACGTGCGCTACAACGGCACGTCGGCGGCGGTCAACGACATCATCGGCGGCCACGTGACGCTGCTGGTGACCGGCATCTCGTCGGTGATACAGCACCACAAGACCGGTTCGCTGCGGATCCTGGGGGTCAGCACGGCGCAGCGGATTCCCGACATTCCCGACGTGCCCACCTACGCCGAGGCCGGCCTGGGCGACGTGGAGTTCACCAACAACTGGTACGGCCTGTTCGCGCCGCGCGGCACGCCGGAAGCCGTCAAGAAGACCATCAACGATGCCGTGCGCGCCGCGGCGCGCGATCCGGCAGTGGCGAAGATCCTGGCTCCGCTGCTGATCACGCCCGTGGGCGACACCACCGCCGAATTCACGGCCTCGCTCAAGCGCGACCAGGCCACGGTGGCCAAGCTGGCGGCCAAACTGCCGCCGCAATAGCAGGGCCTTCCGGCCGGCGATGCCGGCCCTGGCCTCAGGCCGGCTCCATCCCGTTGTCGCGCTTGACCTCGGCCGTTTCCGCCGAAGCCATGAAGGCCAGCATGTCGCGCACCGCGGCCTGCTGCGCCGAGGTGGCGGCGATGCCGGCCGAGAACACCGTCATCGACTGGATCTCCGGCGGCAGCGGGCCCAGCACCTCGATGCCGGCCACGTTCATCAGTTCGCTCAATTGCTGGAAGCCCAGCTCGACCTCGCCCTTGGCGATCAGCGAACCGACCGGCACGCCGGGCGGCGGCCGCACGATGCGGCTCTTGATCTGGTCGGCCACGCCCCAGCGTTCGAACAGCTGGGTGATGTAGGTGCCGCTGGGGCCGGTGGAATAGCCCACCGTGCGTGCCGCCAGCACGGCCTCGCGCACGGCCTGCTCGGAGCCGATGTCGATGCGCGGCGCACCGGCCGGCACGGCCACCGCGATGCCGGAGCGGACCAGGTCGACCCGGCTGCCGGCCACGACCTTGCCTTCGGCGATGAGTGTATCGATCACGTTGCTGGCCAGCACCACGGCGTCGAAGGCCTCGCGGGCCTGCACGCGCTTGGCGGCGTCGACGCCGCCGACGGCTTCCAGAGTGGCCTGCAGGCCCGATTTCTGCGCGTATTGGCCGATGAGATCGTTCAGCAGCGGCCGGGTCGCCATGGAAGAAATGATGCGGATCGGGGATGCCATGCGGCCACCTCCAGTGAAACGTTGGTACGTGCCCGCCGTGCGAGCTCCGGCATTAGAACACGGGGCTCTCCGCCGCGGCATCGTGCAACAGGAGGAAACCCAGCGCCTGCGCACAGGGCAGGTCGATCTTGAGCGACAGCAGGTCGTCGGCACGGGTGCGGCCGAGGTTGACGGCGGCCACCGGCAGGCCCGCGGCGGCCGCGGCGCGCGCATAGCGGAATCCGGAATGCACCATCAGCGAGGAGCCCACCACCAGCATCGCGTCGGCCTTGCCCAGCGCGTCCAGCGCCCGGCGGATCCGCCCGGCCGGCACGGTTTCGCCGAAGAACACCACGTCGGGCTTGAGGATGCCGCCGCAGTCGGGACAGGGCGGCACGGCAAAGGCGGCAAAATCCGGGCCTTCCAGGTCGGCGTCGCCGTCGGGCGCGTCGGCCGCGTCGCAGGCCGTCCAGCCGGGGTTGAGCGCTTCCAGCCGCTGCTGCAGGAGCGACCGCGGCGCGCGGTAGGCGCAATCCATGCAGCGGACGCGGTCGAGCCGGCCGTGCAGGTCGACCACGCCGCGGCTGCCGGCGGCCTGGTGCAAGCCGTCCACGTTCTGCGTGACGAGCAGCGCGACCCGGCCGGCGTCTTCCAGCCGCGCCAGCGCGCGATGCGCGGCATTGGGCGCGGCCGCGCCGAAGCGCCGCCAGCCCACCATGCTGCGCGCCCAGTAGCGGCCGCGCGCCTCGGCGGCGCCCATGAAGGTGCCGAAATCGATGGGCGGCTGGCGTTTCCATCGGCCTTGGCCATCGCGGTAGTCGGGAATGCCGGAATCGGTGCTGCAGCCGGCGCCGGTCAGGACGAACAGGCGCCGGTGGCGGTCGATGAAGTCGCGCAGGGCGGCGGGGGAAGAGGGGAGGTTCACGGGGACCGGTCGGCGGAATCTGTGCTTCGCCTAGCATAACGGTTGCCCGGCAGGAATGCCCGGCGGCGCAGATGGCGAGGGTTTCCGGATGCGTTGCGGCCGTCAACGCGCCGCTTGCTTCCACCCGTAAAGCGCATGCGCGTTGCGCACCAGCACCCGCTCCCGCGTCGCCGGGTCCGGCGCCCAGTCCGCGAGCAGGTCCAGCAGGTCGCCGACGTTCATCATGGATGCCCAGTGCGAGACATGGGGCCAGTCCGATCCCCATACACAGCGCTCCGGCGCGATCTCGAGGCAGGCCCGGGCCAGCGGGATGGTATGGCGCCAAGGCGCCTCGTCCAGCCGGTAGGCGCCGGACAGCTTCACCCATGCGCCATCCCTGACCAGGTCCAGCATGGTGCGGACGCCGGGATGGGCCAGGCCCTGGCGTGCCGGGAAATGCCCCATGTGATCGATCACGACGGGTACCGGCAGCGCGGCGATCCGGCTGGCGAGCGAAGCGATGCGGCGCGCGTCGACCAGGAGCTGCAGATGCCAGCCGAGATCGCGCGCGAGCGCGCCGTATTCTTCCAGGTCGCCCAGGCCCACGCCGCCCCCGTACAGCACGTTCAGGCGCAGCCCGGCCACGCCCGACCGGCGCGCCTCATCGTACTGGCGTGCAGGCAGGCCCAGCGGCATGACGGCGACGCCGCGCAACCGCCGCGGGTGGCGCCGCAGCACGCGCAGCATGAGCGAGTTGTCCGTGCCATGGACGCTCACCTGCACCAGTACGCCGTAGGCCATGCCCGTGGCGTCGAGCATGCCCAGATAGTCCGCCTCGCTGGCGGGCGGCGGCGTGTAAGAGCGCCCGTCGACGAAAGGATGTTCCGGCGGACTGCCGATGACGTGCGCATGGCAGTCGACCGCGCCGGGCGGAACGGCGTAGCGGACGGGGCCGCGCGGGTGGGGATCGGGCGGCGGACAGGGCGGCGCGGCCGCCGCCCTGGATGCCGGGCCGGTCGTCATGTGCAGACCCGGGCGGGAAGCGCGCCGGATACGGACGGGGATGCCAGGCGCGCCTGTATCTCGCGTTCCAGCATCCAGATGCGGTCCTGCCCCCAGGTCACCCAGTCCCCCATCCGGTAGGTGGGCGCCGCGTACTGGCCGATCCGCTCCAGTTCCGCCCGATTGGCCGCGGCCCAGCCGCGCCAGTCCTCCGCGCCGAGCTCCTTGCGCGCCTCGTGCCAGTCGAGGCCGGCGCGTTCGGCCAGGCGGCCGAGGCCGTCATCGGTGGCCGTGTCGATGCCGTCGGCCCATACGCCCTGCATGACCGACAGCAGGTAAGGCTCCAGCTTGCCGGATCGTTGCGCAAAATCCACCAGCGCCATGGCGCGCTCGAGCCCGGGCCCGAAGGGATCGCGGAAATTCCCGAAACGCAGGCCATGCCTGAGCGCCTCGCGCGCCGGATCGGCACGGAAATAACGGGCCTTGAGTTCCGGAATGGCGAAACCGGCCATCTTCATCGGCACGATCAGCCGCGGCCGGATGCGAACGGGGTAGCGGCGCTGCAGGCCGAACGTGCGCTCGGCCGCGAGATAGGCGTAGGGACTGCGGAAAGAGCAGAAGAAATCGATTTCGATCGGCTGGCCGCGCAAGCCCGCCGTGCCTTGCGGTGGCGGGAGGCTCATGGATCTGCGGCGCAGGACGCCCACGCTGGCGTCCGGGCGGCGGCGGCCGGCCGTCAGCAGGTCGTGCTCCAGGTGCGGCAGCCGGTCCACGCCCCAATACCAGGTACCGCCGAAGGCCAGCATGCCGCTGTTGTAGTGGCCGGCCTCCAGCTGTCGCCGCTGGTTGGCCTCGAGCCGGCGCAGCGCGGCTTCGCGGGGCAGGGCCTGCGGCCCGCACAGGGCCTGCAGGCGCGCTTTGTCCCCGCGGAACAAGGCCTCGCCCACCTGGCGTGCCAGCGCCAGGTAGTGCGAGGGCGAGTCTTGCGCTGCCAGCAGCCGGCGGCTCGCGAGCTCTGCATCCTCGCCCGAAGGAGGAACGCCGCCGGTCTCGAAATGCAGTTCGCAGTGGCGGCACAGGTCGACCGCGTCGCGCAGCGCATGCCGCGCCACCAGGTCGGGACGGGGAAAGTAGTCGCGCGGCGGCAAGGGCACCGTCACGCAGCGCAGCGGCACGTCGTAGCGCTCGAGCAGCGTGGGCAGGACCTGCAGCAGCAGATGGCTCCACGGATCGTCGGCGCGATGATAGAAGTGCAGCATCGGCCCGGCCTATTGGCTATTGGACGAGGGGATGAGCAGATTGGCCTCGCGCAATACCAGCCGATTGCGCGCCGCGTCGGCCAGGACCATGCTCTTGAAGTCGGCGCCCGGGGAATAGGCCCACGACACGCCGATCGTCTTGAGCGCGCTCTTGTACCGCGGCGCCTGCGTCGCCTGCGCGCAAGCGTTCTCCAACACCTGGCGCGCCGCCGGCGCCACGCCCCGGGGAGCGATGATCCCGCCCAGGATGGAACGCCTGACCGGGTAGCCGAGTTCCCCGAGCGTCGGCGTTTCCGGCGACGTGGCGATGCGCTCCTGCGCCGCCACGCCCAGGCGCCGCAGGTTGTGGCTGGACGCCACCGCGCTGGTTCCGAAATACACCTCTACCTGTTTGCCGAGCAGCGCGGTAACGGCGGGCGCCTCGCCCTGGTAGGGAATGTGGGCCATTTCGATGCCGGCCTTGCCGACGAAATCGAGCGCGGCCAGGTGCGGCAGCGAGCCGGGTCCGACCGTCGCGTAGTTGAGCTTGCCCGGATGGGCCTTGGCATAGTCCACCAGGGCCTTGGCCGTATGGAAGGGCGAGTCGGGCGCGACCAGCAGGTACACGGGTTCGTCGAAGGTGCGGCAGACGTAGTCGAACGAATCCAGGCTGTAGGGCACTTCGCGCATCTGCGGCAGCGTCGTCAGCGCCGCCACCGCGACGAAGCCGGCGCTGTAGCCGTTCTTCGGCGCCGCGGCCACGGCCGCCACGCCGATGGCGCCGCCGGCGCCGCCCCTGTTCTGGACCACCACCGTCTGCCGCAGCTGCTCGGACATGGCCTGGGCCAGCGCGCGGCCGGCCAGGTCGGTCAGGCCGGCGGGCGGGAAATTCACGATCAGGTTCACCGGCTGGTCGGGAAAACCCGGCGCCGCGGCGGATATGGCCGCATGGCCCAGCAAGGCCAGGGCCAGAAGGGGAATCATCGGCTTCATGTCTCGTCTCCGTCGATATTGTTGTTCGCGCCGCCGCGTCAGGCCAGATGCGCGATGAATTTGGTGGCCAGATAGGCGTCCAGCCCTTCCGTGCCGCCTTCGGAACCGTAGCCGCTTTCCCGCACGCCCCCAAACGGCGCCTCGGCCAGCGATACGGCGAACGTGTTGATGCCCAGCAGGCCCACCTGCAGCCCGTCGGACACCTCGCGAGCCGTGCGCGCCGACTCGGTGAACGCATAGGCCGCGAGGCCGTAGGGCAGGCGGTTGGCGCGCGACACGGCCTCCTCGACGCTGTCGAACGCCACCACCGGCGCCACCGGGCCGAACGTTTCCTCGGTCATCATCCGCGCCGTGTCGGCCAGCCCCGTGACCAGCGTAGGCGCGAAGAAGTAGCCGCGCTCGCCGATGCGGCCGCCGCCCGTCACCAGCGTTCCGCCCTGCCGCACCGCGTCGTCCACGAAGCCTGCCATCGCATGCAGCCGGCGCTCGTTGGCCAGCGGGCCCATGGTGGACTCCGGTTGGAGGCCGCTACCCACGACGGCGCGCCGCGCGGCCTGCGCGAAGCGCTCGACGAAGCGGTCGTGCGCCCCCCGCTGCACGAAGAAGCGCGAGGCCGCGATGCAGACCTGGCCGGCGTTGCGCAGGCGCGAGGCCGCGCAGGCCTGGGCGGCAAGGTCGATGTCGCTGTCGTCGAACACCAGCACGGGCGCGTGGCCGCCGAGTTCCATGGTGCAGCGCTTGGCGCCGTGGCGGGCCGCCAGCGAGGCCAGGTGCATGCCTACCTGCGTGGACCCGGTGAAGGTGATCTTGCGGATCGCCGGGGCGCGGATCAGGAACTCCGACACCTCGGCGGGCACGCCGAAGACCACGTTCAGCACGCCGGCCGGCAGCCCGGCATCGACGCAGGCCCGCGCCAGCTCGATCGCCGTGCCCGGCGTTTCTTCGGCGGGCTTGATCACGCAAGTGCACCCGGCCGCCAGCGCGCCCGCGATCTTGCGCGCCGGCGTGAGGGCCGGGAAATTCCATGGCGTGAACGCGGCGACCGGGCCGACGGGATCGCGCTGGACGAGGTGGCGCACATTGGCCTGGCGCGGCGGAATCAGCCGGCCGTACAGGCGCCGGGCCTCTTCCGCATACCACTCGAAGATCTCGGCCGCCGCGATGACCTCGCCGCGGGCCTCCGGCAAGGGCTTGCCTTGCTCCAGGGTCATCACATGCGCAATGCGTTCGCTGCGGTCCCGGATCAACCGGGACGCCTCCATCAGGATGCGCCGGCGGTCGATGGCCGCGGTGCGGGCCCAGCCGGGAAAGGCGGCCGCGGCGGCATCGGCGGCGGCTGCCAGGTCCGCTTCGGCGGCAAGCGGCAGTTCGCCCAGCACCTGTTCCGTCGCGGGGTCGAGCACGGCAGCGGCCGAATGGCCGGTGCCGCGGGTCCATTCACCGGCGATCAACATCGCCAGTTCGCGGAATCGGGTACGTGCCTGGTTCAAGGCGGTCATGGGTTGTCTCCGGTGTTGGCAGGGCAGGGGCATGCCGACGGTTCGCGCGTGGATGGGTCAGGCACGTGCCGTCGGCAGCGGGCTGTCGTCGGCCAGCTCCTGCATTTCCTGGACGAGCTGGAACAGCAACCGTTGCTTGGCCGCGGCGCACCCGGGGTCGTCCCACAGGTTCACCATTTCCAGCGGATCCTCTTGCAAGTCGTACAGTTCGCCCCATTGCACGCCGCGGTAGACGGTGATGCGCCAGCGGCCGGTAACGAGCGTGCGCATCCGGACGGGGCGATCGAAGCCGAGGAAGACCCGCTGGTTGTCCTCCTCGACGACGATCCCCTGGCGGATCGCGTCGGCCCGGCCTTCGACCAGGGGCAGCAGGCTGCGGCCCTGCATGCCATGGTTGGGCCGCAGGCCGGCGCGCGCCAGAATCGTGGCGCCGATATCCACCGTGCCCGCCAGCGCATCGGAGGCGACGTTGCGCTGCGCGCCCCGCGGGTCGGCCCAGATGAAGGGCACCCGGATGAGGCCGTCGTAGTGGATGGGGCCCTTGAACATGAGCTGGTGGTCGCCCATGTAGTCGCCGTGGTCGCTGGTGAAGATGACCACGGTGTCGTCTTCCAGGCCCAGGCGCCGCAGCGTGGCCAGGATTTCCCCCACGGCGTCGTCGATCATGGCGATGGACCCGTAGGTCAGCGCGATGGCTTCGCGCACGTCCTTTTCGCTCACGGCCTGGAGCATCCAGGACTCGCGGTCGGAACGCCCCGCGTCGCGCTCGGCCAGCAGATGGGCCAGCGCGGGCGTGGGCTTGCCGCGGCAGGCCTCGAACGCGGCCGGCAGCGGGATGCCCGCGGGGTCGTACATGTCCCAATAGCGCCCGGGCGGCGTGAATGGATGGTGCGGATCGTTGAACGAACAATGCAGCAGGAACGGCCGGTCCGCGCCGCCGGCGCGGTGGCGCTCGAGGAAGCCGATCGCCTGTTCCTTGATGTAGGTAGTGGAGTACAGCTCCTCCGGCACAGCCGTGCGCCAGGCCTGCAGGGCGGTAATGCCCTGCCGCGGCAGCGCATTGTCCGGGCCGACCAGCCGGTCCGCCCCCGGGTGGCGCTGCTCGCGCCAGCGCCCGTAGTGCCCGTGCGCCCCGTCGGCGTGGGACATCGTGAGGTATACCTCGCGGAAACCGTAGTACGGCAGCTGCAGGTCGTGGCCGGGATCTTCCTGCCAGCGATTGATGCGCTCCTGGTCGTAGTCGCCGTCATCGGCCTTGTGCCAGGCGTCGCCCAGCTCTTCTGGCGGCGGCGTGCCGGCTTCCCCCGGCGGGCGCAGTATGGGGCCCTCGCCCAACATGGGCTGCAGGTGGATCTTCCCGCTCGATACGGTGTGGTAGCCGGCCGCCGCCAGCAGTTCGACGAAGGTCGTGGCCTGCAGCGAGAGCGGGATGCCATTGGAGCGCACCCGATGCACCGACGGCATCCGGCCGGTCATCAGCGTGGCCCGGTTCGGCATGCACGCCGGGTTCGATACATAGAAGCGGTTGGCGCGCCATCCCCGTTGCGCCAGGGAGTCGATGTGGGGCGTGCGGACGATCGGATTGCCGTAGCAGCCGAGGTGATCCGCGCGGTGCTGGTCGGTGATGATGAGGAGGAAATTGGTGGCCATGGATTCGTGATCGGTGGTGTCGGTAGTGGTCGGCTTCCAGGGTGCGACGGCGCACGGGTGCATTGGCCTCTCAGGCAGGTGCCGGCCTGGAAGGCGTGCCGTCGAACGCGGCATGCAGGGCCAGCCCTAGGGGAATCATCTTGGGGATCGTCACGGTGGCAAGGCTGCGCAGAACGGATTGCATGGGCGCATCCACCTCCGGGGGAATCGCCGTGCCGACGGGCAGCGGCTCGGCGGCGGCGGTCCGCGCTGCCGTCCGCACGGTGTACGAAAGCGCCGCGGCCAATTCGCCGCGCGCCGCCAGGCCGGTCAACGCCGGCTCGATGGCGCCGGCCAGCGCCGGCCAGACGGCAAGGTGCCGATACAGCCCGGCGACGATGGAAGGCTCGCCGTCTTCGGCCAGGCGGTTCAGGCGCAGGATTCTTTCCCTGTCCTTGCCGCCCAGCCGGTCCCAATCCGGCATGGCGGGCAAGGGGATTTCCGGCCCGGCCGGCTCGCAGGCCGGATCCTCGCAAGCCGGGGCCGGCGCAGGGTTCGCCGCCTCGCCCGCCGCTGACAAGCCAAGCAGATGCGTCAAGGCCAGCAGATTGCGGCTGTTGTTGAGGTTGTACGCCCGGGCCAGCCGCGCGGCGGCCGCCGCGTGGGGCCGCGCCGCCAGATCGGCCGGAAAACAGGCGGCCCAGGGCATGACCGCCTGCCGGACCTGCGCGCGGAGCACTGCCGCCTGCCTGTCCAGCGCGCCGGACGCGAAGTGAGGCTTGAGATGGGCCCAGGCCCATTGCAGCGCCCCGGGCACCGTGGCCAGATGGCGGTAGACCAGATTGACCAGGCCGACGCCCAGCGTCCGCCTGATGTCGCCATACAGCTCGGCGACCGGGCCGGTGGCCTGGCTTTCCGGGATTTCGCCGATTCCCGCAGGCGGGGAAAGGAATGGATGCGGCATGGAGGCGGTCTCGTATCGATGCGAGGGCATCTTAGGAGGCCGCTTTCCAGCTGAAAACCATAGAATAGCGTTCGAATCGATCTAGAAAACAGATGGCCGGGCCACCGGTCGCGCTCATGGACAGTCGACAGCTTCGCTACTTCGTCAAGGTCGTAGAAACCGGCAACCTGACCCGCGCCGCCGCCGCGCTGCACGTGGCGCAGTCGGCGGTCAGCATGCACATGCGGCATCTCGAAAACGATCTGGGGGTACAGCTGCTGGTGCGCAGCCGGGCAGGCGTGGTGCCCACGGAGCAGGGCCGGCTGCTGTTCGAGCACGCGCGAACCATCCTGCGCCAGTTCGCGCAGGCCCGGCAGGAGGTGGTTTCACTGGGCAGAGAGCCGCACGGCGAAGTGGCGCTGGGCATTCCGGCCCCGGTGGGCCCGGTTCTCGTGCGCCCTCTGCTCGATCACCTGCGCGCGCAGGCGCCCAAGGTGGTTCCCCACATCGTCGAGGCCATGAGCGGCTATCTGCTGGAATGGCTGCACAGCGGCCGGCTCGACGCGGCCATCCTGTTCGACGTGCAGCCGCTGTCGGGGCTGCGGCGCACCGTGCTCGGGGTCGAGAACATGTACCTGGTCGGCCAGGCGGCCGCCTTCGGCGAAGGGCAGGTGGTTCCGATGGCCGAGCTGCCCTCGTACCCCTTGATCATTCCAGGCCGGATGCATGGCATGAACATGCTGATCCGCAAGGCAGTCAACCAGCAGGGCATTTCCCCGGACATCCGCGTGGAGGTCGACTCCGTGGCCGAGATACTGAGCCTGGTGAAAGCCGGATATGGCTATACCATCCTGGCGCCCATGGGCTTCTACCGCGAGCTGCAGGAAGGGGGCATCAGCGTGGCCCGCGTGCAGGATCCGCCCATCCAGCGCACCTTGATAAGCGCCACCGCGGAGGCACGGCCGCTGTCTCAGGCGACCGAAGTCCTCCTGGATGGCGCGCACGCCATCCTGAAGGCATTCACGCGGCGGCAGTCGGCGTAGCGTGGATCAGTAATCCAGCTTGATGCCGGCGGCGCGCACGGTGGCGCCCCACTTGTCGACTTCTTCCTTGGTGTACCTGGCGAAGTCTTCCGGGCTCTTGCCGACGGCTTCGATGCCGTCCTTGGCAAACCGTTCCTGGATTTCCGGATCCTTCAGGACGGCCGCCAGTTCGGTGTTGAGCTTGTCGATGATCGGCTTGGGCGTGCCGGCCGGCGCGTACACGGCGTGCCAGGCCTGGGCGTCGAAGCCGGGATAGCCCGATTCGGCCACGGTGGGCACGTCGGCCAGCAGCGGCGTACGCTTCGGGCCGGTCACGGCCAGCGCGCGCAGCTGGCCGGCGCGTACCAGCGGGGTGGAGGCCGCGATGTCGCCGAAGGTCAGCGAGATGTTGCCGGCCAGCGTGTCGGACAGCGCCGGGCCCGCGCCCTTGTAGGGCACGTGGGTCATCTTGATGCCGACCGTGCGCATGAACAGCTCGCCCGCGAGCTGGCCCGAGCTGCCGGTGCCGGCCGAGCCGAACGTGAAGCTGTCGGGCTTGGCCTTGGATTGGTCGATCAGGTCCTTCAAGGACTTCACCGGCACCTTGGGATTGGCCACGATCACGTAGGGATAGGCCGTCAGCTGGATGACCGGCGCGAAATCGCGGATCGGGTCGTACGGCATCTTGTTGAACAGCGACGGGTTGATGGCGTTCGGGCCGGTCTGGCCCAGCAGCAGCGTGTAGCCGTCGGGGGCGGCCTTGGCCACCGCGTCGGTGCCGACGATGCCGCCCGCGCTGCCGCGGTTGTCGATCACGAAAGGCTGGCCAAGGCGGGCTTGCAGCTTGGCGAACACCAGGCGCGCGATCACGTCGGCGCCGCCGCCGGGGGCGAACGGGACGATCACGCGGACCGGACGGCTGGGGTAGTTGGCGGCCGACTTGCTATCGGCTGCCGCGGCGGACGTGGCCGCGGCGGCCAGCCACAGCGCGCACAGGCCGGCGCCGGCCGAACGCAGGGCGCGGGATTGCAGAACAGACATGGATATCTCCTGGGACTTCTTACAAATGTTCCGTGCGCCGGACGGAGTCCGGCGTTTCGCGCCCAGCAGTATAATACGGTATTACGGTATGACTGTTTGACATACTCGATCGTCCAGGCCCCGCCCCCCGAGGCATGGATCGCCAGGCTTCAAAGATATCCGGATACCCCGGAAGGAATGGGAGCGCCGGGCTGGTTCTTGGGCATGCGCGTCTGTTCCTCCCGCGCCTGCAGCCGCGGGACGAATTCGGCCGGGAAGAGCCGGAGATAGTCTTCGACGCCCAGTTCGCGCGCCGCATGGACCGGCCAATCGGAATGGAACATCAGTTCGCGGGCCATCCCGATGAGGTCCACGTCGCCCTGTCGCAGCAGGTCTTCCGCCTGGCGGGCGCCGGTGATGAATCCGGGGGCCATCGTGGGAAGCCCGGTCGCCTGCTTGATCCGCCGGGCGTAAGGCACATGATAGGACGGCACGCGCGGCACTTCCGGCATGGTCGAGTCCCCTGACAGTCCGCCCGAAGAACAATCGATCAGATCGACGCCCCGCGTCTTCAAGGCCTTCGCGAGCTCGATGGAATCATCCAGCGACCACAGACCGCCCTTGCCGTCGAGCACCGAGATACGGAAGAACAGCGGCTTGTCCGCCGGCCAAACGGCCCGCACCGCCTCGCTGATCTCCAGCGCGAAGCGCATGCGGCCGTTCAGGCTGCCGCCATAGGCGTCCTTGCGGCGATTCACCAAGGGCGACAGGAATTGCTGGATCAGATAACCGTGCGCGCCATGGATCTCGACGATTTCGAACCCCGCGCGCAAAGAGCGGACGGCGGCGTCGGCGAAGGCCTGGACCACCGCCTGTATTTCCTTGAGTTCCATGGCCCGCGGGACCGGACTGCCCTTGCGCAGCTGTACGGCGCTGGAAGAAATCGGCTCCCAGGGCTGCCAGCCCAGTTCGGCGTCCTTCTCGGTCAGCGGCTTGCGGCCGTCCAGCGGGCCGCGTTCCGACGCGCGCCCGCCGGAGTGGCCGAGCTGCATGGCCGGGACCGCGCCGAGGCTGCGCACCAGGTCCGCGATGCGCTTGTAGGCGGGGATCTGCCCGTCGTCGAACAGCGCCGCGCATAGCGGCGTCTTGCGCCCGCGGGCCTCTACGGCGGTTTCCTCGTAGAACACGATGCCGGCACCGCCCACGGCATACCGCCCCATATGAACGAAATGCCAGTCCGTGGGAGAGCCGCCCACGGACTGATACTGGCACATGGGCGACACGACGATCGGATTGCGAGCCGTGACGCCCTTCAACCGGACGGGATCGAATAGCTTCGCATTGCTCATGATGGCGGCGCCTCGCGATGTTCAGTTCATGGGGTCTCGAGCTGCCATGATACTCAGGCATCGAGGTTCAGCTGCCGGTCGCGCACCAGATTCTTCATTTTCTCGAAACCGGCCTCGACCTCGGCCTGGGCCTGTTCGCCCGCCCGGAAGTCGGGCTCGTTGCCGGCGGCGCGGAATTTCTCGCGCACCGTCTTCTCTTTCATCGCGGCTTCTAGCGCGCGGCGCAGCTTGTCGACGACCGCCCGGGGCGTCGCGATCGGAGCGAAGATGCCGCCCCAGTTGTCGAATTCGAAGCCCGGCAGCCCGGCTTGCGCCGACGTGGGGAACTCCGGGGCGAAATCCGACCGCTTGTCGGAGGCGACGGCCAGGACGGTGAGGCTGTTGCTGGAGCTCTTCCAGCTCGGCAGCGTCGCGAAGTAGAGGTCGAGCCGATTGCCGATGATATCGGTGACGACCGGCCCCGTGCCCTTGTAAGGCACGTGCAGCAGGCTGATCCCGGCAAGCGACGAAAACAGCTCGCCGGCGATGTGATTGATCGAGCCCACGCCGGTGGACCCATACGTGACGCGTCCCGGATTCCGCTTGGCGTAATCGATGAGTTCGCGCAGCGTCTTGAACCGGCCGTCCTTCTTGGCGATCACTACCAGCGGAACCGAGTAGAGCAGGGCGACCGGCTTGAACGCCTTGAGCGGATCGACCTGCGCCAGCATCGAAGGACGCTGCGGCAGAATCGTGATGGGCCCGGCCGTGCCGAACAGCAGGGTATAGCCATCGGCCCGGGATTGCGCGGCCTCTGCCATGCCGATGATGCCGCCGGCGCCGGGGCGGTTGTCGACGACGAAGGACTGGCCGAGCTTGGCGCTCAGCGCGTCGGCCGCCACGCGGGCGGCGATATCGACCGCGCCGCCCGCCTGGATCGCGACGATCACACTGACCGGCCTGGACGGATAGTTCGCATCCTGCGCAAGCGCGGACCTGGCCGGCAAGGTACCGAGAGCGAGTGGCGCGAGGACACTGGCCCGTAGAAGTGCTCTCCTCTGCATGCTGTCTCCTTCCTCCCGCTCGGGCGGGCTTGTGTGCGATGAGACGCCATGCTACGAGCAGGCCGATCAGGCAACAACGAGTTTGGGAAGGTCGGTTCCACGATGTAGACAGCGGCGACACGCAGCCGCATGGGAGGCATATTCAGCGCGAAGCGGCTTCGTGGCTGATGAGATCCGCCATCTTGACTGCGCATCCGCGCAGGACGTCGACGATGGAATTGACGCGCTGCTGGGGGATGCGCCGGGTAATGGCGGTCACCGTCAGCGTCGCGCAGGCCGGCCCCTTGCGCGACCGGATGGGAATCGACAGCGCCCTCGTGCCGTGCACCAGTCCACGCTCCAGGAATGCGTACTCGCAGGCCCGGGCCCGTTCGACCTTCTCCATGATCTCGTCGATGGTCACCTTGGTATCGTCGAACCGGCCGCCGTTCTGCCGGACGATCTGCAACGCTTCCCGCTTGGTCAGCGTCGAAAGAATCGCGATGCTCGACGACGAGACGCCGATCGGCCTTCGCACGCCGATGCCCATGGACCGCACCTGGATCGGATAGCTGCCCAGGCGCCGCGCGACGCAGACGGTTTCGAGCCCGCTGCGCACGGTCAGCGATACGGTATCGCCGATCTCGTCGGCGGCCTCGTCGAGCAACAGGCTACCCAAGCTTCGGCGGGCGTAGACGGCGCGGTCGTCGAACGACTGCGGCAATGCAGCACCGCGACGGTCTGCGGAATTCTGTACAAGGCCGGCCTGCGCAACGTGCTGATGAAGAACGTGCGGCCGCTCGGCCGCTACGGCCGGCCGATGGTGGGGCCGGCCTACACGCTGCGCTTCATCCCCGCGCGGGAAGACCTGGAAGCGCCCGCCTGGCGCTCCGGCGAGATCCATCGCGAGGCGTTCGAAGCCACGCCCGCGCGGCACGTGCTCGTGATGGACTGCCGGTCGGACGCGAGCGCGGCGTGCTGCGGCGATATCATGGTGTCGCGCCTGATGGTCCGGGGCGGCGCCGGGCTGGTGTCCGACGGCGGTATCCGCGACAGCGCGGCGATCGGCGCGATGGCCATGCCGGTCTTCGTCCAGGCCCCGAGCCCGCCGGTGAGCCGCGTCGCGCATTGCGCGCTCGAACACGGGCGCCCCATCGCCTGCGGCGGCGTCGCGGTCATTCCCGGCGACATCGTCATGGGCGACGCCGACGGCGTGATCGTGATCCCCGCATCGGCCGCCGCGCAGGTGGCCGACGAAGCCTTGAAGAAAGACGCGCAGGACGCCTTCGTCGCCCGGCGCATCCTGGACGGCGCCCCCCTCAAGGGCAACTTCCCGCCCGACGCCGAGACGCTGCGGGCGTTCGAGGCCTACCTGGCCGCCCAGGCCAAACCCCACTGAAGGACGACCGACCTTGGCGCTCCCGCAAGAACAAATCCGGCAACTGGCACGGCGCATCGCGCAGGCGGACGAAGCGCGCGAAATCCTGCGGCCCCTCACGATCACCAATCCCGGCATCACGCTCGAAGACGGCTATGCCGTGCAATCCGCTTGGGCGGACATCAAGATCGCGCAGGGCGCGGCGATCGTCGGCCACAAGATCGGACTCACCTCGAAGGCGATGCAATCGCAGTCGGTGGTCAACGAACCCGACTACGGCGTGATCCTCGACGACACGGTGTACGAGAACGGCAGCTCGATCCCGCTCGGCGCCTTCCATGCCCCGCGCGTCGAGATCGAACTGGCGTTCGTGCTCAAGAGCGATCTCAAAGGCCCCCGGTGCACCCTGTTCGACGTGCTGCGCGCGACCGAATACATCTGTCCGGCGATCGAGATCCTCAACTCGCGGCTGGAGAAGATCGACTCGGTCACCGGGCAGAAGCGGACCATCGTCGACAGCATCTGCGCCAACGCCGGCTATGGCGGCCTGGTCATGGGCGGCCGTCCGTTCCTGCCGACCGACGACATCGATCCGGCCTGGATCGGCGGCGCCTGCCTGCGCAATGGCGAGATCGAAGAAACCGGGCTGTCCGCCGGCGTGCTCGGGCACCCCGCCAACGCGATCGCGTGGCTGAGCAACAAGATGGCCGCGCATGGCGCGACGCTCAAGGCGGGCGAGATCCTGCTGAGCGGCTCGTTCATCCGTCCGGTGCCGGCCCGGCCCGGCGACACCTTTCAGGCCGACTTCGGCCGCCATGGATCGGTCAATTGCCACTTCTCGACGAATCCAGCCAAGGAAGCGCAAGCATGAGCACCGCGAAAGCCCGATACCTGCCGTTCGATCCGAATCCGCGCGCGCCCAGCGAGGCGCCGCCGCGCAACAGTTGCGACTGCCAGTTCCACATCAGCGGCCACGGCTACAAGAAGCGCGAAGGCGCGACCTACAGCTCGGAGGGCGCGACCTTCGAGGCGGCGCGGCGCATGCACGAGAAGCTCGGCATCGACCGGGGCGTCATCGTGCAGTCCACCGTCTACGCGACCGACCATACGATCGTGCTGGACGCGCTCAGGCAGCTCGGGCCGAACTACCGCGCGATCGGCGTCATCGACGATACGCTCAGCGACGGCGATCTCGACAGGCTCAAGGCCGCGGGCGTGTGCGGCATCCGGTTCACCTTCCGCGAGCAGCTCAACCTGGTGCCGAGCTGGGACCTGTTCGAGCGTTCGGCCGCCCGCTGCAAGGAGATCGGCTGGATCCTCAAGATCAATGCGCCGTGGGACGGCTTCAACCCCGAACTCGTCGCCCGGATCAGGAAGCTGAAGGACCAGACCGTCGAGATCGACCACATGGGCCGCGTGCGCGGACTGCAGGACCCGAACCTGCCGATCGTTTGCGATCTGCTGAAAGAGGGAAACGTCTGGCTGATGATATCGAACGGCCACCGCTATTCGACCTATCCGCATTTCAACGAAGCGGTCGATGTTGCCAAGGCCTTCATCGAGGCCAATCCCGACCGCCTCGTCTGGGGCACGGACTGGCCGCATCCGCTCCATGCGGATTTCATGCCCAACGACGCCGACCTGCTCGAACTGCTCTACCGCTACAGCGACGACCCGGCCATCCGCAAGAAGATCCTGGTCGACAATCCGGCCAGGCTGTTCGGTTTTCCTGCATGACGCATTCGAGAGGAGACAGCCCCGTCATGAGACGCAGCATCGAGGTCGACGAATTCAAGCACGGCAATCCGGTTCCGGCCGCGTCGCGCATCGGCAACATGGTCATGTCCGGCGTCATCAGCGCCAAGGACGCCCGCACCGGGCACATTCCCGACTCGGTCGAGGATCAGTGCAAGGCGATGTTCGTGAACCTGAAGGCGATCATGGCGGCCGCCGGCGTCAGGCCCGAGCATGTCCTGAAGATGAACGTCTGGCTCAAGGATCTTTCCGACCGCAAGGCGCTCAACGAAGAGTGGCGGGCATTGTTCCCCGACCCTGCATCCCGTCCGGCGCGGCATGCGCACATGCTGGTCGGCAAGGAAGGCAAGTCGGTCGTGGTGTGCGACTTCACCGCCGTGATCCAGGACTGAGCGAGGGGCGCCCATGGAAAATCCGCTCAGGGCGCGCGCCCGGGCCGACAGGCTGATCGGCTACTGGCTGACCACCGCCAGCCCGATGGTGACCGAGATCGCCGCGGGCGCCGGCTTCGACTGGCTGCTGGTCGACATGGAACATGCGCCCAACGACCTGGGCGACATCGTTCACCACCTGCGCGCCGCGGCGGCCGGCGGGAATGCGGAGCCGGTCGTGCGCATGCCCGTGAACGACGCCGTCATGGTCAAGCGGCTGCTCGATGCCGGCGCCCGCTCCTTGATGTTCCCAAACGTGCAGAACGCCGACGAGGCGCGCGCGGCGGTGGCCGCCACGCGCTATCCCCCCGATGGCATCCGCGGCTTTTCGACCGTCTCCCGGGCGACCCGCTTCGGCCGCCTGAAGGACTACGCGCCGCGCGCGTGCGAGACGATCTACGTCATCGTCCAGGTCGAAACGTCGCAGGCCATCGACAACGCGGCTGAAATCGCGGCGGTCGAAGGCGTGGATTGCGTCTTCGTGGGGCCCAACGACCTGGCGGCCAACATGGGCCATCTCGGCAAGGCGAGCGCGCCCGAAGTGCAGCGGAAGATCCTCGACGCGCTGGCGGCCATCCGTTCGAAAGGCAAGCGGGCGGGATTGCTGGACTACAACGTCGACAGCGCGCGCAAGATGTTCGACGCGGGCTTCGGGCTGATCGCCGTGGGCGGGGACAGCGGATCGATCGCGCGCGCCATGGATGATCTGGTCGCGCGCTTCCGTCAGGGCAGCCAGGGCAATGTGAATCTGGGATAGGATAAGCCCCTTTCCCACAGGCCCTCCCCATGAAAGCCCTCATCCTGTCCTGCGCGCTGGCCGCGGCGCTCAGCGGCTGCGCGACGCCGATTCCCCTCGATACGATATCGACCGGCGCCGCGCCGGCAGCCACTTCGGACCGGACCGCCTCGATCCGGACGAAAACCGTGGCGAGCCGGGCGCAGCAGACGTCCAAGACGAATTATTTCCTGATCGGCGGCACGGTCGCGCCGATATCCGCCCAGATCGACCCCGAACTCAGCTTCACCGAAGCCGACCAGGAAAATTGCGCCGCCGCGCTGCGCGCCGAACTGGAACGCCTCAGGGTATTCAAGTCCATCGGACCCGATACCGGGCAAGGCTCCGATATCTCGATCCGCCTGGAATTCCTCGGCACTTATTACCGGAACGTCAACCAGGAATACTGGCTCGACGTGCTGCTCAGCCTGAGCGGCGGCCAACAGGACTTCAGCCGTCGCTACCGCGTCAATTCGAACGAAGGCGAATCGCTGTGGAAGAAGCTGAACACCAATGCCTATGAAGGCAAGGCGAGCGCCGTGCGCAAGCTCATGGAACAGGTCATCCCCGACGTCCAGGCCTACGTGGCCCGCCAGGACTGAACGCCGGCAGGCGCGCCGCCGCGCGCCATGTTCAAACGTCGATATTGCCCGCCATCAAGGCATGCGTCTCGATGAACGCCCTGCGCGGCTCCACGTGGTCGCCCATCAGCGTGGTGAAGATCTCGTCGGCCGAGATGGCATCCTCGATCTGCACCTTCATCAGGCGCCGCACCGTCGGGTCCATCGTGGTTTCCCACAGCTGCTCGGGGTTCATTTCGCCCAGCCCCTTGTAGCGCTGCTTGGACACCGAGCGCTCGGCTTCCGCCCGCAGCCACTGCATGGCGTCGCGGAATTCGCCCACCGGTGCCTCGCGCTGGCGGTCGCCTTCGCCGCGCACGATCTTGCCGCCTTCGCCGATCAGCCCCTGGAAGGTCTTGGCCGAGTTGCGCAGCACGGCGTAGTCGGAACCGGTAACGAAGGCGGCGTCGATCACGCTGACGCGGATGTTGCCGTGGTGGTTGCGGTGCACTTCGATGTAGCGCTTTTCGGTGGCTTCGTCGTACTTGGCGAACACCTTCACCGCGCCCGGCAGTTGCGGGTCTTCCAGCACGGCCATCAGGCGCTGCGCCGACGCCTCGGCGGCGGCCTCGTCGCCCAGGTCGATCTCCAGCCCCTGCACGATGGCCGATAGCGAGCGCTCGTCGATCTGCTTCGACAGCCGCGCGATCACGGCGTCGGCCAGGTTGTACAGGCGCGCCAGTTCGGCCAACGCGTCGCCGACGATGGGCTCCTCGGTGGCATTGCGGTAGAGCTTGGCGTCTTTCAGCGCCAGCTGCAGCATGAAGGCCGTTTCTTCCGCGTCGTCTTTCAGGTAGCGTTCGTCGCGGCCCACCTTCACCTTGTACAGCGGCGGTTGCGCGATGTAGATGTGGCCTCGCTCAACCAGTTGCGGCATCTGGCGATAGAAGAAAGTGAGCAACAGCGTACGGATATGTGCGCCGTCTACGTCCGCATCGGTCATGATGATGATGCGGTGGTAGCGCAGCTTGTCGATGTTGAAGTCCGTGGGGCCGATGCTGGTGCCCAGCGCGGTGATCAGCGTGGCGATCTGTTCGCTGCTGATCAGCTTGTCGAAGCGGGCCTTTTCCACGTTCAGCACCTTGCCGCGCAGCGGCAGGATGGCCTGGAACTTGCGGTCGCGGCCCTGCTTGGCGGAACCGCCGGCGGAGTCGCCCTCGACGATGTAGATTTCCGACAGCGCCGGGTCTTTCTCCTGGCAGTCGGCCAGCTTGCCGGGCAGGCCGGCGCCTTCCAGCACGCCCTTGCGGCGCGTCATCTCGCGCGCCTTGCGGGCGGCCTCGCGGGCGCGGGCGGCTTCGACGATCTTGGCGCACAGGGCCTTGGCGTCGTTCGGGCGTTCCTGCAGCCAGGTGTCGAGGCTGCGCGCCACGGCGTCTTCCACCGCCGGCCGCACTTCGCTCGACACGAGTTTGTCTTTGGTCTGGCTGCTGAACTTGGGCTCGGGCACCTTGACCGACAGCACGCAGGTCAGCCCTTCGCGCATGTCGTCGCCGGTGGTTTCGACCTTGGCCTTCTTGGCCAGCTCGTTCTCGTCGATGTACTTGTTCAGCACCCGCGTCATCGCCGCGCGCAGCCCGGTCAGGTGGGTGCCGCCGTCGCGCTGCGGGATGTTGTTGGTGAAGCACAGCACGTTTTCGGTGTAGCTGTCGTTCCACTGCATCGCCACTTCCACGCCCACCGGCACGCCGCCGGCGCTGGATTCGGTGGCGACCGCGAACACGTTGGGATGCAGCACCGTCTTGGAGCGGTTGATGTAGTCGACGAAGCCCTTGACGCCGCCGCTGAAGGCGAAGTCTTCTTCCTTGCCCTGGCGCTGGTCGACCAGCTTGATCTTCACGCCATTGTTCAGGAACGACAGCTCGCGCAGCCGCTTGGACAGGATCTCGTAGTGGAACTCGACCTGGTGGAAGATCGCGGCATCGGCCAGGAAGTGGACCTCGGTGCCGCGCTTGTCGGTATCGCCGACCACCTTCAGCGGCTCCACGCGCTCGCCGCGGCGGAACTCCATGAAGTGGACCTTGCCGTTGCGGCGGATCGTCAGCCGCAGCCATTCCGACAGCGCGTTGACGCAAGACACGCCCACGCCGTGCAGGCCGCCCGAAACCTTGTACGAGTTCTGGTCGAACTTGCCGCCGGCGTGCAGCTCGGTCATGACGATTTCGGCGGCGCTGCGCTGGAACTCGTCATCCTTGTGGACGTCGGTGGGAATGCCGCGGCCGTTATCGGTGACCGAGATGGAGTTGTCGGTATGGATGGTGACGACGATTTCGTCGCAGTGGCCGGCCAGCGCTTCGTCGATCGCGTTGTCGACCACCTCGAACACCATGTGGTGCAGCCCGGTGCCGTCGGAGGTGTCGCCGATGTACATCCCGGGACGCTTGCGGACGGCTTCGAGGCCCTTGAGCATCTTGATGGAATCGGCGCCGTAGGCGTCGGAGGCGCCGGGCGCGTGGGCGTCGATCGCCGCCGGGACGTTGCCCTGGGCCACGTAGCCGGGGTCGTTCGAGGTGTTCTGTTCGGTCATAAGTTATGCAAGCCATCCACCCCGCCGGCATGCAGCGCGCCGACGGGCAAAAACGGAAACGATGGAGAACCGGCCGCGCGGATCAGATCCGCATGGGCATCACGACATACTTGAAATCCGCGTTGTCGGGCAGCGTGATCAGGGCCGACGAATTGGCGTCGCCCACGCTCCACTGCACGGTCTCGGTCTTCAGGTTGCCCAGCACGTCGAGCAGGTAGCTGACGTTGAAGCCGATGTCGAGCGGCTCGAAGGCGAAATCGATCTCGAGTTCTTCCTGGGCTTCCTCCTGCTCCGCATTGCTGGAGGAAATCTTCAACACGTGATCGGCCATCTGCATCCTCACCCCCTTGAACTTGTCGGTGGTCAGGATGGCGGCGCGCTGCAGGCTGCGCTGCAGCGCCTCGCGGGCGATCGTGAAATGCTTGGTGTAGCCGCTGGGGATCACGCGCTGGTAGTCGGGGAACTTGCCCTCCACCAGCTTGGAGATCAGCTCGACCTCGCCGAAGCGGAAACGGATCTGGTTGGCGGCCACGTCGATCTGCAGCGGGTCTTCCACGTCGTCCAGCAGGCGCAGCAGTTCCAGCACGGTCTTGCGCGGGATGATGACTTCCTGGCGCGGCGTCTCGGCTTCCAGCGTGGTGGCGCAGTAGGCCAGGCGGTGGCCGTCGGTGGCCACGCAGCGCACGTCGTGGCCGTCCAGCACCAGCAGCATCCCGTTCAGGTAGTAGCGGATGTCCTGCTGGGCCATCGCGAAGTGGACCATGTTCAACAGGTGCCGGAACGACTTCTGGCTCAGCGTGAGCGAGGCGTTCCAGGCGGCCGGCTGCGCCACCGTGGGGAACTCCTCGGCCGCCAGCGTCTGCAGCGCGAAGCGGCTCTTGCCGGACTGGACCGACAGCTTCTTGTTGGCCAGCGCCAGCGCAACGTCGCCGGTATCGGGCAGGGCGCGGAGGATATCGAGCAGCTTGCGGGCCGCCACCGTGGTGGATTCAGACGCATCACCCACGCCGAAATCCGCATGGGTGGTGATCTGAACCTCGATGTCAGTGGATACGAACGCCACCTTGCTGCCTTCCTTGCGCAACAGGATGTTGGCGAGGATGGGAAGCGTGTGCCGCCGCTCCACGATGCCCGAGACGGTCGCGAGCGGTTTGAGCAGCGCGTCGCGCGAGGCTTTAACCAGTTGCATATCCAATCCTTCTTTGGGTTGGTAGTTGATAGGAGCCTGTGGATAACTGGGGCTTCAACAAAAAGTCATTATAAATCAACAAGTTGTCACATTCTAGAAAATGGGAGAACTTGCCTTGAGCATAGGGGGCAAAGATGAACAACTTTCGGGCCGGGACGCCGGCACGACGTTTTCCGGCAGATGCTCAAGCGATGTTCACAGGTATCGCACAGCCAGGGGCGGTATCTCTCGGCGCGGGGTCATCCTTTCAGGGTTTGTTCGAGGACGTGCAGCGAATGGTTCAGCTCGGCCTGCTTGGAGCGGGATTCCGAGATCTTGCGCACGGCGTGCAGCACGGTGGTGTGGTCGCGGCCGCCGAACAGCTCGCCGATCTCGGGCAGGCTCTTCTGGGTCAGCTCCTTGGCCAGGTACATCGCGATCTGGCGCGGCAGCGCGATATTGGCCGGGCGCCGCTTGGAATACATGTCGGCGACCTTGATCTTGTAGAAGTCGGCCACGGTTTTCTGGATGTTCTCGACCGTGATCTGGCCGTTGGAAACCGACAGCAGGTCTTTCAGCGCGTCCTTGCAGACGTCGACGGCGATCGGCCGGCCGTGGAACTTGGCGTAGGCCAGCACCTTGCGCAGCGCGCCTTCCAGCTCGCGCACGTTGCTGCGCAGGTGCTTGGCGATGAAGAAGGCGACTTCCTCGGGCAGGTGGACGTCTTCGGTTTCGGCTTTCTTCAGCAGGATCGCTACCCGCATTTCCAGCTCGGGCGGCTCGATCGCGCAGGTGAGCCCGGAGTCGAAACGCGAGATCAGGCGGTCTTCGATGCCGGACAGTTCCTTCGGGTAGGTGTCGCTGGTGATGATGATCTGCTTGCGCAGCGCCACCAGGGCCTCGAACGCGTAGAAGAACTCTTCCTGCGTGCGATTCTTGCCGGAGAAGAACTGGATGTCGTCGATCAGCAGCAGGTCGAGCGAATGGTAGTAGCGCTTGAATTCGTCGAAGGCCTTGCGCTGGTAGGCCTTGACCACGTCGGACACGAATTGCTCGGCGTGGATGTAGCGCACCCGGGCGTTGTCCTTGGCGGCCACCATCGCGTTGCCGATGGCGTGGATCAGGTGGGTCTTGCCCAGGCCGACGCCGCCGTACAGGAACAGCGGGTTGTACGAGGTGCCGGGGTTCTCGGCCACCTGCAGCGCGGCGGCGCGCGCCAGCTGGTTGGCCTTGCCGGTGACGAAATTGTCGAATATCAGGTCGACGTTCAGGCGCGAACGCTCGTAGATGCCGGTGGCTTCGTTCAGGTCGGACTTGGGCGCCGGGCGGGCGGCCGGGGCGGGGCGCTGGGGCGCGGGCGCGCCGTGGCCGTTGGACGCGTGGACGCCGTTGCCGCCATGGCCGGGGCCATAGCCGTAGGCATGGCCATCGGGGCCCCGGCCGGCCGGGAAATCGGCAAGCGGCGCCTGGGGCGCCGGCGCGGCGCCGTGGCCCAGCCCATTGCTTGACTGCGCGGGGGCCGGACGCGGCGGCGCCATGCGCGGCGCGTCCAGCTCGAACTTGACCTGCACCGGGCGGTGGAACCACTGGGTGGCCAGCGACTCGATCCGTCCCGAAAAATTGCTGCGGACCCAGTCCAGCTTGAACCTGTTGGGCGCCGCCACCCGCAGCACCGCGAGCGACTCATCGAACGCCAGCGGCACCAGTGGACGAATCCAGGCGCTGTACTGCTGCGGTGTGAGTTCCTGCTCGAGAGTGCGGGCGCAGGTCTGCCAGAAATCTTCCATGAATCTCGCTATGGGATCGGTGCGCCCGGCACGGGAAGCCGGGAGCGATGGGATCTTGTTGGCCGATCCGAAACCTCCGATTCTACCCCGGCGGCGGGGAGTTATCCACAGGGGACGATCCGGCCATTTGCCAAGCTCGCGGCTAAATGATTGACAACATTGGGTAAATTTGATGGAATGGCGGGCTTTCCGAAATTATCCCCCCCTACGCGCTGCGCGCGCCCCCCAGGGGGCGATGCGGGCAGACCGGCGAGCCGGATCCGCCGCATCCTGGATCGAGCGGCGCAGATTCCAAAGGCGGCGCAAGTTTATACGGGGGGATGATGCGCACCACTATGGATACCTGACATGAAACGGACCTACCAGCCTTCCGTCACCCGACGCAAGCGCACCCACGGCTTTCGCGTGCGCATGAAAACCCGCGGCGGTCGCGCCGTGATCAATGCCCGCCGCGCCAAGGGCCGCAAGCGCCTGGCCATCTGAGCCATTGCGCCGGGCAGCCAAGGTCCCCCCCCTACGCGCTTGCGCGCGCCCCCCAGGGGGCGGCACTGGCGGACCGGCGGAGCCGGATCCGCTGTGCCCTGGGTGGGCTGGCGCGCGAGGGCGTGGGAACTTGGCATTTCCGCGGACGGCGCGGTTGCTGGATGCGGCGGAATTCGCGCCCGCGCTCAAGGGGCGGCGGCTGGCCAGGGGGGCGCTGTTCGTTCTCAGCATGGCCCCCGGCGGCACCGAAGCGCGGCTCGGCATGGTGGTCGGCAAGCGCCAGGCGCCGCTGGCGGTCAGCCGCAACGCGATCCGCCGGGTACTGCGCGAAGCGTTCCGGCTGCAGCGTGCGGGGCTACCGGCCGGCGCCTACGTCGTCCGCCTGCATACCCGGATCGACAGCATGTCGCTGACGGCACTGAAACGGGCCGTCCGGCAGGAAATCGACGCCCACCTGGTGCGCGCCGCCCGGCCGCGCGGCCACTGAGCGCCGCATCCGCAAGGGAACCGCGATGCAAGCACCGGTACGTCCTTCCCTGTTCCCCCGGCCGCCGTCATGGCCGCAGCGGCTGCTGATCCTGCCGATCCGGTTCTACCGATACTTCCTCAGCCCCTGGGTGGGCCAGGCCTGCCGCTTCACGCCCACCTGCTCGGCCTACGCGATCGAGGCCATCGAACGGCACGGCGCGTTGCGCGGCGGCTACCTCGGCCTGCGGCGCATCTGCCGCTGCCACCCCTTCGCCCCGGGCGGCATCGACCCGGTGCCGCCGGCGCCCGGCGACCGCGCCGCGAACGGGGCGCCACCGGCCCCCGAGGGCCGGTGAAATTGTCAGCCCAAGACGGCTAAACTAGCGGACTTTGCCGCGACGACGACTGGAACTTTCCGTCCATGGACATGCAACGAACCATCCTCTGGATGATTTTCTCGCTTTCCCTCCTGTTCCTATGGGATGGCTGGCAAAAATACAATGGCCATCCGTCGCTGTTCGGCACCACGCCGGTCAAGACGGCCACCACCGACGCCAAGCCGGCGCCGGCGGCCGACGGCAGCGTGCCGGCCGGCACCGCCGCGCCCGCGGCAACGGCGGCCAGCCCCGCGGCCGTGCCCGGCGGCGCGGCGCAGGCGGCGGCCGCGCAGGCCGAACAGATCGTCATCACCACCGATGTGCTGCGCCTGACCTTCGATACCGAAGGCGCGCAGATCGTCAAGGCCGAACTGCTCAAGCACGCCGACAGCCAGGACCACACCCGTCCCACCGTGCTGCTCGACCATTCGCCCCAGCGCACCTACCTGGCCCAGAGCGGCGTGGTCGGCGCCCCGGCCGGCGCGGCCTTCCCCACCCACCGCACGCCGTTCCGCATCACCACCAACGCGCGCGAACTCACCGGCGACGCGATCGACGTCTCGTTCGAGGCCGAAAGCGGCGGCATCCGCCTGATCAAGACCTTCACGCTGCGCCGCGGCCGCTACGACATCGACGTGCGCCACGACCTGTCGAACGTCAGCGACCAGCCCCTGTCGCCCTCGCTGTACCTGCAACTCACGCGCGACGGCAGCAGCCCCCCGGGCGAGAGCCGCTTCTACCATACGTTTACCGGCCCGGCGATCTACACCACGCAGAACAAGTTCCAGAAGGTGTCGTTCTCCGACATCGAAAAGAACAAGGCCAGCTTCAACAAGCAATCCACCGACGGCTGGCTGGCGATGATCCAGCACTACTTCGCCGTGGCGTGGGTGCCCCCCGAAGGCGTGTCGCGCAACTACGACATGACCAAGGTGGGCGACAATCTGTTCGCGGTCCGCGCGGTCGAGCCGGTCGGCACGCTGGCGCCGGGCACCGGCAATAGCGTCGAGGCGCGGCTGTGGATCGGCCCGCAGGACCAGGCCGCGATGGCTGCCGTGGCGCAGGGGCTGGACCTGGTGGTCGACTACGGCTGGCTCACCATCATCGCCAAGCCGGTGTTCCTGCTGATGACCTGGCTGCACGGGCTGCTGGGCAACTGGGGCTGGACCATCGTCGCGCTGACGGTGCTGATCAAGGCCGCCTTCTTCCCGCTGTCGGCCGCGGGCTACCGGTCGATGGCACGCATGAAGCGCGTCACGCCGCGCATGAACGCGCTGCGCGAGAAATTCGCCGACGATCGCCAGAAGCTGAACGTGGCGATGATGGAGCTGTACCGCACCGAGAAGATCAACCCGATCGGTGGCTGCCTGCCGATGATCGTGCAGATCCCGGTGTTCATCTCGCTGTACTGGGTGCTGCTGGCCAGCGTGGAAATGCGCAGCGCGCCGTGGATTCTGTGGATCCACGACCTGGCTTCGCCCGATCCGTGGTTCATCCTGCCGGCGATCATGATGGGGACGATGTTCCTGCAGATGAAGCTGAACCCGACGCCGCCGGACCCTACGCAGGCCAAGGTGATGATGATCATGCCGCTGGTGTTCGGCGGGATGATGTTCTTCTTCCCGGCGGGGCTGGTGCTGTACTGGATCGTGAACAATACCTTGTCGATCGCGCAGCAGTGGTATGTGGCGCGCAGTGCGGCGCAGCCGGTGGCGGCGAAGTAGCGGCGGTCGGCGTTATCGTTCAGCCGGAGGTTCGGCGCGCGGGGCCGTCCGCTCGCTGCCATCCTTCCCAGGCCGCCGGGTTTCCGGCGGCCTTTGTTTTTGTGCCTGGCCGATACCTTGGGTTAGAGTGGGCCAGGACTATTCGCGGGGACTGACGTTCCCTTCCATCCTTTTGTCGCCATGCCATCCGATCGAGATCCCATTGCCGCCATCGCCACCGCTCCCGGCCGGGGCGGCATCGGCGTCGTCCGCGTGTCGTCGCCGGACGACTTGGCGCCGCTGATCCAGGCGTTGCTCGGCCGCGCGCTGACGCCACGGCATGCGCATTACCTGCCATTCCGGGATGCCGGAGGCGCGCTCATCGACCAGGGCATCGCGCTGTACTTCCCGGCGCCGCATTCGTATACCGGCGAGCATGTGCTTGAACTGCAGGGGCATGGCGGGCCGGTGGTGCTGCGCAGCCTGTTGGCGCGCTGCCTGGAGGCCGGGGCGCAGGCCGGATTGCGGCTGGCCGAGCCTGGGGAATTCACGCGGCGGGCCTTTCTGAACGATAGGCTGGACCTGGCGCAGGCCGAAGCGGTGGCGGACCTGATCGATGCCTCGTCGGAGGCGGCGGCGCGCAGCGCGGCGGCATCAATGACCGGGGCGTTCTCGCGCGAGGTCAATGCGCTGGCCGACCGCATCGTGCATCTGCGGATGCTGGTGGAAGCGACGCTGGATTTTCCCGAGGAGGAGATCGATTTCCTGGAGAAGTACCAGGCGGGCGAGACGCTGGCGGGGATCCGGGAGGATCTTGCACGGCTGGTGGCGCAGGCGCGGCAGGGTGCGATTCTGCGGGAAGGGTTGCACGTGGTGCTGGCTGGGCAGCCCAATGTGGGGAAATCGAGCCTGCTCAACGCGCTGGCCGGGTTCGATGCGGCCATCGTGACGCCGATCGCGGGGACCACGCGGGACAAGGTCGTGCAGGAAATCTCCATCGATGGGGTACCGCTGCATGTGATCGATACGGCCGGGCTGCGGGAGACGGCGGACGAGGTGGAGCGGATCGGGATTGCGCGCACGTGGGAAGAGATCGCGCGGGCGGACGTGATCCTGCACATCGTGGATGCGACGCGGCCGGAAGAGGAACTGGATGCCGGGATCGCGGCGCGGCTGCCGGCGGGGACGCCGGTGGTGGAGGTGGTGAACAAGATCGATCTGCTAGGGGAGGGGGATGCGGCTGCGCTTGCGGGCTCGGCAGGGAAAGCGGAAGAGCCGGCTTCGGCGGCGGCCCGGCGGATCGGCGTGTCGGCGCTGACGGGGCGGGGGCTGGATGTGCTGCGGGCCGAACTGCTTGGGATCGCGGGGTGGAATCCATCCGGGGAATCGCCCTATCTGGCACGGGAGCGGCATTTGCAGGCGCTGCGGCGGGCGGGGGAACGGCTTGAGGCGGCGGCCGAGCATGCGGCGCTGGATGACCGGGTGCTGGATTTGTTTGCCGAGGAATTGAGGCTGGCGCACCTGGAACTGGGCGGAATCACAGGCGAGTTCAGCAGCGATGACCTCCTGGGAGTGATTTTTTCGAGGTTCTGTATCGGGAAGTGAGGTCGGTTCCAGGGACATCCACTGAAGTTGTCAACGCCGGTTGAAAACTGACCCCTTTGTCGGCGCTCGCGCCGAAGTAAATTTGACCCCCTGGGGTTGAAGGGTTATTGGGCAGCAGTCCGAGCCCGAGCCGGGCTGTTGCCGGCTTTGCGCTTGTCCTTGAGCCGATAGCTTTCGCCACTGATCTGCACGATGTGAGCGTGATGCAGAAGGCGGTCGAGCATGGCTGCCGTGAGCGTCTGGTCGTCGGCGAAGGCGCTGGCCCATTGAGGGAAGGGCAGGTTGCTGGTCAAGATGATGCTGCCTCGCTCGTAGCGCTTGGCGACCACCTGGAAGAACAGATTTGCTTCATCGCGCCCGAAGGGCAGGTACTGCGTGTACGGGTCCAGCTTGCGTGGCCGCGCAGCCCTCGGGCCGTAGCTGGGAGGCGTCGCCTCACCGCGCAGGTATCGCCTGACTGTGTTGCGCGACACGCCCAACTCTCGCGCGATCGCCTTGATGCCGTGGCCCTGACGGGCCAGTACTCGAATCTCCAATGATTGCTCCTGGGTCAACATCTTGGCGGCCAAAAGCCGCCATCATCGCCCAGGGGGTCAGTTTTACCTCGGCGCCAGGGGTCAGTATTACTTCGGCGCTGACATGAAGTCTGCTTATGTGCCTGAAAACCGCATAAATAAAGGGATTTTTGTCTACTGAGTGATTCGGTGATACAGTCAAAGCCATCGCTATTCGGGTCCATATATGGGTCCAAGTTCACCGAATAGCCTGACTATTGACATTCATGGACCCAAAGGAGGGTCCATGTCTCTCACAGATACCGCTCTCAAGGCGCTCAAACCAAAGGATGCTCCTTACATCGTCAGTGACGATCGCGGGCTGTACGTCGAAGTGCTGCCGAGTGGCAGCATCGTCTGGCGTTATCGCTATCGGCTGGACGGCAAGCGAGAGAAGCTAACGCTGGGAAAGTACCCGGCCCTCACCCTGAAGAACGCGCGCCTGAAACGGGACGAGGCGGCGCATCTGGTGGCACTGGGCCAGTCTCCGGCGCAGAAAAAGCAGCAGGAGAAAGTGGCTGGAGCAGAAGACGCCACCGTGGCCGAGTTCTCCGAACGCTTCTTCAAGGACAGGCGTTGCGCTCCAGCGGCGTCAGCCGCTCATCAAGCAACAGGGCTTTCGGGGTGATGATGTCTGAGGCTTGGTGTGACATGGTGAGGCTCCCATCGGTATCGGCCAACTGGCCAAAGGAGTCGTCATCTCACCCCGGCATCACCGCAGCCGCAGCCAACAATCCGAACTGCGCTCCTCCCGTTTTTCGAGTTGAAGCAGAACACAACATCCTTGGTCTTCCGAATCAGGAGGTGGGAAAATGAGCCTGTTACAGCGCATTGGATGTTGGCGGACGTCGATGGCCGGGTTCACTGCCTCTGATCAGGTTGTCCGCTGACACATCGCACTGGAAACTGGAGAACGGGAAGCGTCCAAGGAAGGCCATCTGCAGCTACCAAGGGACACGCTTGGTATTTGGGTCCAGGAATAGGTCCAAGCGCGTTGCGGGACCACCATGAATACCTTGAAAATCAACGACATGCGGCATAATTTCCGCTTCTGCATCGGGAAGTGATGCAGCGTCCAGGCACGCGGCCGCAGGATGTAACCATGCCGCACCGCTACCTGGAGAAGGATATCCTGCCGCACATCGGCAGCAAGCCGGTCAGGAACATCACCGCCGAGGACGTGAGCAGCGTCATCTGGCGCAAGAAAGAGCAAGGCTTCGACGCCGGCCAGGTGCGCGGCGTACTCAAGTGCATGTCTGGCGAGTTGAGGTGCTGGAAGATTCTGCAGACAGTGTCTGCAAAATCTGTTCGGGTAGCCATGCGAGGAAGAACGTACGCATCTGGGCCAAGTTGCCCCAGCCAAAGCCACGACCGAATTGCTCGCTGAGGTCCGCACCTAGACGCTTGATGACGTCTTCGCCGTACTCGGCTCGCCGGCGCCATCCATCTCGTCAAATTGTTGTACCATACAACAGTATGGAAGACATCAGATGGACCAAGTGGACATCCCCTTCATCGACCAGATCCGAGCCGCATCACGCCAAATAGTGCGCGAACTAGGCTTCATGCAATCCACGCTGGCCGCCACCCGCTACCCGCCCTCGGCCGTCCACGCCATCCTCGAAGTCGGCGCGCGGCGCCGCATGACGGCAGGCCAGTTGGCCGACTGCCTGCGCCTGGAAAAATCCAGCGTCAGCCGCATGGTGCGCAAGCTGATCGATGCAGGCGAATTGAAGGAATCGGTGGACGACGCCGACGGCCGTATCAAATGGCTGGCCCTGACCGCGCACGGCCGCCGCACGCGCGCCGCGATCGAGTCATTCGCCCGCAAGCAGGTGGCGGCCGCGCTGTCGCGCCTGGCACCGGCACAGCAGGACGAGGTGGCCGGCGGCCTGGCCGCCTATGCCGCGGCGCTGGCCTCCAACCGGCAGGGCGCGCAGGCACCCGCCACACGGCCGGTGCGCATCGAATCCGGCTACCGCCCCGGCGCGATAGGCGCCATCGTCGACATGCACGCGCGCTTCTACGCCCGCCATTCCGGCTTCGGCGCCTTCTTCGAAAGCAAGGTCGCCGCCGGCCTGGCCGATTTCGCCGGCCGGCTGGAACGGCCCGACAACGGCCTGTGGCTGGCCATGGACGGCGAACGGATCGCCGGCTCGGTGGCGATCGATGGCGAGGACCTGGGCGGCAACCAGGCCCATCTGCGCTGGTTCATCGTCGACGACAGCCTGCGCGGCACCGGCGTCGGGCGGCGGCTGCTGGAGCAGGCCGTAGGCTTCTGCGACGAGCGGCAATTCGCCGCCACCCAGCTCTGGACCTTCCGCGGCCTGGACGCGGCCCGGCGGCTGTACGAGGCGTACGGCTTCGTGCTGGCGGAGGAATTCGCCGGTCAGCAGTGGGGCGCCCAGGTCCTCGAACAGCGCTTCGTGCGGACGGCAGGCGGTTAGTCCTTCTCTTTCTCCAACCCCTGAATATGGCGGGCCAGCACCGCCATGAAAGCAGCGGCCGCCGCCCCCAGCGGCCGCCGCGGATCCGTCACGCACACGATGTGCCGCACCAGCCTCGGGGAAGAAATCACGCACGCGCGCAGATCCCCCTGCGCCAGCTGCTCGCGCACGGCGATGGTCGGCAGCAGCGTGCAGAAGTCGCTTTCGCGCACCAGCCTCAGGATCGCGCTGATGGAGTCGATCTCCACCGTGGGCCGCAGGTCCACATTCTCCGACAACGCGAAGCTTTCGATGATGCCGCGCAACCCGTGCTGGCGCGTGGGCAGCACCAGCTTTAGCGCGGCCAACTCGGCGAACGGCAGCGTCTGCGGCAAGGGCGCATGGCCGGCGCCGGCCACCAGCACGACGTCTTCTTCGGCGATCGCTTCCGTATGCAGCGCGAGCGGCCGCCGCGGCCGGTTGATGACGGCGGCGTCCAGGTGCCCCAGCGCCACCGCGTCGCTCAGCCCGCCGCTGAAGCCGTCGACGAACGATAGCTCCACCTTCGGATGGCCGCCGGAGAATTCCATCAGCGCGTTCACCAGCACGCCTTGCGAGATGGTGGCGATCATGCCGACCCGCACCTGGCCGACCAGTTCGCCGTCGGCCTGCCGCGCCTGCTCGCGCGCCTGCGAGAACCCGGTGATCACGGGCAGGAACAGGTGGTAGAGGCGGCGCGCCTCCCCGGTCGGATGCATGCCCTGGGGACTGCGGACGAACAGCTGCTGGCCGAGCTCATCTTCCAGCTTGGCGATCTGCATGCTCAAGGCCGGCTGGACGATATTCAGGCGCCGCGCCGCGCGCGTGACGGAGCCCTCTTCATAGAGACAGGCGAAGTACTGGATCTGCCGGAATTCCATGGCACGTTCACTTTATCTGATGGAGTACATAATTTAATATTAATTGACCTGATATAGAGCGATTCCTAGACTTCTCTCCCTCAAAAGCCCCCCAGCGGCTGCCCCAACGGAGACGAGTCCATGGCCCACGCCAACCAGGTTCCGGTCGAAGCCGGCGCGAAAGATTTCGCCATCGCCGACATCCAGGCCTGGGCCATTTCCTTCCCGGTTCCAGAGCACAACAGCGTCCGGCTGGGCGTAGGCCGGGCACGCAAGCGCGACGCCGTCGTGGTGAAGGTGACGACCGCCGGCGGGCTGGTCGGCTGGGGCGAATCGCACCACGGCCGCGCCCACACCAGCATCGCGCATCTGGTCGGGCACGCGCTGCGGCCCCTGGCGCTGGGCATGGACGCGACCGACGTGCACGGCGTCTGGCGCCGCATCTACGACGCCCAGCTCGCTGCCATGGGCACCGGCGCGGCCTGCGCGATGGCCATGAGCGGCATCGACATGGCGCTGTGGGACATCCGCGCGAAAGCCGTGGGCTGGCCGTTGTACCGCCTGCTGGGCGGCGCGTCCCGGCCGCTGCGCGCCTATGCCGGCGGGGTGGCGCTGGGCTGGCAGGAGCCGGCCGCGCTGGCCGAGGAAGCCGCCGCGCACGTGCGGGCAGGCTACCGCGCCGTCAAGCTGCGGCTGGGCGATTCGGTCGAGCGCGACACGGCGCGCGTGGCCGCGGTGCGCGAGGCGCTGGGGCCGGGCGTCGTCATCCTGGCGGACGCCAACACGGCCTATACGCTCGACGACGCGCGGCGCATGGTGCCGGTGCTCGGCGAACTCGGCGTCGGCTGGCTGGAAGAGCCGTTCCCGGCCCACGACTACCGCAACTACGAATTGGCGCGCGGCTACGGCAGCCTGCCGTTCGCGGCGGGCGAGAACCACTACACGCGTTTCGAATTCAACCGGCTCATCGACGACCGCGCCGTCGACGTGCTGCAGCCCGACCTGTCCAAGACCGGCGGCGTGAGCGAGACCCTGCGCATCGCCGCGCACGCCTCGGCCTACAAGCTCGCCGTCCACCCCCACACGTCGATGACGGGCATCAACATGGCCGCCACCCTGCACGTGCTGGCCGCCATCGACGGCGACGGCTATTTCGAGGCCGACGTGTCGCGCGGCAACCTGTTCCGCGACGAACTGGTGGCCACGCCGTTCGCGATCGGCGCCGACGGCTGCGTGCGGCCGCCCGAAAAGCCGGGCATCGGCGTCGAGGTGGACGAGGCCTTCATCCGCGACCACCCCGCCATCGAAGGCCCGGCCTACGCCTGAAAGGCGGCCGGCATGCCGGGCAAGACACGCAATCGAATGGCGCATCGGGAAAAAAGCATGGAAATCAAGGAAGCTCTCAATCTGATCGATGGCCGCTGGCAGGCGGCCGAAAGCGGCGCCTGGGGCATGCGCCGCAACCCCGCCGACGGCAGCGAACTGGGCCGCCACGCCGCCTCCGCCCGCATCGACGCGCTGGCCGCCATCGCGGCCGCCCGGCGCGCCTTCGAGCGGCCGCAGTGGTCGCAGAACCCGCGCCTGCGCCAGCTGGCGATGCTGCGCTGGGCCGACCGCGTCGAGGCACGTGCCGAGTCCCTGGCGCGCCTGCTCACGCTGGAGAACGGCAAGGTGCTGGCGCAGTCGCGCGGCGAGATCGAGGCGGCGGTGTCCGAGATCCGCTATTACGCCGGCGTGGCGCGCCATCTGCCCGGCCGCGTGCTCGAGGTCGAGCCGAACACGTTCTCCACGCTGCTGAAGGAACCAGCCGGCGTGGCCGGCATCATCGTGCCATGGAACGCGCCGGCGGTGCTGCTGGTCCGCGCGCTGGCGCCGGCGCTGGCCGCCGGCTGCGCCGCGGTCGTCAAGCCGGCGCCGCAAACCGCGCTGTTCAGCGCCGCGCTGATCGCCGAGCTGCACGCGGCCGAAGGGCTGCCGGCCGGCGTCGTCAACCTCGTCAGCGAGGACGGCCACGAAGTGGCCGCCTGCCTGGTCGAGTCCGAAGACGTGGACGTGATCAGCTTCACCGGCTCCAACCGCACCGGCCAGCGCATCATGGCCGCGGCGGCGCCGACCATGAAAAAGCTGTCGCTGGAGCTGGGCGGCAAATCGGCCTGCCTGGTGTTCGAGGATGCCGACGTCGCCGCCGTCGCGCCGCGGCTGGCCGCCGCCGCCACCATCATCAGCGGCCAGCAGTGCACGGCCGCGCGGCGCGTGCTGGTCCACGCCAGCCTGTACGAGCCGATGAAGGCGGCGCTGGCTTCGGCCCTGCGCGCGCTGCGCGTCGGGCCGGGGCTGGAAGAGGGCATGCACATCGGCCCGCTGATCGATCCGGAGGCCGCGGCCACCGTCGGCGCCCGCATCCGCGACGCGATGGAGGCCGCCGACGAAGTCGTCGTGCGGGGCGAGGCGGGCACGGGGCCGCTGGCCGGCGGCGCCTTCCTGACCCCCACGCTGGTCGCGCACCGCGACACGCACGCCTTCTTCGTGCAGGAAGAAATCTTCGGGCCGCTGCTGGTGCTCGAACGCTTCGAGGACGAGGCCGAGGCCCTCGCCCGCGCCAACCATTCCCAGTACGGCCTGTCGGCCAGCGTCTGGACCCGCGACGGCGCGCGCGCCCTGCGCGTGGCCCGCGCACTGCGCAACGGCACGGTATGGATCAACGACCACAACAAACTCTTCGCCGAGGCGGAAACCGGCGGCTACCGGCAGAGCGGCCTGGGCCGGCTGCACGGCTACGACGCGCTGGCCGACTTCCAGGAAATCAAGCACATCTACCAGCAGGCGGGTCTGGCCTGAACGACGTCAACGGCAATACGACAAGGAGACGAATGATGCAAGAAGCGACGAGAACGATACTGCGGGGCGCCGGCGCCCTGGCCTGCGTGGCGGTGGCGCTGCTGTGCGGATCGGCCCGGGCCGACGACGGCTATCCCGACAAGCCGGTGCGCATCATCGTGCCCTACCCGCCCGCGGGCTTCAACGACGTGATGGCGCGCGCCTTCGCCACCAAGCTCAACGAGAAGCTGGGCCAGCCTTTCATCGTCGAGAACCGGGCCGGCGGCGGCACCGTGATCGGCACCGCGGCGGCGGCCAAGGCGCCGGCCGACGGCTACACGCTGCTGGTGCAGGGCTTCCCGCTGATCGTCAACCAGTACCTCTACAGCAAGCTGCCCTACGACACCAACACCGCCTTCGCGCCGGTGATTCTGGGCGCCGAGACGCCCAACCTGCTCGTGGTGCGCGCCGACTCGGCAATCAAGTCGCTGAAGGACCTGATCGACGCCGCCAAGGCCAGCCCGGGCCGGCTCAACTATGCGTCGTCCGGCACCGGCACCTCGCAGCACCTGACGATGGAATACCTGAAGAGCATCACCGGCACCGATCTCAACCAGATTCCCTACAAGGGCAGCGCGCCGATGGTGACCGACCTGCTCGGCGGCCAGGTGGACGTGATGTTCGACAACTTCCCCAATGCCCTGCCCTTCGTGAAGGCCGGCAAAATGCGCGCGCTGGCGGTGACCTCGCGCCAGCGGCTGGCCGAGCTGCCCGACGTACCGACCGTGGCCGAACAGGGCTACCCGGGCTTCGAAGTGGCCGTGTTCTATGGCCTGTACGCGCCGGCCGGCACGCCCGACGCCGTCGTCCACAAACTCAACGCCGTGCTTAACGAGGCCCTGAAGGCGGACGACGTCAAGTCGATGTTCAAGACGGCCGGCGTGCAGCCGATGGGCGGCTCGGCCCAGGACTTCGCCAAATACAACGCCGCGCAGGACCGCAAATGGGCCGACGTCATCCGCAAAGCCGGCATCAAGGCGGATTGAATGGGCCCACCCCTACGCGCTGCGCGCGCCAGGGAGGGACCCACCCCTACGCGCTGCGCGCGCCCCTCAAGGGGCGGCACTGGCGGACCGGCAGAGCCGGATCCGCGGTGCCCTGGATAGGGCGGCGCAGGGTTATAGGCATTGGAAGGTACGCAGGGCCATAAAGCATTGATATGAACGATACGCTCGCTCCCTCCCGCCACCTGGGCCGGCGCGCCGAGCGCGTGGAAGACCGCGCGCTGTTGACCGGCCGCGGCCGCTATGGCGACGACGCGCCGCTGCGGCCCGGCACGCTGCACGCGGCGGTGGTGCGCTCGCCGCATGCGCACGCCCGGCTGTCGGCCGTGCGCGCCGACAAGGCGCTGGCGTTGCCGGGCGTGCGCGCGGTGCTGACCGGCGACGACGTGCGGCGCTGGTCCAGGCCCTTCATCGTCGGCGTCAAGCAGCCGATGGAAATGTGGGCGCTGGCGGTGGACAAGGTGCGCTACGTGGGCGAACCGGTGGCGGTCGTGGTGGCGGAAGACCGTTATCGCGCCGAGGACGCCGTCGACCTGATCGAGGTCGACTACGAGCCGCTGCCGGCCGTGGTGGATATCCGCGCGGCCATGGACGATGCGATCGTGCTGCACGAGCAGGTGGGCAGCAATGTCGTCAGCGACCGCAGCTTCCGCTACGGCGACCCGGAAGCGGCTTTCGCCGCCGCGCCGCACCGCGTCGAGATCTCGGTCGAATACCCGCGCAATTCCTGCACGCCGATCGAGTGCGCCGTGGTGGTGGCGGAGTTCCTGTCCGAGCAGGACGGCTACGACGCGCAGTCGAATTTCATGGGGCCGTTCTCGCTGCATACGGTGATGGCGATGGCGCTGAAGGTGCCGGGCAATCGCCTGCGCCACCGCACTTTTCCTGACTCGGGCGGCAGCTTCGGCGTCAAGCAGGCGGTCATGCAGCCCGTGGTTCTGATGTGCCTGGCCGCGCGCAAGGCGCGGGCGCCGGTCAAGTGGGTGGAGGACCGTCTCGAACACCTGGCCGCGGCCACCTCGGCCACCGCCCGGCTGTGCCACGCCGCCGCCGCGGTGCAGGCCGACGGCCGCGTCATCGCGCTGGCGCTCGACCAGATGGAAGATTGCGGCGGCTATCTGCGCGCGCCCGAGCCCGCCACCCTCTACCGCATGCATGGCTGCGTGACCGGCGCCTATGCGATTCCCAACCTGAGCGTGCGCAACCGCGTGGTGCTGACCAACAAGACGCCCACCGGCCTGGTGCGCGGCTTCGGCGGGCCGCAGGTGTATTTCGCGCTGGAACGGCTGATGCAGCGCATCGCGGTCGAACTGGGGCTGGATCCGCTGGAGGTGTACCGGCGCAACTTCATTGCGCGCGACGCCTTTCCCTATCGCGCCGCGGCCGGCGCGCTGATCGATTCCGGCGACTACCACGCCGCGCTGGACACGGCCGTCGCCGAGGGCGGGCTGGCGCGGCTGTACGAGCGCCGCGATGCCGCGCGCGCCGAGGGCCGGCTGTACGGCATCGGCTTCGCCGCCATCGTCGAGCCCTCGGTCTCGAACATGGGCTACATCACGACCGTGCTGCCACGGGAACAGCGCGCCAAGGCCGGGCCCAAGAACGGCGCCATCGCCACGGCCACGGTCGGCATCGACCCGCTGGGCGGCATCAACGTGACGGTGGCCTCGTCGCCGGCCGGCCAGGGCCACCGCACCGTGTGCGCGCAGGTGGCGGCCGACGCGTTCGGCGTCGCTCCGGCCGAGGTGGCGGTCAACGTCGAGTTCGACACCGCCAAGGACGCCTGGTCGGTGGCGGCCGGCAACTATTCCAGCCGGTTCGCCGGCGCCGTGGCCGGCACGCTGCACCTGGCCTGCGCGCGGCTGCGCGGCAAACTGGCCCGCATCGCCGCCGCCCAGTTCGATTGCGATGCGGACGAGATCGTGTTCGCCGCCGGCAAGGTGCATCCGCGGGGCCAGCCCGGGCGCGGCGTGCCGTTCAGCCGCTTCGCCGCCAATCCCCACTGGGCGCCGGCCCTGCTGCCCGCCGGCGTGGAACCGGGCCTGCGGGAGACCGCGTTCTGGACCGCGCCGCAGCTGACGGCGCCGGACGAGGACGACCGCGTGAACACCTCGGCCGCCTACGGCTTCGCCTTCGATATCTGCGCGGTGGAAGTGGACCGCACGACCGGCCGCGTGCGCATCGACGACTACGTGACCCTGCACGACGCCGGCACGCTGCTGAACCCGGCGCTGGCCGACGGGCAGATCCGCGGCGCCTTCGCCCAGGGCCTGGGCGCGGCGCTGATGGAGGAATTCCGCTACGGCGCCGACGGCAGCTTCCAGGCCGGCACCTTCGCCGACTACCTCGTGCCCACCACCTGCGAAGTGCCCGATCCCAGGATCCTGCACCAGGAAACGCCCAGCCCCTACACGCCGCTCGGCGCCAAGGGGCTGGGCGAAGGCAACAACATGAGCACGCCGGTGTGCATCGCCAACGCCGTGGCCGACGCGCTGGGCCGCGCCGACGTCGCCCTGCCGCTCACGCCGGCGCGCGTGATGGCCCTGCTCGGCATCGACGATCCGCCGCCGTCCGGGCCGCTGTCGGCCGAAGCCGAAGCCGCGGCCGCGGCCGCGCCGGCCGCCGGCAAGAGCGGCAAGGCATTGACGGCGCAGGGCGAGATCTTGCTGCCGGCCCCGCCCGAGGCGATCTTCGCCGTGCTGCTGGACCCGGCCGCGCTGGCCAGGGTCGTGCCCGGCTGCAATGCGCTCGAGGAAACCGGCCCCAACCGCTACCGCGCCGACGTGACCGTGGGCGTGGGCATGATCAAGGCGCGCTACGCCGCCGAGATCGCGCTGTCCGAACTGGACCCGCCGCGCCGGCTGCGCCTGGCCGGCTCGGGCCTGTCGAGCATGGGCGCCGCCAGGGGCAGCGGCCTGGTCACGCTGGAGCCCGCCGGCGGCGGCACGTTGCTGCGCTACGACTACGAAGCCGAGGTATCGGGCAAGGTGGCGGCCGTGGGCGGCCGTATGCTGGAAGGCGCCGCCCGGATCATCCTCAGGCAGCTGTTCGAACAACTGGGCCGCCAGGCCGGCGGCGCGGCGCCGACCGCGGGCGGCCCATGGTGGCGCCGGCTGCTGCAACGGCTGGGAGCAGGGCGATGAAGCCGGCGGCCTTCGACTACGTGCGCGCCGACAGCGGCGACGAGGCCATCGGGCTGCTCGCCCGGCACGGCGGCGACGCGCGCATCCTCGCCGGCGGCCAGTCGCTGATGGCGGTCCTCAACATGCGCCTGGCCCAGCCCGAGATGCTGATCGACATTTCCCGCAGCGCGGACCTGGACTATGCGCGCGCGCAGGGCGGCGTGCTGGCGGTGGGCGCTGCGGCCACCCAGGGCAGCGTGGAATGGCGTCCCTCGCTGGCGCGCGAAGTGCCGCTGCTGGCGCAGGCCTTCCCGTTCATCTCCCACTTCCAGATCCGCAACCGCGGCACGGTATGCGGCTCGGTGGCGCACGCCGATCCGAGCGCCGAGATTCCCCTCGTGCTGGCCGCTCTCGACGGCGAGGTCGTGCTGCGCAACGCGAAGAAGCGCCGCGTGCTGCGGGCGGCCGACTTCTTCCAGGGCATGTTGATGACGGCGCGCGAGCCCGACGAGCTGATCGAAGAGGTGCGCTTCCCGCTGGGCCGTCCGGGCCAGGGCACCGCCTTCGCCGAATTCTCGGCGCGCCACGGCGATTTCGCGATCGTGGCCGCGGCCGCCGTCGCCGATGCCAACGGCCTGCGGCTGGCGATCGGCGGCGTGGCCGATCGCCCGCGCGTGGCGCGCTGGCCGGCCGGCCTGGGCACCGCCGATCTCGACGCCGCGCTCAACGATTTCGCCTGGGAGCTCGGCGCCCGCGACGACGCGCACGCCGGCGCGTCCTTCCGCCGCCATCTGGTGCGCAAGCTCGGCGCCCGGGTGATCGCGCAAGCCATGGAGGGCAGGGCATGAAGCAATGCGAACGCGGCGCGCGGCACGTCGTGCGGCTGGCGCTCAACGGCACGCCGCGCAGCGGCAGTTGCGAATCCCGCACCCTGCTGTCCGACTTCCTGCGCCACGACCTGGGCGCCACCGGCACGCACGTGGGCTGCGAACACGGCGTATGCGGCGCCTGCACCGTGCTGATCGACGGCGTGGCCGGCCGCGCCTGCATGACGCTGGCGGTGCAGGCCGACGGCCGCTGCGTCGATACCGTCGAAGGTCTGTGCGACGACGGCCCGCTGTCGGACCTGCAGGAAGCATTCAGGCGCCATCACGCCCTGCAATGCGGCTTCTGTACGGCAGGGATCCTGATGAGCTGCGCCGACTACCTGCGCCGCAAGCCCGACCCTACAGAGATCGAGGTGCGCGAGATGCTGTCCGGCCACCTGTGCCGCTGTACCGGCTACACGACCATCGTGGCTGCCGTGCTCGAGGTCGCCGCCCGGCGCCGCGAGGCCGCCGCAGCCCGCCAGAACGGAGATTGACCCCATGTTCGACCTCGGCACGACCTTTCTGCAAAGCGTGGAGCGCAACCCGCGTGCGCCGGCGCTGGTGGACGACGGCGTCCGCCTGGACTACGCCCAATGGGGCGAGCGCATCGCCCGCGTCGCGGCCGGCCTGCGGCAGCTGGGCCTGGCGCGCGGCGACCGCCTGCTGTCGGTGCTGCAGAACCGCCACGAGGCCGCCACCCTGCATTGGGCCTGCCAGTTCGCCGGCGTGGTCATCGTTCCGCTGAACTGGCGCGCCAAGCCGGAGGAGATCGATTACTGCCTGGCCGATGCCGAGGCCAAGGCCGTGTTCTTCGAAGGGGTGAGCGAGTCGGCCGTGCGCTACAGCACGGCGGCGCGCGCCGTGCCCCGCATCGGCATCGGCGCGGACGCCACGGGCGCCACGCACGCCTGGGACGAGTTCGCCGCCGGTGCGCCGGACGGCTTGCCTGCCCAGGCCAGCGCCGACGACATATCGCTCATCCTCTACACCTCCGGCACCACGGGCAGGCCCAAGGGCGTGCCGCGCCGCCACCGGCACGAACGCGCGGCGGCGCTGGCGCACGTCGCGCAGAACCTATACCGCCGCGGCGAGCGCACCCTGGGCGTCATGCCGCTCTACCACACCATGGGCGTGCGTTCGCTGCTGGCCATGGCGCTGGTGGACGGGGCCTTCGTGTGCCTGCCGCGCTTCGACACCCAGCGCGCGCTCGACCTGATCGAAGCCGAGCGGGTCAGCTGCCTGTACCTGGTGCCCACGCTCTACCACGACATGATGAACCGGCGCGAGGCGCTGGGGCGCGGTACCGGGCCCGGGCCCGACATCGCCTCGGTAACGAAGCTGGGCTTCGCCGGCGCGCCCATGCACGACGCCCTGCTGCGCCGGCTGCAGGCCGCCTTCGCGCCGCAGGTCTTCGTCAACCACTACGGCTCGTCGGAGGTCTACACCTTTTCGATCGACCAGGACGCGGTCGGCAAGCCGGGCAGCGCCGGGCGTTCGGGCGTCAACACCCGGCTGCGCGTGGTGGCCCTGGACGCGGACGGCGTCGACGACGTGGTCGGCCCCGACGTGGAAGGGCAGATCATCGTCGACCTGCGCGGCGACGAAGCCTTCGAAGGCTACTGGAAGCGCGACGATGCCAACGCCAAGTCGCTGCGCAACGGCTGGTATTTCACCGGCGACATCGGCTATGTCGACCGCGACGGCGACCTGTTCGTCACCGGCCGGGTCGACGACATGATCATCAGCGGCGGCGAGAACATCTCGCCGGTGGACATCGAATCGGTGATCTCGCTGTGCCCCGGCGTGGGCGAGGTGGCCGTGGTCGGCCTGCCCGACGAACGCTGGGGCCAGCGCGTGGTCGCCTTCGTCACGCGCCGCGCGGGCGAGGCCGCGCTCGACGCGCAGACGCTCGACGCCCATTGCCGCAGTTCCGACCTGCCCAATTTCAAACGCCCGCGCGAATACGTATTCGTGTCAGAGATTCCCAAGTCCCCGGTGGGCAAGGTCTTGCGCCGCAAGCTGACCGCCGGCGAATACACGCCGCTGGCCGGCGGCGCCAATCCTGCCGCCTGACGCTACGATCAGCACGAGACGCCTCCATGACCACCATTGCCCCCCATACCGACCTGCGCCGCTGGCTGGCGCACCTGGCCGACACCGGCCGCCTGGCCGTGATCCGCGAAGGCACGCCGCTCAAGCACCGGCTGGCCGCCATCGCCAAGCGCCTGGACGGCCGGCAGGCGGCCTATTTTCCCCGGCCCGAGGGCCACGAGATACCGGTGGTATCGGGCTTCGTCGCCCGCCGCGCCTGGATCGCGGAAGCCATGGGCGTGCCCGAATCGCAACTGCTGGCCCGCTACCGCCACGCCGCCGAGCACCCCCTGCCCTGGATCGAGGTGGCGCCCGGCCAGGCACCCTGCCAGCAGGTCGTGCACCGCGACCGCGATCCGCGCGAGGTGCTGCCCATCCCGACCCATAGCGAGCACGACAGCGGGCCCTACATCACGGCCGGCCTGGTGATCGCCCGCAATCCGGAAACCGGCGTCCAGAACGTGTCCATCCACCGCATCCAGGTGCATGCGGCTGACCGCATGGCGCTGCTCGTGCTGCCGCGCCACCTGCAGGCCTTCCACCAGAAGGCCGAGGCGCGCGGCCAGGCGCTCGAGGTGGCGGTGGCGATCGGCGTGGATCCGCTCACGCTGCTGGCCTCGCAGGCCATCGCGCCGATCGACCGCGACGAGCTGGAGATCGCCGGCGCGCTGCACGGCGCGCCGCTGCGCGTGGCGAAGTGCCTGACCAACGAGGTGCGCGTGCCGGCCGACGCCGAGATCGTGATCGAAGGCCGCCTGATGCCGCGGCTGCGCGAGCCCGAAGGCCCGTTCGGCGAATTCCCCAAGTACTACAGCGCGCGCGAGCAGCGGGAAGTGATCCGCATCGACGCCATCACCCATCGCCGCAACCCGGTCTACCACACCATCGTGCCGGCCGAGATGGAACACCTGCTGCTGGGCGCGATCCCGCGCGAGGCGACCCTGCTCGCCTACCTGCAACGCAGCTTCCCGAACGTGCTGGACGTGCACCTGTCGATCGGCGGCGTCGCCCGCTACCATCTGTTCGTCAAGATCAGGAAGGCCCACGAAGGCCAGCCCAAGAACGTGATCTGCGCCGCCTTCGGCGCCCACTACGACGTCAAGCAGGTGATCGTGGTGGACGACGACGTCGACGTCCACGATCCCTTGCAGGTGGAATGGGCCGTCGCCACGCGCTTCCAGGCCAGCCGCGACCTGGTCCTGATCCCCGGCGCGCAGGGCTCGGTGCTCGACCCTTCGACCACGGTAGGCTTCGATTTCGCCGACGGCGCGCCGCCCCCCGCGCACCTGCAGGGATTGAGCGCCAAGATGGGCCTGGACGCCACGCGCCCCGTGGTTTACCACGAGCACGTCTTCACCAAGGTGCGGATCCCGGGCGAAGACGAGGTCGACCTCGCCGCCGAGATCGATCGCGACGCGAAAATCGACCTCGGTGCCGCATGAGGCCCGCGGCAACGAACCGGAAACCCGCCCCGCGGCGCGCGAGGCCGCCCCGCTCCAACATCCAACAGGAAACGCCATGACCGCCCTGACCCATCCCGCCCACAGCCTGCTCGACCGGTTCGACGGCTTCCGCGTCGAGGTCGACGCCGCGCGCGAGCGCGCCGACATCGTGCTCGCGCGCCCGCCCCTCAACGTCATTTCCATGCCCGCCCGCGAGCAGCTGCGCCTGGTGTTCGAGTCGCTCGACGCGGATCCCGCCGTGCGCGTCATCGTGCTGCGCGCCGAAGGCGAGCATTTCTCCAGCGGGGGCGACATCAAGGGCTTTCTCGAAGCCTCGCCCGAGCACGTCTCCCGGCTGGCCTGGAACATCGCCGCGCCGGCGCGCTGCGGCAAGCCGGTGATCGCCGCCGCGCGCGGCTATTGCTTCGGCGTGGGCTTCGAGATCTCGCTGGCCTGCGACTTCCGCATCGCCACCGACACCACGCAATACGCCCTGCCGGAACAGAAGCTCGGGCAGATCCCCGGCTCGGGCGGTTCGGCCCGCCTGCAGAAGATGGTGGGCATCACCCGCACCAAGGACATCGTGATGCGCTCGCGCCGCATTCCCGGCCGCCAGGCCCACGACTGGGGCGTGGCCACGGAATGCGTGGCCGACGCCGAGCTGGAGGCGGCCACCGACCGCCTGGTGGACGAGCTGCGCGCCTTCTCGCCGCTGGCCCAGCGCACCGCGAAGAAGCTGCTCAACGACACCGAGGACGCCACGCTCTCCGTCGCCATCGAGCTGGAAGGCCACTGCTACAGCCGGCTGCGCAGCTCGAACGATTTCCGCGAAGGCGTCGAGGCCTTCCACGGCAAGCGCCGCCCCAACTTCAACGGCACATGAACCGCCAGGGCATGGACCGACTCCGATGACCCCAAGCAAGGCCCTTTCGATCGCGGACCTGGCGCAGGCCGCGCGGCGCCGCCTGCCGCCCGGCATCTACGGCTACGTGCACGGCGGCAGCGAAGACCAGCTTTCGCTCGACGCCAACCGCGCGGCGTTCCGGCGCTGGCGCTTCCGCACCCATCCGCTGGTGGACGTGTCGCGGCGTTCGATGGCGATCGAGCTGTTCGGCGCCGCCTACGACGCGCCGGTGGGCATCGCGCCCATGGGCGTGGCCGGCCTGTGCGCCTTCGACGGCGACCTCGCGCTGGCGCGGGCGGCGGCCGCCGCGCGCCAGCCGGCGGTGCTGAGCGCGGCCTCCACCATCCCGCTGGAGCGCGTGATGCGCGAGGCCCCGGGCACCTGGTACCAGGCCTACCTGCCCGCCGCCACGGAAGTGATCGGGCCGCTGCTGGCGCGGCTCCAGGCCGCCGCGGTGCCGGTATTGGTGGTGACCGTGGACGTGCAGATCGCCTCGGCGCGCGAGAACGAATTGCGCAACGGCTTCAGCATCCCGTTGCGGCTCACGCCGCGCCTGGTGGCCGGCGGCCTGGCCCGGCCGCGCTGGCTGGCCGCCACCTTCGCCCGCACGCTGCTGCGCCAGGGCATGCCGCATTTCGAGAATTTCACCGCCACGCGCGGCGGCCCCATCGTCAGCGCGGCCAAGGGCGACCATCGCGCCGGCCGCGCCGCCATGACCTGGGATACGATCGCCTGGATGCGCGAGCGCTGGCCGGGCCGGCTGGTGATCAAGGGCATCCTGCGGCCGCAGGACGCGCGGCGCGCGCACGCGCTCGGCTGCGACGGCATCGTCGTCTCCAACCACGGCGGCCGCCAGCTCGACGGGGCGGTGGCGCCGCTCGATGCCCTGCCCGCGATCGCGGCGGCGGTGCCGCGCGATTTCGCCGTGCTGCTGGACGGCGGCATCCGCCGCGGCACCGACGTGCTCAAGGCGCTGGCGCTGGGCGCGCGCTGCGTGTTCGTCGGCCGGCCGGCCATGTACGGGCTGGCGGCCGGCGGCCAGGCCGGCGCCGCGCGCGCGCTGGAGCTGCTGCGGCGCGAGATCGACGTCGATCTCGCCCTGCTGGGCTGCCCCGACGTCAAATTGCTGAATACCGATTACCTGATACGGGAGGACAGCCTGCCATGACCGACATCCCTCTCGCGCGCCGCAGCGGCGGCGAAGTGCTCATCGAAGCGCTGCGCATCCACGGCGCCGATACCGTCTACTGCGTGCCCGGCGAAAGCTTCCTGGCCGCGCTCGACGCGCTCTACCACGCGCGCGACGCCATCCGCCTGATCGTCGCCCGCCAGGAGGGCGGGGCCGCCCACATGGCCGAGGCGCACGGCAAGCTGACGGGCGAGCCCGGCATCTGCTTCGTCACCCGCGGCCCCGGTTCCACCAACGCCAGCATCGCGATCCACACCGCGCGCCAGGATTCGACGCCGCTGATCGTGTTCATCGGCCAGGTCGGACGCGACGCCATCGGCCGCGAGGCCTGGCAGGAAATCGACTACCGCCACATGTTCGGCCACATCGCCAAGTGGGTCGACCAGATCGACGACGCGCGGCGCATCCCCGAATACGTGAGCCGCGCCTTCCACGTCGCCACTTCGGGCCGCCCCGGCCCCGTGGTGCTGGCGCTGCCGGAGGACATGCTGGCCGAGGCCGTGGAAGTGGCCGACAGCCCGCGCTACCGGCGCGCGGGCGCCGCGCCCGCCCCGTCCGCGCTGCGAGGCCTGCGCGGCGAACTGGCCCGCGCCGGGCGGCCGCTCGTGATCGTGGGCGGCGGCGGCTGGACGCGCGAGGCGAGCGAAGACCTCGCCGCGTTCGCCCGCGGCTTCGATCTGCCCGTGGCCGCCGCGTTCCGCCGCCAGGACCTGGTCGACAATCGCTGCGACCAATACGTAGGCGAAGCCGGGCTGGGAATGGATCCCAGGCTCGCCCGCCGGATCAGGGAAGCGGACCTGATCATCGCCGTCGGCGCGCGCCTGGGCGAGACCAGCACGCAGGGCTACGAGCTGCTGGCCGTGCCGCGGCCCGCCCAGCGCCTGGTGCACGTGCATGCCGATCCGGAAGAACTGGGCCATGTCTACCATGCCGACGTGCCCATCCTGTCGTCGATGCCGGAATTCGCCCACGCGGCGCGCGCCCTGGCGCCGGAAGCCGCGCCCGCGCGCTGGGCCGCATGGACCCGCGCGGCGCGCGCCGACTACCTGGCCAATCTCGAACCGCCGGCCTCCATGCCGGGCGAGGTGGACCTGGGCCGGATCATGGTCCATCTGCGCGACGCGCTGCCGCCCGACACCATCGTCACCAACGGCGCCGGCAATTACACGCTGTGGGTGCAGCGCTTCTGGCGCTACGGCGGCTTCCGGACCCAGCTGGCGCCTACCAGCGGCACCATGGGCTACGGCCTGCCGGCCGCCATCGCCGCCAAGCTGGTCCATCCGGAGCGGACCGTGGTGTGCTTCGCCGGCGACGGCTGCTTCCTGATGAACGGGCAGGAACTGGCGACCGCGATGCGCTACGGCGCCGGCGTGGTCGTCATCGTGGTCAACAACGGCATGTACGGCAGCATCCGCATGCACCAGGAACGGCATTACCCGGGCAATGTGCACGGCACGGAATTGCTGAATCCCGATTTCGCGCTGCTGGCGCGCGCCTATGGCGCGCATGCCGAATGCGTCGAACGCACGGCCGACTTCCCGGCCGCGCTGGAACGCGCGCTGCATGCGGGCAGGCCGGCGCTGATCGAATTGCGCGTGAGCCCCGAGGCGCTGACGCCGCGCGCCACGATCGCGTCGCTACGCGGCTGATGGTTTCCCGTCATCACCGCTTATGATCATGAGAATCAATATATATTAATTTACATGATGAAAAGCGGCTCTTAGACTCTGTCGGCACTTTCCACCAGAGCACGAGGACCACATGCCCACCGAGGAAATCCTCAGCATCTCGATCGAAGACAGGGTCTGCCGCCTGACCCTGAACCGCCCGGAACGCCGCAACGCGCTGTCGCGCGACATGAACGCCGCCTTGCGCGCCGCCATCCTGGAAGCCGACGTCAACCCCGCCGTGTCGCTGATCACCATCACCGGCGCCGGCACCTCGTTCTGCGCCGGCGCCGACCTGAAGGACGCCCGCGCGATGGACGAGAGCGGCACCCGCTACCGCGGCCCGCTGCACCAGCCCGAACGCACGCCCTTCGAGATCATGCTCGAGTCGCGCAAGCCCATCCTGGGCATCGTCAACGGCCCGGCCACGGCCGGCGGCTTCGAGCTGGCGCTGGCCTGCGACCTGCGGGTGGCCAGCGAGACCGCATGGTTCTGCCTGCCCGAGGCGCGGCGCGGCATGGGAGCGCATTTCGCGTCGGTGGTGCTGCCGCAGATGATTCCCCCCGGCATCGCGATGGAATGGCTGTACTCGGGCCGCAAGGTATCGCTGGAGGAAGCCGCGCGCTGGGGGCTGGTGAACCGCATCGCCCCGCCCGACGAGCTGGCCGCCGTGGCGCAGGAGCTGGCGGCGGAGATCGCCGCCTCGGCGCCGCTGTCGCTGCACCGGATGAAGCTGACCAGCCGCAAGACGGTGGGCATGCCGCTGCTGTCCGCGCTGCGGCTCGATGTCGGCCCCGATCCGTATGCGTCGGAAGACCGCAAGGAAGGCGCCCGCGCCTTCCTGGAGAAACGCGCGCCGGTGTGGCAGGGGAAATGAGCGCTGCGCGGACGCTGGCAGGCTACCTGGCATCGTTCGACGCCTCGCGCGCCGCGCCGTCCGCACGGCATGCGGTGCGCCGCGCGGTGCTGGACACGGTGGCGGTGGCCGCGGCGGCGGCCGGCGAGCCGGTGGCCGCCGCCATCGTCGGCCTGGTGCGCGGCCGCGCGGGCGCCGGCGCGGCGCAGGTCTGGTCCGCGCCCTGGCGCGTGGACGAGGAAGGCGCGGCGCTGGCCAACGGCACGCTCGCGCACGCGCTGGATTACGACGACGTCGCCACGCCGATGCGCGGGCACCCCAGCGCCTGCCTGGTGCCGGCGCTGATGGCGCTGGGCCAGCCGCGCGGGCGCACCCTGGAGCAGCTCGCCGTCTCTTACGTTGCCGGCTTCGAGGTGGCCTGTACCCTGGGCCGGGCGGTCATGCCCGCCCAATACCCGCGCGGCTGGCACACCACGGCCACCATCGGCATGCTCGGCGCCGCCGCGGCCTGCGCCCACCTGCTCGGCCTGGATGCCGGCCGGACGGCGCACGCGCTCGGCATCGCCGTCTCGCACGCCAGCGGCACGCTGGAAAACTTCGGCACCATGTGCAAGCCGCTGCACGCCGGCCATGCCGCCGCGGCGGCGGTCCGCTGCGCGCTGCTGGCCGAGGCCGGCTTCACCGCGTCGCCCACGGCGCTCGACGGCCGGCAGGGCTATCTGGCCCTGTACGGCGGGCCGCCCACGCTGAACGGCGCGCTGGCGCGGCTCGGCCGGGAACCGCCGGCCATCCTGGAAACCGGCATCGAGATCAAGAAATATCCGATGTGCTATGCCGCGCACCGCGCGCTCGACGGCGTGCTGGCGCTGCGGGCGGAGCACGGCCTGGCGCTGGAAGACGTCGCGCGGGCCGAAATCGCCGGCAGCCCGCGCTCCTTCATCCCGCTGGTATGCCCACGCCCCCGCGCCGGCCTGGACGCCAGGTTCAGCATGCCTTATGCCATTGCCGCCGCGCTGCGCGACGGCGCGATACGGCTCGGTTCGTTCACCGACGCCGCGGTGCTGCGGCCGGAGATCCAGGATTTCATGGAGCGGGTCGACGTGCGCGAGGCCGAAGGCCCCGACACGCCGCGCTGGACCGGCGTCGCGCTCGTGCTGCGCGACGGCCGGCGGCTGGAACGCCGGGTCGAGCGGCTGCGCGGCGGCCTGGGCCAGCCGCTGGCCGACGCCGAACTGGTGGAAAAGGCCCGCGATTGCTTCGAATACGGCGGCGCGCCTGCCGCCGCCGATCCGGTATGCCGGCTAGCGCTGGGCCCCGGCGATCCACGCATCGCCGAGCTGGCCGGCCTGCTGCGCGGCCCGCCCGGCTAGCCCAGCCGCGGATCAGGCCGCGGCCGCCTGGGCGATGCGTTCGCGCACCCGGCGCAGGCTGCCGCCCACCATTACCGCGCCGGGCAGCGGATGGCCCACGACGTCCTGCGCCAGCCGCGCGCACTCGATCAATGCCTCGAGGTCGATGCCGGTCTCGATGCCCATTTCCTCGCACATGAAGACCAGGTCTTCGGTACAGACGTTGCCCGCGGCGCCCGCGTTGGCCGCGAAGGGGCAGCCGCCCAGGCCCGCCACCGAAGCGTCGAAACGGTCTATGCCCATTTCCAGGCCGGCGTAGGCGTTGGCGATCCCCATGCCGCGCGTATCGTGCAGGTGCAATTCCAGCGTCACCTCCGGATACCTGGCGCGGATGGCGCCCACGGTGCGCTTGATGGCCAGCGGCGTGGCCCAGCCCATGGTGTCGGCCAGCGACAGCGAGCCGATCGACAACCCATGCTCGGCGGCCACGTCGATGGCCTGGCCGACCAGGCCGACCACCTTGTCCGGCCGCACGTCGCCTTCGTAATTGCAGCCGAAGGCGGCCATGATGGTGACGCGATCGAGGCCGATGCCGCGTTCCCGATAACCGTGCAGCATGCCGTGGAGGGTGGCCAGCTGCTGCGATGGCGTCCGGTTCAGGTTCTTCTGCAGGAAGCGGTCCGACGCGCTGAGGGAGATCGAGCCCTTGACGTCGATGCGGCCGGCGGCGATCGCGCGCTCCAGGCCGGCCTCGTTGAACCAGAGGGCCTTGTACGACACGCCCGGCACCGGCGTGATGCCCGCCACCACCGCCTCGGCGTCGGCCATGCCCGGCACGGCCTTGGGATTGACGAAGGACACGATCTGCATCTGGCGGATGCCGACCCGGGACAGGGCATCGATAAGCTCGATCTTGCGCGCCGTGGGGATCGGCGCCTTCTCGAACTGGAAGCCCTCGCGCGGGCCTTCTTCCTTGATGTGGATGCGGCTGGGCAAATCGTTCATCTGGGTCTCCTGGAGCGTTGCGCGGCCGGCGCTCAATACGACTTGGGCAGGCCGAGAACGTTGTGGCCGATGAAGGCCAGGATGAGGTTGGTCGATATAGGCGCGATGCGCTGCAGCCGGGCGGCGCGCCACTTGCGTTCGATATCGTACTCGCGCGCCACCGAAAAGCCGCCGTGGGTCTGCATGCATTCTTCGCCGGAACTCCACGCGGCTTCCGAACTCAGCAGGCGGCCCAGGTTGGCCTGCTCGCCGCAGGGCTGGCCGGCGTCGAACAGCGCGCACGCGGTGCGAACCATCAGGTCGGCGGCGCGGTACTGCGCGTAGCAGCGGGCGAGCGGGAACTGGATGCCCTGGTTCTGGCCGATGGGGCGGCCGAACACCACGCGTTCCTTGGCGTAGTTCACGGCCTTGTCGATGAAGTAGCGGCAATCGCCCAGCGACTCGTGCGCCAGCAGGATGCGCTCGGAATTCATGCCGTCGAGGATGACGCGGAAGCCCTTGTTCTCCACGCCGATCAGGTTCTCCACCGGCACGCGCAGATTGTCGTAGAAGATTTCGTTGGTCTGGTGGTTCACCATGGTTTCGATCGGCCGGATGGTCATGCCCTTGCCCAGCGACTCGCGGATGTCGACCAGCAGCACCGACAGGCCGTCGGTGCGCTGCTTGACCTGGTCGGCCGGCGTGGTGCGCACCAGCAGCACCATCAGGTCGGAATTCTTCGCGCGCGAGGTCCAGATCTTCTGGCCGTTGACCACGTAGTGGTCGCCGTCGCGCACCGCGGTGGTCTTCAGGTTCAGCGTGTCGGAACCGGTGGTCGGCTCGGTCACGCCGAAGGACTGGAAGCGCAGCCTGCCCGACGCGATGTCCGGCAGGTAGCGTTCGCGCTGCCGCGGCGTGCCGTGCTTGACCAGGATCTTCATCATGTAGGCCTGGGCGCGGATGTTGCTGGCGCTGCAGCCGGCGGCGGTGATCTCTTCGAACACCACGCCGCCGGCGCGGATCGGCAGGCCCGCGCCGCCGTACTCCTCGGGAATCAGCGCCGACAGGTAGCCGGCGTCGGTCATCGCCTGCGTGAATTCCTGCGCGTGCTCGTGCCGCGCCTCCTGGTCGCGCCAGTATTCGCCGGGGAAGTCCTTGCAGATGGCCTGTATCGATTGCCGTATCTCCGGATAGTCCTCGCCGTAAGGCACCATGGTCAGTCCGCTGTCATTGGCTTCGACGCTCATCGGGTCTCGCTCCTGTGTTCCAGTATCAGATGGGTATCGGCGCCCAGCTCGGGAGGCGCCTTGCGCAGCGGCGGCCGCACGCCGTCGAACGAGACCGGCAGGCCCATCAGCGATACGCTGCCGTCGGGCGTCCGCTGCAGCATGCCCAGCGCCCGGGTTTGCGGATGCTGCATGACCTGGTCGAGCGTCTGCAGCGGCGCGCACGGCACGCCGGCCGCCTCCAGCAGCGCGAGCCATTCGCCGCGCGGGCGCGTGGCGACCACCGCCGCCACCGCCTCGTTGACCGTTTCGCGGTTGCGCACGCGTTCGGGGTTGGTGGCGAAGCGCGCGTCGTCGAGCCAGTCGAGCCGCCCCAGCGCGCCGGCCAGGCGGCGGAAGATGTTGTCGTTGCCGGCCGCGATCGACAGGTAGTCGTCGGCCGCCTTGAACACCTTGTACGGCACCAGCGTGGGATGCTCGGTGCCGCGCTTGCCGGGCACCTTGCCGGTGGCCATGAAAGAGGCGATGTGCGACTGCATCCACGACAGGCTGGTCTCGAACAGCGAGGTGTCGATTTCGCAGCCCTCGCCCGTGGCGGCGCGCCGGTGCAGCGCCGACAGGATGCCGATGACCGTCCACATGCCCGTTCCCACGTCCACCATCGACGGCCCCACCCGCACCGGCGGCCGGCCGGGCTCGCCCGTCACGCTCATGATGCCGCCGAAGGCCTGCATCAGCGGGTCGTAGCCGGGCCGGCCGGCCAGCGGTCCGGAAGCGCCGAAGGCGTGCATATTGCAGTAGATCAGCCGCGGATCGGCCGCCCGCAGCGTCGCGGCGTCTAGTTCCATGCGGGCGATCAGCCCGGGCCGCATGTTCTGCAGGACCACGTCGACCCGGTCGGCGATGTAGTGGCGCAGGGTCTTGCGCTGGGCCGGATCCTTCAGGTCGATCGCCAGCGAGTGCTTGTTGCGGTTGAGCGCCTGAAAGGTGCAGGCGGTGCCGTTGACGAACGGCGGGCCCCAGGAACGCGTGTCGTCGCCGTCTTCCGGCTTTTCCACCTTGAGCACCGTGGCGCCCAGGTCCGCCAGGACGTGGCCGGCGAATGGCGCCGCCACGCTGTGGCCGAACTCGACCACCACGAGGCCCGCGAGGGGCTGGTGGGCGTCCGGCCGTGCTTCGGATTGGTTCTCCATGCCGACTTCTTCTTCCTCGATTGGAAACGCGATTAGCTGAACTTGACGCCGGAGCGGGCCACCGCTGTCCAGCGGTCGATGTCGTCGCGCACCAGCTGCGCCAGTTCGTCGGGCGTCGACGGCCACGGCACCAGGCCGTTGCCGTTCATGGTCTGGCTGACGTCGCCGCGCCTCAGCGCGCGCGCCATTTCGGCATTCAGCGTCCGTACGATGGGCGCCGGCGTGCCGGCCGGGGCGAACATGCCGCCCCAGCCCGACACGTCGAAGCCCGGGAAGGTCTCGGCGATGGTCGGCACCTCGGGCAGCTCGGCGTAGCGCGCCTTCTCGGTAATCGCGAGGGCGCGGATCTGGCCGCTGCGGATATTGGGCAGGACCGCGACCAGGCTCGCGATGGCCAGCGGGATCTGCCCGCTGATGAGGTCGACGGCGGCCGGCCCGCCCCCCTTGTACGGGACGTGTTCTATCTCGATATCGGCGACCTGCTTGAGCAGTTCGCCGGCCAGCTGGTGGGGCGTGCCCACGCCGGGCGATCCGAAGCTCAGCTTGCCGGGCGACTTCTTCGCATAGTCGAGGAACTCGGCGAAGTTTCTGGCCGGCAGGGAAGGATGGGCAACCAGTACGAGCACATTGCGATAGCCGCGACAGATCGGCGCGAAGTCTGTAATCGGGTCGTACGGCAGCTTGGCGAAGGCCAGCTTGTTGGAGGCCTGGTTGGAAGTATTGAAAAGCAGGGTGTAGCCATCGGGCGCGGATCGCGCCACCGATTCCGCGCCGATGATGCCGCTGGCGCCGGCGCGGTTTTCCACCACGAAGGTCTGGCCCAGCGCCTCCCCCATCTTCTGGGCCAGGATGCGGGCGCTGGTATCGGTAGACGATCCGGGCGGCCACGCCACTACCAGCCGGACCGTACGGTTCGGATAGGCCTGGGCCGCGGCGGCCGGGAGAATGCCGCTGCCGCCCAGCAGGGCGGCCGAGCCCGCCAGCGCGCCCAGCACGCTGCGGCGCGATTCGTTCACAGGGGTTCCATTTCCGGCTTTGTTGTCCACATCGTCTCCTCGTGTTCGTGTCGTTCGAGCGAAGGGCAGTCTAGGAATCGGCCTATCATCAAGTCAATTAATATATGTTTATGGACATGATCATCATCTATGATGATGAATCGCCGCCCCGACCAGCCCGCCCCAGGAGCAATGACGTGGAAATCCGCCAGGTCCAGTACTTTCTTTGCCTTTATGAAGAGCGGTCGGTCACACGGGCCGCCCGCCGCCTGAACATCGTGCAGCCGGCCCTCAGCATGCAGATCGCGCGGCTGGAAAACGAGCTGGGCCAGCAGCTCTTCCTGCGCACCAAGCGCGGCGTGGAGCCCACGGCAGAGGGCCGCCAGATGTACCGGCTGTTCCTGCCGATCCTCGGCGACTTCACGCGCGCCCGCGAGCAGATGATGAACAGCTCGGGCGAGCTGACCGGCCAGGTGCGGGTCGGCACCGTGGCCAGCATCTCGCAGGGCGTGCTGGTCGGCGCGCTGCTGGAATTTTCCGCGGCCCATCCCAAGGTCGGCCTGATGCTGACCGACGGCTATAGCGGCGGGCTGGCCGACGCGGTGGCCGGCACGCAGCTGGACGCGGCCATCACCAACAAGCCGCGCCGCTCGCTGTCGCTGAATACCGAAGTGATCGTGGAAGAGGACCTGGTGCTGATCACGGGACTGTCGCATCCGGCCCTGCCGCCGGAGGTGCCGTTCCGGCACCTATCGTCGCTGCGCATGGCCTTGCCCACACGCCAGCACGGCCTGCGGCTGATCATCGAGAATTTCGCGCAGGCCGAGGAAGTGGACCTGTCGCCGGCGGTGGAGATCGATTCGATCGGCACCATCCTGCGGCTGGTGCACGAGAGCGACTTCGCCACCCTGCTGCCCCGCATCGCCGTCCGGCGGCTGCTGCGGCGGCCGGCCTACCGCTGCCATGCGATCGTGTCGCCCGTGCTGCGGCGCCAACTGGTATGCGTGACCCATCCGCGCAATCCGGTCAGCGTCGCGACCTCGGCCTTCCTGGCCGTGCTGACGCGGCACATCCGCGAGGCGGCCGAAGGGGCGACGGAGGCCATCGCGGCCACGGGCGCGGGCTGAGCGCCGCTGCGCCCGCCCGCCGATGGCGCGGCCCGCTACATCCGGCCCGGCAGCCACGTGGCCAGCGGCGGCCACTCGTACACCACCCACGCCACGAACAGGATCAGGATCCAGTACGGCGCCGCCCCCGCGAAAATCTGCCGCACCGTGATGTCGCGATCCGGGATCGCCGCCTTCACCACGAACACCCCGATGCCGAACGGCGGCGTCAGCACGCCGGCCTCGATCACCAGGATGCCGATCAGCGCGAACACGACGGGATCCAGACCCAGGCTGGCCGCCACCGGCCAGAAGATCGGCACCGTCAGCAGCATGATCGAAATGCTGTCGATCAGCATGCCCAGCAGGAACCACACCGCCACCATGAACAGCATGGTCTGCCCCGGTCCCAGGCCCATCGACTCGAGCGTCTCCTGCACCTGCTGCGGAATGCCGTTGAGCGCGATCAGCTTGCTGTACATCACGGCCGTCAGCAGCAGCAGCATGATGGGCGTGACGGTACGCCCCGACTCGACGAAGGCGCGGAACAGCCCGCGCAGCCGCATGCCCTTGGCCACGGCCAGGATGGCGGCCCCGAACAGGCCTACGGCGCTGCCTTCGGTCGGCGTGAAGTAGCCGAACCAGATCCCGCCCAGCGTGACGGCGATCAGCAGGCACACGCCGAGCGAGCCGGAGACCTGGGCCGGCGTGAGCGGCGCGGCGGCGCCCTCGCCCTCGGGCGCGAGTTCGGGCCGCAGCCGCGCCGCCGCCACGCAATACAGCGCATAAAGCAGCGCGAGCAGGATGCCGGGGAAGACGCCGGCGGCGAACAGCCGGCCCACCGACTGCTCGGTGAGGATCGCCCACACGATCATGAACACCGACGGCGGGATCAGCAGGCCCAGCACCGAGCTGCCGGCGATGCAGCCGACCGCGTAGCTGCGGCGGTAGCGGTTGTCGCGCATGGCCGGATACGCCACGTGGCTGAACGCCGCCGCCGCGGCCACGCCGACCCCGGTCACCGCCGCGAAGATGGCGTTGCCGCCCACCGTGGCGACCGCCAGCCGGCCCGGCACGCCCTTGAGCATGCGATTGACCACGCTGAACAGGTCGCCGGCCGCGCCGCAGTGGGCGATCAGCATGCCCATGACGGTGAACAGCGGAATGACGACGAAGTTGTATTCCTTGATGCCCGACAACGCCGTCTGCTGCAGCAGGTCGACGGCGGGCTCGAGCCCGCCCAGCGCGAAGTACAGCCCGAAGCCGGCGGCGGCCGCGAAGGCGAAGACCACCGGCACGCCCAGGATCGCCAGCACGGCCAGCGCGACCAGCCCGCCCCACATTTCATAGGCCATCTACGTTCCTCATTCCGGCAGTTGGTCGTCTTTGTCGCCAAGACGGCCGCACAGGCCGTCCACCACATAGAGCAGGCACACCAGCGCGGCCACGATCCACAGCGCCAGCGTGCCGAAGCGCAATGGCCAGGCGGCGATGCGGAAGGCGTCGTTGCCGAAGAACTCGCCGGTGGACCAGCCGGCCACCGCCGGCTCCCACGACACTGCCGCCATCGCCGCGAAGAACGCCGCCCCCAAGGCGTAGGCGAGGGCGTTCAGCCCGCTGCGCGCGCCAGCCGGCAGCAGGTCCAGCAGGAAGGTCACGCGCAGCAGCTTGCGCTGGCGGATGACGTAGGGCGCCTGCAGGAAGGTGAGCAGCACCAGGCCCACGCCCACCAGTTCGGCCGTGCCGGCGAACGGCCGGTTCAGCAGCAGCCGGCCCGCCACGTCGTAGACGATCACCAGCGTCAGCGCCGCCACCACGCAGGCGCCGGCCACGTGCAGCCACAGCAGCAGCCTGTCGATACAGGTCTTCATGTACAGGCCTCCTACAGCGGGTAGTCCGTCGGGAACTCGTACCCGGCCTCGTCCAGGAAGCGGATGTAGGTCTTCAGCACTTCGGTGGCGGGGTAGCCCTTGCCGTCGAGCTCCTTGGCCGCCCTGCCGGGCAGGTCCTTGAGCAGGCCGGCCCAGTGGCGGCGTTCGGCTTCGGGCAGGGTGTTGATCTTGATACCCTCCGCCTTCAGCCGCGCCTCCACTTCCTGGTCGCGGCGCTTGCTGATCTCGGCCACGCGGGTCGAAGCTTCGCCGGCCACCTGGTCGATGATGGCCACCACCTGCGGCGGCAGCTTGCGCCGGGTGTCCATGTTCATGAAAGCCACCAGAGTGCTGAGCGAACCGAAGCCCGTCTTGTTGAAGAACTTGGCCACTTCCTTCAGCTTGAACGCCTCCATGCCCGACATGTAGAACAGGCTGCCGTCGGCCAGGCCGTTCTGCATCGCCTGGTAGTGCTCGCCGATGCCCAGCGTGACCGGTACCGCGCCCAATGGCAGGAACAGCGGCGCGTTGGTGCCGGCCAGCGCGATGCGCTTGCCCTTGAGCTCGGCGGCCGTGTTCCAGTCGAAGCGGCTGGAGATGCCGTAGGCTTCCGACACCATCGAACCCAGCACGTAGCTGTTGTAGGGCTTCATGCTCTCCTGCAGGGCCGGCACTTCCTTGAGCATGCGGGTGGCCACCTTGTGCTGCAGCATCGGATCGGGCGAGGTGAAGGGCACATAGGCGCTGTAGTTCAGCAGCCCGGCGCGCGACTGCTCGAAGCCGATCGGCGACAGGCCGATGTCGAGCGTGCCCTTCTGCACCGCCTCGATGGTGCCGTCCACCTTGGCCACGCTGCCGCCCCAGGCCTTGATGAAGCGCACCGTGTGGCCCGTCTGCGCCTTGACGCGCGCCGCTACCTCCTTGGCGAAGAAGTCGTCGTAGACGGCCACGTAGGTCAGGCCGGTGGTATGGCCCGAACCCATGCGCAGGGTAAAGGTGTCGGCGCGCGCGGCCAGCGCGCAGGCCATCATCGTCGCGGCGGCGAATATCTGACCAAGCTTCATTCCTGTGTCTCCGTATCGTCGTTGTAATGGTCGTGTTCGTGGATCGCTTGCATGGGGTCACTGCATGGCTGTTTCCAGCAGCCTCTCATATTCCTCCGGGTTCAGCAGATGCGGATAGTGTCCGCCGCGCGGCAGGCAGACGTGGCGGGCGCCGGGATAGCGGGCCCGCAGCCGGGCACGGGCGGCCGGCGGTATCAGCGGATCGTCGTCGCAGTCGAGCACGGTGACGGCCGCCGGCGCCAGCGGCAACGGCGGGCAGGCGCTCGCCTTCACCACGCCCAGGAAGCGGGCGCGCAGGTTGTCCGGCTGCTGGCGCTCGGCCAGCATGATTTCCTGCAGGGCCTGCAGCGGCGACGGCGGCGTGGCCCGCACCCGCGCCAGCCATTCGGCGTGCAGCGCAGCGGCCGGGGTCGATTCCACATGCGCGCGGTCGAACAGCGGATTGGCCGCCAGGTCTGCGCCGTCGGTGAAGCCGTTGCCGATGATCAGCGCATGCACGCGCTGCGGATGGGCCAGCGCGAAGAACTGGGCCCAGTACGCGGCGAACGACGACCCGGCCACCGTCGCGCGGGGCAGGCGCAGGTGGTCCATCACCGCCGCCAGGCCGGCGGCCAGCGCCTGCGGCTCCGACAGCGCCGGATAGGTCACCGCCACCAGCCTCGCGCGCCGGCCCAGCGACAGCAGGATGCGGCCGAACATCGCGCCGTCGCCCACCGAGCCGGGCAGCAGCACCGCCGCCGGCCCGGGCCGGGCGGTGTCCAGCCAGCGCCATTCGTGGCCGTCCACCACCAGCGAATGCCAGGGATGGCGCGCCTCCAGCCCGGCCAGCCAGGCGCGCTGCGACTCAATATCCGCCGTCGTCATCGACGTAGCCCCTGGCCTTGAGTTCGGCCATCGCCTCCGGCGAGAACTCGGCCTGCGGCGCGTTGCCGCCGATCACGAACAGCAGCCAATGCTTGCGGTCCGGCTCTTCGTGGGTAATGTTCTCGAACCGGCGCTGCACCCCGGCGGGAAAGGAAATGACGTCGCGCGGGCCAAGGTCGAACGACTCGACCCGGCCGTCGACCTCCCACGAACAGCGCCAGCGCCCGCTCAGCGGCATGAAGGTCTCGTTGGTATCGTGGTTGTGCATCATCGGCCCCTTGCCGGGCGATGCCTCGCAGAAACCCAGGTTGAAGCCTTCGTTGATCTTGATGGCGGCATGCTCTGCGGCCTGCGCGCCCACCGGCGATACCCGGCCCGGGTCGCCCTCGGGCGGCTGGAAGCCGATCACGTTGTAGAGCGTGCGTTCGGCGCCGGGGTAGCGGCTGTCGGGCAGACCGCCGTCGTAGCCCTTGATTTCGCTGAACAGGGCGACCCGTTTGCGCATTTCTTCGCGCGTCACGCGTATGGTCGGAAGACTCATCGCATTCTCCTCTTCGATGGCAGATGCCGCGCCGGGCGAGCGCCGGGCGGCCGCCACCATTAAAAGACCGGTTCGGCGGCCGCTACAATCAGCCTCGCCGATAGCCGCTATCGATTTCTCGTTGGTGCGCTGCGCAACGAAAACGAGCAAGGGTTTTGCCGGAGAAAGACATTGCGGCTGCGGGACGTGGACCTGAACCTGCTGGTGGCGTTCGACGCGCTGATGCGCGAGTGCCACGTCACGCGCGCGGCCTACCGGCTCGACGTGAGCCAGTCGTCGATGAGCCTGGCGCTGTCCAAGCTGCGCGTGATGTTCCACGATCCGCTGCTGGTGAAATCGCACAGCGGCCTGATCGCCACCGAAAAGGCGCGCAGCCTGGTGCCGCAGGTGGAAGAGATCCTGCGCAGCGTCGACATGCTGCTGGGCGAACAGCAGCCGTTCGATCCGGCCCAGGCGCAGGAAACGGTGACGATGATCGTGATCGACTACATCGATTTCGTCGTCATGCCGCGCCTGCTGAGCGAATTGCAGCGGCTGGCGCCGGGCGTGTCGCTGCGCATCGCCGGCCCCAATCCGCGCCGCCTGGGCGAAGTCATGAGCAACGGCGAGATCGACCTGGCGCTGTCCTATTTCCCGGAACCGCCCGACAACATCCGCACCCGGCCGCTGTTCTCGGACCGGCTGGTGGGCATCGCCCGCGCCGGCCATCCGCTGTTCGAACGCCCGCTATCGCTGGAGCGCTTCTGCGATTTCGCCCACATCGCCATCGAGCCGGCCGAGGGCGCCACCATGTACAACGCGCTGGTCGACGACGCCATGCGCAGCGCCGGCCGCCGGCGGCGCGTGGCGCTGTCCAAGCCGACCTTCCTGGGCGTGCCGTTCATCGTGGCGCAGACCGACCTGGTGGCCACGCTGCCGGAACGGGTGGCGCAGCGCTTCACCGACATCGCGCCGATCCGGATCTTCGAGCCGCCGCTGCCGCTGGCCGCGATCAACGTGGTGCAGATGTGGCACGACCGCACGCACAACAACCCGCTGCACCGCTGGCTGCGCGGGTTGATCGACCAGGTGTGCGGGCATTGGCGGTGACGCGGCCCCGGCCGCTCACCACCGCAGCCACCGGCGCAGCGCCGCCGACACCACCGCCGGCTGCTCGATCGGCGACAGGTGCCCGCAATCCTCGATCACCTCAAGCCGCGCGCCGGGAATCAGCGCGGCCATCTCTTCGTGCATCCACAGGGGATTGGCCACGTCCTCCCGGCCGCACATGATCAGCGTGGGGCAACGGATCGCCCGCAAGGAGGGGCGCGAGTCGATCCGCGAAAGCAGGGCATCCAGCTGCTGGCGCCATACCTTCGGCCCCACCTGCGCCGCCATCGACTCGACCAGGCCGCGCAGCCGCGGATCCTGCGCGTGCGCGGGCGACATCCAGCGGTCCGGGCAAAGCCGTATCAGCGCCGCCAGCCCGTCGCGTTCGACCAGTTCCTCGTCGCGCTGGCGCACGGCCAGCCGCTCGGGCGAGTCGACGCCGGCCCGCGTGTCGATCAGCGCCAGCCGCTCGACCCGCTCGGGCGCCTGCCGCATCACCTCCATCGCCACGTGCCCGCCCATCGACAGCCCCGTCAACGCGAAGCGGGGCGGCGCCCGGTCCAGCACCGACCGCGCGATCTCCGCCATCGAGCTGCCCGTGTCCAGCTCCAGCGGCAGGCAATCCGCCACGTCGGCCAGATTCTCGCACTGCGCCCGCCACAGCGCCCCGGTGCACAAATGCCCCGGCAACATCACCACCGCCTGACGGTCCGTCATCTAGTCCACCTTCGCGCCCGATTCGCGCACCACCTTGCCCCAGACTCCGGTATCCGACTTCAGCAGCGCCGCCGTCTGCGCCGGGTCGCGAAACATCGTCTGCGCTCCCTGGTCCTGCAGTGCCTTTTGCATGTCGGCCGAAGTGGCGATCTTGCGCAGCGCGGCCGACAGCTTGTCGGCCACCGCGGCCGGCGTGGCGGCGGGCGCGAACAGTCCCATCCAGTAGACCGCCTCGTAGCCCTTCACGGTGGCGCCGATGGGCGGCACGCCGGGCAGCACCGGCACCGGGTCGGCGGTCGTCACGCCCAGCGCCTTGACGCGCCCGGCCTTGAGCACTGGCATCGCTTCCAGGTTGGAGGCCCAGAACAGCTGTATGCGGCCGCCGATCAGGTCGGCGATGGCGGCCTGGCTGCCCTTGTACGGAATGTGCTGGATCGGCGCGCCGGCCATCGACGTGAACAGCACGCCGGCAAGATGGTTGACGGCTCCGTTGCCAGACGAGCCGAAGAACAGCGCGCCGGGCTTGGCCTTGGCCAGAGATATCAACGCGGCCACGCTGTCGGCCGGCAGGGAATTGTTGGCGATCAGCGTGTAGCCGGTGGAGGCGAAGGTGCCCAGCGGCTTCAGGTCGCGCTCGGCGTCGAACGGCAGCTTGGCGTACAGCGTGCGGTTGATGGCCAGGCTGGAAGTTCCCATCAGCAGCGTGTAGCCGTCGGGTTCGGCCTGCACCACCGTTTCGGTGCCCACGTTGGTGCCGGCGCCGGGCTTGTTCTCGACCACGAAGGTCTGCCCCAGCTCGGCCGACAGCCGGGCGGCCACCTGGCGCGTGACCACGTCGGTGAAGCCGCCGGGCGGGAACGGCGCGATGATGCGCACCGGCTTGGCCGGCCAGGCCTGGGCGGCGGCGGGCGGTGCCCAGATCCACGCAGCCATTGCCACAATGGCACTTAGCGCCATTGCAGCCGGCGATCCCGCGCGCGGCCGGGCGCCGCTGCGTGTGATACGCGAGCGTTGCGGGCGGCCATGTACCTGATTGAGCCCGAAAATCGTCCCTGTCATAGCATGTCTCCTCGCGATGAGCGTCGCTTTTGGTGGAAGCGCTTTTTTCTGACTATGCTTCCACCATACCTTGCAACGCGTCCCAATGCCATCGGGGTTCGGGTGTCGCGCCATCGGCGAACGCCGCGGCAGCGCCCTTACCGCTCGGGAAGATTCCCGGCACCAAAGGCGTCGTTCTCCGGCGGAAGAGGAAACCCGTACAGCAGCGCAGGATTCGTGACCAGAATGCGCCTGAGCGCGGCATCATCGGGAACCCATTCCAACAAGAGGTCGAGCAGATCCGCATCGTTGGGCTTGGCGTGCGCCGGCTCCGTCGGATGCGGCCAGTCGCTGCCCCACACCGCTCGCTCGGGGGCGAACGCGGCGAAAGCCGCGGCGACCGCCGCACTGTCTTCGTAACGCGGGGGGCCGCGCCGGCTGTCGTTGTACAGCCCCGTCAGCTTGATCCAGCCGCGCCCGGCATCCAGCAACCCGCGCATGATGGAAAAAGCCGGATGCCCGTTGCCGCGCGGTTGCGGCAGATGGCCCAGGTGATCGAACACGACCGGACACGGCAGGCCGCGCAGCAGCGCCGCGGCAGCGGCTATCCAATCCGCGCTCGCGTTGATTTCGAGATGCCAGCCCAGGTCGGCGCAGCGCCGGCCCAGTGCGACCACATTGGCATGGTCGCCGTCGGCCGGCCGCGCGATGGCATTGATCCGCAGTCCGCAAACGCCCGCATCGTTCAATCGGCGCAGCACGTCCTCTCCCGCATGGCGGTCGACGACTGCAATGCCGCGCGCATACGCCGGACCGAATCGTTCCAGGCCTACGACCAGGCCGCGGTTGTCGGTGCCGTAGGTCGAGGGCTGAATCAGCACGTTACGCGCAAGGCCGAGCCGGCGCTGCAGGGCGCGGTAGTCTTCCACCGTAGCCTCGGGGGGCTGCAGGAAAGCGCCTGGCGCAACGGCTAGCCGATCGTCATACAGGTGATGGTGACAATCGGTTGCCGGCTGCGGCAGCGCGCACCGGGGCCGGTTGACGCCGGCCGACCAGCGCACCGCGGCGGCGGCAGGCTGCGGCCGTCCGGCCGCCTTCGGCTCGATCACGTCGGCGAAAGTCGGGCGAGGAATGCCAGCGTGCGTTCGACGCACAGTTCCGGCGCCAGCAGATTGACGCCGTGCCCGTAGCCGTCGATGACCACGAGTTCCGCGTCCGGCAGATGGCGCTGCACGTACTCCATCTGGCTTTTCTCGGCGAGCGGGCTGCCGTCACCGACGAGATTCAGAATCGGCAGCTTGAGCGCCGGGGCGCTCTTGACCAGGTCGGCGTCGATCGAAAGCTGGAAGTGGTCGATCATGACCTGCGGCGGCACCTTGCCCATTTCCTTGACCAGCCATTCCTGCAATTGCGGACTCGCCTTGGCGAGATCGAGGCGGTAGGCCAGGGTCCGGCGGCTCCAATCCTCCACGCCATACTTGCCGATAGTGGTCGCGAAATCTTTTTCGCCGAGCAAATAGATTTCGCCGACGCTTCTGGGAAAGCGGAAAGGCGTATTGATCAGAACCAGCGAGGCCAGGCGCTCGGGAAACGCCAGCGCGGCGGCAAGCCCCAGCACGCCGCCGGAGGACTCCCCGATCCAGTGCGCCTCGCGTACGCCCACCGCATCCAGCAGCCCCATGGCATCGCGGACCAGGACGTCGGCATCGTAGCGTTGCCCCGCCGCGGGATGCGTGCTGGCGCCGATGCCGCGAGGATTGAACATGACGACGCGATAACGTCTCGCCAATTCCGGCACCCACGGCAGCCAAATATCCATTCCGCGCGAATTGCCGTTGTAGAACAGGACAGTCGGCGGCGCGGGCAGCCACGGCGGCACGCAGCAGACCACGCGGTACTCGATATCGACTTCGCCGACGGTGATGACGTTCGATGTATTGTTCATGCGCGATTTCTCAGTTCACTTCAGCTTTGGTTTCGACGACGATCTTCTTCCACTTGACCAATTCCTGTTCCACGTAGGAACGGAAGTGCTCCGGGCTGTCGCCCACCAGTTCGGTGGCCTGGCGTTGCCAGAACTCGCGCGCGGCGGGATCGTGCAGCACGGCGATGATGTCGTCGGCGACCCGCCGCAACACGTCCGGCGGCAGGCCCGCCGGCGCGAAGAATCCGATCCACGTCGCCGTATCGAAGTTGGGCAGGCCGCTCTCGGCAACAGTGGGTACGTCGGGCAGCATGGGCAGCCGCGCCGGGCTCGTTACCGCGATCGCCCGCAGTCTGCCGCTGCGGATGAACTCGATGCTTTGCGGCGGGTTGGAGAACATCAACTGTATTTCGCCGCCAAGCAGATCCTTCAGCGCACCGGACTCCCCCTTGTACGGGATGTGGTCCATGCCCAGCTTCAGCCGCTCGTTCAGCAGCGCACCGGCCAGATGAAGCGAGGTACCATTGCCGCCCGAGCCATAGGCGAGCCTGCCAAGCTTGCCCCTTTCCTTGGAGATGTCTGAGAGCGTGCGGATCGGCGAATCGGCCCGCACGACCAGCACCTGCGGCGACGTGCCGAAATTTGTGATAGGCGTGAAATCCCTAAGCGTCTCGTACGCCATCGACGGATATAGCGCCGGCGCCACGACCATGCTGGTCTGCGGCGATACCATCAGGGTATAGCCATCGGGTGGCGACTTGGCGACGATCTGGGCGGCCAACATGCCGCTCGCGCCCGGCCGGTTGTCGACGATCACCGCCTGCTTCCATTTTTCCGACAGCTTCTGCGCCACGTACCGGGCGGCGGCATCGGTGCCTCCAGGCGGGAAACCCACCACGATGCGCACCGGCTTGTCAGGATATCCGGCCATGGCGGACAGGGGGATGACGGCCGCAAAGGCCAGTGCGGCGAAAAGCCGCCCGATCAGGTTCATGATGGTCTCCTATGATTATGCGTTCGCGGCCGTATCAAGCCACTGTATGCCATGGATCGCCGCCGTCCCTGCGCGGCACGCCATAGCGTTCGATCGCCTCGGCGGAAAAGCGGAAGCCCAGGCCGGGCTCGACCGGCAGCAGGATATCGCCGCCTTCGGCGCGCAACTGCCGGTCGATCAGGCGGCGGAAATTGACGATGTGGTCGTCGGGCATCCACTCCACCATGGTGGCGTTGGGCGTGGATGCCACCAGATGCACATGCAAGTCATGCCACGCATGCGGCGATACCGAAACGCCGAAGCTGGAGGCGGTGGCGGCGATACGCCGCCATTCCGTCACGCCGCCGCACACGGTCGCATCGGTCTGCAGCAACGTGGTGGCTTCCCTCTGCAGCAGATCCTTGAAGCGCCAGCGGCCGGCTTCGATTTCTCCGGTCGCCACCGTGATGCGGGTGGCCTTGGCCAGCCGGGCATGATTGTCGATGTCGTCCGGCGAGAACGGCTCTTCGATCCAGTATGGGTCGTATTTCTCGAGGCGGGCCACGTATCCGAGAGCAGTGGGCAGATCCCGCCATCCGTTGTTGATGTCGAGCGTCAGCAGCACGTCGGGGCCGATAGCCTCGCGCACCGCGGCCACCCTGGCTTCTTCCTCGCGCGGCGACAGGCGGCCGGCCTTCATCTTGACTGCCTTGAAACCATCCCGGACATGGTTGCGCATTTCCTCGGCCAGCATGGCGTTGGTCTTGCCTTCCAGGTAATAGCCGCCGCTTGCGTAGGCCGGCACCCGGTCGTGCACGGCCGCGCCGAGGTATCTGAACAACGGCAGCCCGGCCGTCCGCGCATTGAGATCCCAGATGGCCGTATCGATGGCAGACAATGCCCGCATGACCCCACCCGCGCGGCCCTGCAGCAGCGCCTCCTGGTACATCTCGCGCCACAGGCCTTCGACGCGCAGAGACTCCTGCCCGACGACGACGGGCGCCAGCAGTTCGCTTACCGCCATACCGAGCACGATGCCCGAGGTATTGACCGCATAGCAGTAGCCGAGGCCCTCGATGCCGTCGGCGGAGCGAACGCGCACCAGGCAGTACTCGCGTGCCGCCACGACGCGGGTAGAGAAGGCGACCGGCCGGTCCAGCGGTACGCGGGCAATGCATACGGACACGGATTCGATACGGGGCATGAGGTCTCCATGAAGAGTCATTTTCATTAAATGAAGTCTAGAATCCCCCATGCCCTCAGGAAAAACGAGTTTTGCTCCTGCTTTTCATGAGTTTCATGAATGAATCCGCGTAAATTGACTCCATCCATGTCGCTGCTTCTGGCTTTCGAATCGGCGGCACGCCACCAAAGCTTCACGCGTGCGGCGCAAGAACTGTCGCTGACGCAGAGCGCCGTCAGCCGGCACGTGCAAGCGTTGGAGCAACTGCTGGAAGTCCAGCTTTTCCGGCGAGTGGGCCGGACCATCCAGCTGACCGACGTCGGCGCGATGTACCTGCGCGAGCTCAGCAGCGGCCTGGGCCGGATCCGCGACGCGACGCTGCAGGCCATCGCTTACCGCAGCGGGGGCGGTTCGCTGCACCTGGCGATACTGCCGTCGGTGGCAAGCAAGTGGCTATTGCCGAGGTTGCCGGCCTTTTATGCCGAAAATCCCAATATCCTCGTCCATATCCATTCGCGCATCGGCATGTTCGACATTGAGCGGTCCGGCATGGACGCCGCGATCAGCAACAGTCCTGACGGCCACTGGCCTGGAGCCGTCTCGGAAAGGCTGCTGGAGGAGGAACTCGTGCCGGTCGTCAGTCCGCGACTGGCGAGCAGCATGCGCACGAGCGAACCGGCGGAGCTTTGCGATCTGCTGTTGCTTCAAGTGGCGGCGCGCCAGAACGTATGGCGCGACTGGTTCATCATGCACGGATTGCCCTTGTCCCGCATGCGCGCCGGTCCTATTTTCGAGCTCACGTCGCATTTGCTGCAGGCGGTCTCGGCCGACCTCGGCGCCGGACTGGTGGCCCGCTTCCTGATCGAGGAGGAATTGCGAAGCGGCAAACTGGTCATGGCCTGCGGCCACGCCATGCCCAGCGACGTGTCATATTACCTTTTCACCCCGCCGCACCGCGTGGATTTCCCGCCTATGAAAGCGTTCCGCGAATGGCTGTGCGCCGTCGCGCGGCGTCAGGCCGGCAAGGAATAGCCGCGCCGCTCCAATGCGCCCGCCCGGGCGGCGTTTTTGCCCAAACCGGCGATTTTGGAGACAATGGCCATGAATCACGGGCGCGCTCATCCGGCCCCAGACCGGGACGCATCGTCCGCACATTCCGGGGAACGCCCGCGCCGGCCGCGACGGACGGTGCCCGCGATCCCGCACCCCCGCACTCAAGCAAGGTTCAAGAGACCATGTCCACTACTTCGAAGATCATCTACACCCTGACCGACGAGGCCCCCGCGCTGGCCACCCGTTCGCTGCTGCCCATCGTGCAGGCCTTCGCGAAATCGTCCGGCGTCGTGGTCGAAACCCGCGACATTTCGCTGGCCGGCCGCATCATCGCCGTGTTCCCCGACTACCTCGACGAAAGCCAGCGCATCGGCGACGCCCTGACCGAGCTGGGCCAGCTGGCCACCCGGCCCGAGGCCAACATCGTCAAGCTGCCCAACATCAGCGCCTCGATCCCGCAGCTGAAGGCGGCCATCAAGGAACTGCAGCAGAAGGGCTACAAGCTGCCCGACTATCCCGACGAAGCCAAGACCGACACCGAAAAAGACGTCAAGGCGCGCTACGACAAGGTCAAGGGCAGCGCGGTCAATCCGGTGCTGCGCGAAGGCAATTCCGACCGCCGCGCGCCGCTGTCGGTCAAGAACTACGCCCGCAAGCATCCGCACCGCATGGGCCCGTGGACGGCCGATTCGAAGGCGCACGTGGCGCACATGCAGGACGGCGACTTCTACGGCAGCGAGAAATCCGCGCTGATCGCCCAGGCCGGCAACGTGAAGATCGAGCTCACCGCCGCCGACGGCAGCAAGACGGTGCTCAAGGAAAAGACCCCGGTCAAGGCGGGCGAGCTGATCGACGCCGCCGTGATGAGCAAGGCCAAGCTGCGCAGCTTCCTGGAAGCGCAGATCGCCGACGCCAAGCAACAGGGCGTGCTGTTCTCGGTGCACCTGAAGGCCACCATGATGAAGGTGTCGGACCCGATCATCTTCGGCCACGCCGTGTCGGTCTACTACAAAGACGTGCTGGCCAAGCACGCCGACGCGCTCAAGCAGGTCGGCTTCGACCCGAACAACGGCATCGGCGACCTCTATACCAAGATCAAAGAGCTGCCGGCCGACCAGCAGGCCGCCATCGAGGCCGACATCAAGGCCGTCTACGCCACGCTGCCGCCGCTGGCGATGGTCAATTCCGACAAAGGCATCACCAACCTGCACGTGCCGAGCGACACCATCGTCGACGCCTCGATGCCGGCGATGATCCGCGAATCGGGCAAGATGTGGAATGCCGAGGGCAAGCTGCAGGACGCCAAGGCCGTCATCCCCGACCGCTGCTACGCCGGCGTCTACCAGGCCGTGATCGAAGACTGCAAGAAGAACGGCGCCTTCGACCCGGTCACCATGGGCAGCGTGCCCAACGTCGGCCTGATGGCACAGGCGGCCGAGGAATACGGTTCGCACGACAAGACCTTCCAGATCCCGGCCGACGGCACGGTGCGCGTGACGGACGAAACCGGCAAGGTGCTGATCGAGCACGCGGTGCAGGCCGGCGACATCTGGCGCATGTGCCAGACCAAGGACGCCCCGGTACAGGATTGGGTCAAGCTGGCCGTGAACCGCGCCCGCATCACCAATACCCCGGCCGTGTTCTGGCTGGACAAGAACCGCGCCCACGACGCGCAGCTGATCGCCAAGGTCGAGAAGTACCTGAAGGACCACGACACCACCGGGCTCGACATCCGCATCCTGTCGCCGGTCGAGGCCACCAAGTTCTCGGTAGAGCGCATCCGCGCCGGCAAGGACACGATCTCGGTCACCGGCAACGTGCTGCGCGACTACCTGACCGACCTGTTCCCGATCATGGAACTGGGCACCAGCGCCAAGATGCTGTCGATCGTGCCGCTGATGGCCGGCGGCGGGCTGTTCGAGACCGGCGCCGGCGGCTCGGCGCCCAAGCACGTGCAGCAGTTCGTGGAAGAGGGCTTCCTGCGCTGGGATTCGCTGGGCGAATTCCTGGCGCTGGCCGCCTCGCTGGAACACCTGGGCCGCAGCTATGACAACCCGAAGGCGCTGGTGCTGGCCAAGACGCTGGACCAGGCCACCGGCAAGTTCCTCGACAACGACAAGTCGCCGGCGCGCAAGGTGGGCGGCCTCGACAACCGCGGCAGCCACTTCTACCTGGGCCTGTACTGGGCGCAGGCGCTGGCCGAGCAGACCGAAGACAAGGAACTGCAGGCCTATTTCGCCGACGCGGCCAAGACGCTGACCGACAACGAGGCCAAGATCGTGGCCGAGCTGGGGGCGGTACAGGGCAAGCCGGTGGACCTGGCCGGTTACTACGTGCCGGACGAAGGCAAAACCCGCGCCGCGATGCGGCCCAGCGCCACGCTGAACGGCGTAATCGACGGGCTGCTGAAGTAAAGGGCGTTGCCTACGGCAGTTCCGCCGGATGATTGGTCTGCGCCAGCGCGAGCTGGCGCCTGATGTCCCACTCGTTCAGCGTGGCCTGCACCGGGCCGTAGAACACGCCGTCGCGCGTGACGAACATCGAGGGCAGGTGGAAGACCTCGTAGCGCTCGGCCAGGCCGGCGTTCGCGCCCGCGTCGATCCAGCATATCCGCTGCACCGGCAAGTTCATTTCGGGCAGCCGCGCCCGCGCCAGGCGGCAATCGCCGCAGCCGGCGCTGTAGAACACCAGCAGCGACACGCCCGCTGCATTGAGCAGGAAGCGGTCGGCGGTGCCGTCGTCGAGGTCGAACTGTTCCATGGCGCGTATGCGAAAAGAGCGCATACGATACCGCACCGCGGCAGGCGCGGGGCGGCCCCGGGGACGGCGGCGCGCCGCCCTCGCCTCAGAACGCTTCTTCGGCGCGCGCCAGGTGGCCCAGCAGCGCGGCGTCGAAGCGCGCCGGCTGGTCGATGTTCGGCAGGTGGCCGGCGCCGTCGATCACCTCCAGCGCGGCACCCGGTATTTCGCCCTGCAGGTCTTTCATGGCCTGTGGCAGCGCCGCATCGTTGGCGCCAACGATCATCGTGACCGGCGCCGCGATGCCCCCCACGCCGGCGCGGTAGTCCAGGCCCTGGATCGCGCGCGCGCAGCCCACCAGCCCGTCGATGGCGGTGGCGCCGGCCGCCTGCCGGAATCGCGCGGCGATGTCGGGATGGGCGTCGACGAAGGCCTTGCCGAACCAGCGCTCGATGGTCGGGTCGGCCAGCGCCGCGCAGCCCTGCCGCTGCGCCAGCGCGATCCGGTCGTCCCACGGCGCGGCGAAATCGGCCGGGGCGTCGGCGCGGGCGTCGCACAGGCACAGGCTCAGCACGCGCTCGGGGTGCCGGATGCCCAGGCCGAAGCCGGCCATGCCGCCCAGCGACAGCCCCACGTAGTGCGCGCGCTCGATCGCCAGCGCGTCGAGCAGGTCGACGATGTCGTCGACCAGGTCGTCCATCGCGTACGGCGCGGCGGGCGCCTGCGATGCGCCGTGCCCGCGCGTGTCGGCGCGCAGCACGCGGTAGCCGCGCGCGGCCAGCAGCGCGGCCTGGCTGTCCCACATCATCGACGACGTGAGGATGGCATGCGCCATGAAAACGGGCGGCCCGGATTCCGGGCCCTGGACGTGGATGGCGGCTTCGCAGTCGGAATGCGGCAGCCGGAAAATGTGGCGGGTCATCTGGCTCATGGTGGTATCGATGCGGTCGGCACCGGCGGTGCCTGGAATTGACGATCAACCGGTAAGTTTCCCGTCGGCGGGCGAATCGCGCAATCGAGTAAACCTCGGAGGTGCGTGAGAGAATCTCACGAGAGCCTTGACTTACATTGTTCTTACCGGGCCACACCACCGTTTCCCATGGCGAGAAAACTCCCTCCATTGAACGCCCTGCGCGCCTTCGAGGCGGCCGGCCGCCACGTCAGCTTCACCAAGGCGGCGGCCGAACTGGGCGTGACCCACGGCGCCGTCAGCCGCCAGGTGGCGTCGCTCGAGGCCTGGCTGGGCGTGCCGCTGTTCCGCCGCACCGCGGCGCAACTGGCGCTGACCGACGCCGGCCGCGAATACCTGGCCGAGCTCACGCCGATGCTGAACCAGCTGGCGCTGGTATCGATGCAGCTGAAAGACCGCGCCGCGCCGGCCGTGCTGCGCGTCAACGCCCCGCCCACCTTCGCCATGCGCTGGCTGATCCCGCGGCTGCCGGGCTTCCAGCTCAAGCGGCCGGACGTCGAAGTATTGCTGACGACCTCGCTGGCGCCGGTGAATTTCGACGAGGGCAAGTACGACATCGCCATCGCAGGCGCCCACGAGCCGCTGTCGGGCTGCGTATCGCGCCCGTTCATGACCGAGCTGATCGTGCCGGTTTGCCATGTCGACCTGGTCGAGACCAATGGCTTGACCGAACCGGCCGGGCTGGCCCATCACGCGCTGCTGAGCTACGCCACCGAGCCCTATTCGTGGCCGGACTGGCTGGCCGCGGTCGGGCTGCCAAGGCTGCGGCCGCGCAGTTCGCTGAAGTTCGAACAGATGTTCTTCGCGCTGCAGGCTGCCGTCGGCGGGCTCGGGGTGGTGCTGGTCCCGCTGTTCCTGGCCATCGACGACATCATCGCCGGCCGCCTGTGCACGCCGTTCGGCCTGCTTGCCGCGCGGCAGCGGCAATACTTCGCCAACACGCCCCGTACCAACGCGGTCATGGAAAGCTTCTGGGACTGGCTCAGGCGCGAGGGCCGCGATACGGAGCAATCGATCGAACAGTGGACGGCCGGGCGGCCCGGCGCGCCGGTACCCGACAGCGAGTAGCGCGCAGGGCAACAAACCATTTAAGTTCACGAAGCGTGAGGAAACTCCCCGGGGAAAACGATCAGGGCAGCAACGCCTGCCTGCGCAGCCGCAGCGCATTGCCCACCACCGACACCGAACTCAGGCTCATCGCCAGCGCCGCGATCATCGGCGACAGCAGCAATCCGGTGAACGGATACAGCACGCCTGCCGCCAGCGGCACCCCCAGCGCGTTGTAGACCAGCGCGAACATCAGGTTCTGCCGCATGTTGCCGACCGCCGCCTGCGACAGCGCGCGGGCCACGGCGATGCCGCGCAGGTCGCCCTTGACCAGCGTGACCTGCGCGCTGTTCATCGCCACGTCGGTGCCGGTGCCCATCGCAATGCCGATGTCGGCGCGGGCCAGCGCGGGCGCGTCGTTGATGCCGTCGCCGGCCATCGCCACCACGCGGCCCTCGCCCTGCAGGCGCTCGACCAGCGCCAGCTTGTCGGCCGGGCGGACTTCGCCGTGCACCTCGTCGATGCCCAGCCTCGCGGCCACCGCCTTGGCGGTGGTCAGGCCGTCGCCGGTCGCCATCACGATGCGCAGGCCGGCCGCATGCAGTGCCCGCAACGCCTCTTCGGTGCCGGCCTTGACCGGGTCGGTCACGGCCAGCAGCCCCGCCAGGCGGCCGTCCACGGCCAGGTAGACCACGCTGGCGCCTTCGGCCCGCAACGGCTCGGCCTGCGGCAACAGCGGATCCGCCTTGGCGCCCTCCTGCTCCAGCAGCACGGTGTTGCCCAGCGCCAGCCGCCGCCCGCCGACCGTGCCGCGCACGCCGATGCCGGTGGCCGATTCGAAATCGTCCGCCGCCTCCAGCGCCAGCCCGCGGTCGCGCGCCGCCTTCACGATCGCATCGGCCAGCGGATGTTCGCTGCCCTGGTCCAGGCTGGCCGCCAGCCGCAGCACCTCGTCGGCGCCGAAGCCCTCGGCCGGCACGGCGCGATCGAACGCGGGCCGGCCTTCGGTCAGGGTGCCGGTCTTGTCGACCACCACGGTGTCGACGCGCCGCAGGTTCTCGATGGCGGCCGCGTCGCGGAACAGCACGCCCTGGGTGGCGCCGCGGCCGGTGGCCACCATGATCGACATCGGCGTGGCCAGCCCCAGCGCGCACGGGCACGCGATGATCAGCACCGACACGGCATTGATCAGCCCGTAGACCCAGCTGGGCTGGGGGCCGAACAGGCCCCATGCCAGCAAGGCCAGCACGGCGGCCGCGATCACCGCCATCACGAACCAGCCGGCCACGGTGTCGGCCATGCGCTGCAGCGGCGCCCGCGAGCGCTGGGCCTGCGCCACCATCTGCACGATCTGCGCCAGCACGGTGTCCGATCCCACGCGCTCGGATCGCATCAGCAGCGCGCCGCTGGTGTTGAGCGTGGCGCCGATCAGGCGATCGCCGGAACGCTTTTCCACCGGCACCGGCTCGCCGGTCAGCATCGATTCGTCGACGGCGCTGCCGCCTTCGAGCACCACGCCGTCGACCGGGATCTTTTCACCCGGGCGCACGCGCAGCCGGTCGCCCACGTGCACGTGGGCCAGCGGGATGTCTTCCTCCGCGCCGTTCTCGCGCACCCGGCGCGCGGTCTTGGGCGCCAGGCCCAGCAGCGAGCGGATGGCGGCCGAGGTCTGCGAACGCGCCTTCAATTCCAGCAGCTGGCCCAGCAGCGTGAGCGAGATGATGACCGCGGCGGCCTCGAAATAGACGCCCACCCGCCCCATCGAAACGAAGGAATCGGGAAACATGCCGGGCGCCACGGTGGCCGCCACGCTGTAGACGAAGGCGGCGCCGGTGCCCAGCCCGATCAGCGTCCACATGTTCGGGCTGCGATGGACCACCGACTCCCACGCGCGCCGGAAGAACGGCAGCCCGGCCCACAACACCACCGGCAGCGACAGCGCCAGCTCGACCCAGCTCTGTACCCGCATGTCCATCCAGTGCAGCCGATGGCCGGCCATCGCCAGCACCAGCACCGCGAGCGACAGCGGCAGCGTCCACCAGAAGCGGCGGGAGAAGTCGCGCAGTTCGGGGTTGTCGTCGTCGTCCGCCGCCGGCAGCAGCGGCTCCAGCGCCATGCCGCACTTGGGGCAATTGCCGGAATGGTCCTGCCGGATCTCGGGATGCATGGGGCAGGTGTAGATCGTGCCTGGGGCCGGCGGCGCCCCAGCGCCGGCCGGAGCGCCGTGGACGTGGCCGGAAGAGTGGGCGTGCGACCCATGGTCATGATGATGGTCGTGGCCGACGTGCTGTTCCATGGTTCATGCTCCGGCGCCCGTCAAGGCGGCATGTATCTCAGGGAGGGGAAGCGCGGCATGCGGTCACCACCGCGGGAATGTCGCGCTGCGCGCCCGCCATCCACGTTTCGAGCGGCGCGCAGCGGCCGCCTATGCAAAGCTGGTAGTCGCCGGCGAATTCGGATCGCGACAGCGTGAGGGAATCCCGCCAGGGCTGCGCGGGCCGATAGTGCCAGGCCCCGCCCTCGAACCGGGCATCGGGCGGCGGATCCATGCCGGCGCCCGAGCCCAGGACGGCGGCATCGGTAATCAGCAGACGATTGCCGGCAACGCGATACGACTCGCGCCACTCGATCTTTTCGATCGAATGGCGCCAAGACAGCGTGAACGTATCGCCCGGCAGCGCGACGTGGAAGCCGCCCGCCGCCAGGCACAGCGCGGCAACCAGCATGTCAGTCGCTCCACCGTGCGCGCAGGGGTGGGCTCATCTTCACGCGGAAACGGCGCCGGCGGCCGCGGCGGGCTTGCGTGTGCGGTAGTGGTGCCAGACCGCCAGCATCAGCGCCATCGCGAAACCCACGCCATCGGTCAGCGGCACGGCGGCCACCAGCAGGCACGCGGCCACGAAGGCCCAGGCCCGCTCGAACAGGTTCAGCGGCCCGCGCCAGTAGCCGATGGCCGTGCCGCCCCACAGGATCACCGCGACGATCGCCTTGACGACCACGTAGGCCGTGTCGGCCAGCGTGCCCGCCTCCAGCATCAGGGCCGGGCTGTACACCGCCATGTACGGGATCAGGAAGCCTGCGATCGCGATCCGCATCGCCTGCACGCCGATCTTCATGCCCGAGGCGCGGGCGATCGGCGACGCCGCGAACGCGGCCAGCGCCACCGGCGGGGTCAGGTCGGCCATGATGCCGAAGTAGAAGACGAACATGTGCGAAACGATCAGCGGCACGCCCAGGGCGAGCAAGGCCGGCGCCGCCAGCGAGCTGGTGATGATGTAGTTCGGGATGGTCGGGATCCCCATGCCCAGCACCAGGCACACCAGCATGGTCAGTATCAGGCTGAGCAGCAGGCTGTTCTCGCCGATGCTGATGATGTAGCCCGCGAACGTGGTGGCCGCGCCGGTAAGCGTGAGCGTGCCGATGATCACGCCCACCAGCGCGCAGGCGATGCCCACCGGCAGCGCATGCCGCGCGCCGTCGGCCAGCGCCATCAGCGCGGTGCGCAGGATGGCTCTGCCGCCGTCGCGCAGGTAGAGGATGACGCCCAGCACCGCGATCAGCGCCACCACGGCGCCGATGCCGAACTTGAGAAAGGCCGAGCACGCCAGCGCGATCACGATCCAGAACACGACGCGCCAGCCGAACGCGTTGAAGCGCAGCGCCACGCCCGCGCCGAATATCAGCACGACCGTCAGCGCCAGGCCGACCGTGCCCGAAAACAGCGGCGTGTAGCCCGAGAACAGCAGCCACACCAGCGCGATCAGCGGCAGCAGCAGGTACCAGCGTTCGCGCACGGCGCGCCACGGATTGGGGCAGTCTTCCTTGGCCATGCCGTGCAGCCCGGACCGGCCCGCCTCCAGGTGCACCATCACGTAGGCAGTGAAGAAGTAGAGAATGGCCGGTATCAGCGCCGCCTTGCAGATCTCCACGTACGGCACGTTGATGGTTTCGGCCATGATGAAGGCGACCGCGCCCATCACCGGCGGCATGATCTGCCCGCCCATGCTGGCCGTGGCTTCCACCCCGCCAGCGAAGCTGGCCTCGTAGCCGAAGCGCTTCATCAGCGGAATCGTGAACTGGCCGGTGGTGACGACGTTGGCCACGCCCGAGCCGTTGATGGTCCCCATCAGCCCCGACGAGAACACCGCCACCTTGGCCGGCCCGCCGCGCCGGTGCCCGAACAGGCCCAGCGCGAAGTCGGTGAAAAGCTGGATCATGCCGGCGTGCTCGAGGAAGGCGCCGAACAGGATGAACAGGAAGATGTACGACGAGGACACGTAGATCGGCGTGCCATAGATGCCCTCGGTGCCGAAACCGAGCTGGCCGACCACCTGGTCGAACCCGTAGCCGCGATGCGCCAGCTCGCCAGGCAGGTACTGGCCGAACAGCGCATAGGCCAGGAACAGCGCGCACACGATGGGCAGCGCGATGCCCATTGCGCGGCGCGTGGCGTCGAACACCAGCACCACCAGCACCACGCCGACCACCATGTCGAGCTGGGTGACTTCCCCCGCCCGCTGGATGAGGTCGCCTTCGAAGTACCACTGGTACAGGCCGGTGGCGAACGCCACCGCGCCGACGACCCAGCCCAGCCAGGCACGCCGCAACGGCGGGTGGAGGACGAAGACCATCAGCAGCAGGAACCCGACGTGCACCGCCCGCACGACCGTGCTCGACAGCGGGCTGAACGCCGCCGTGACGATCTGGAAGGTGGAGAACGCGATGGCGATGAAGAACAGCGCGCCGGTGAGCGCGGTGGGTTCCGGCTCGCCCGGCGCGGCCGGGCGGGCGGTGGCGGCGGTATCGTTCATGGTGTCTGGCGATCCGGACGCGTTACTTCAGCAGGCCGACTTCTTTGTAGTACTTCTGCGCGCCTGGATGCAGCGGCACGGCGCTGCCGCTGGTCGCCTCCTCGCGTTTGATGGCCTTGGCCGCGGAATGCGCGGCGACCATCTGGTCGAGGTGCTCGAACAGGCCTTTGGTCATCGCATAGGCGATGTCGTCGGACACGCCGTCATGCGTGACCAGGAAGTTCTTGATCGCGATCCCGGGTACGTCGGCGGTCTGGCCCGGGTAGGTATTGGCGGGGATGGTGGTGGGCTGGTAAGCCGCATCGCCGATCTTGGCCACGACATCGGCCGGGACCGCCACGACGACGATCTTGAGGCTGGTGGCCAGGTCGCGGATCGACGCGACGCCCAGGCCCGCCGATTGCAGCGTGACGTCGAGCTGGCGGTTCTTCATCAATTCCACGGACTCGCCGAATGGCAGGTATTCGACCTTGCTGAAATCCTTGTAGGTCAGGCCCGCGGCGCGCACCACCGCGCGGGCGTTGAGTTCGGTGCCGGAGCGCGGGGCGCCCACCGAAATCCGCTTGCCTTTCAGGTCGGCCAGCGTCTTGATGCCGGATTCTTCGCTGGCGACGATCTGGATGTAATTGGGATAGATGCCGGCGATGACCCGCAGCTTCTTGAGCGGGTTCTTGAACCCGGCTTCTTCCGAGCCGTTCCAGGCATCGGACAGCGAATCGGCCAGCGTGAAGGCGATTTCGCCGCGGCCCGATTGCAGCAGGTTCAGGTTCTCGGCCGATGCCTTGGTGGCCTGCACGCTGGTGCGCACGCCGGGAATCGCCTTCGAATAGATCTGGCCCAGCGCCACGCCCAGTGGGTAGTACACGCCGCTCTGCCCGCCGGTCAGGATATTGATGAACTTCTGCTGCGCGAATGCCGGCATCCCGGCCAGCGACGCGGCGGCGCCGGCCAGCGATGCGGTCAGAAGGGTACGGCGGCGGGCATCGATGCCGGGGCGGGTGTGGGTCGACTTCATGAAGGGGGTCTCCTTGCGTTTCGTCCAGCTAGTTCCGGCAGGCGGCGTGGCGCCGCATGCCGCCCGGCGGGCCGACCGAGGGCCGGTTTCCCCCCGGAAACCTTGAAGCTACGCAGTTCGGGCTGCGGATTTTTATGTGGATGGTACACGGTTCGCCAGCATAGACATAGACGCGGCCGGCTCAGCGCCCCTCTGTGCCGTAGCGCCGGATCCGGTCGAGCGCGCGTTTGCGGGCCGAGTCATTGCGGTTCGCGATCATGCCGATCATCGTGGTCCGGATCGGCGCGATGCCGCAGAACGCCAGGATGTTGCGTTCCAGCCCGCGCACCCCGCCGGCGCCGAAATACCAGCGGTAGATCGGCGCAGCCATGCCCATCGTCACGACTACCCGGGCCGATTTGCCGGCCAGCAGCCGGTGGTAGCGGGCATCGTCGTCGGTGGCCGCGATCGCGAAGCCGGGCCGCAGCACCTGCTCGAAGAAGCCCTTGAGCAGCGCCGGTACCGTGCCCATCCAGAGCGGGAAGAAGATCGCCAGGTGGTCGGCCCAGCCGATGTCCTGCTGCGCGGCGCGCAGCGAATCGGGCAGGGCGCCGGGCGCGTTCCATTCTGCGCGGGTGCGCAGCAGCGGAAAGTCCAGCCGGCCGACGTCGATTTCCCTCGCCTCGTGGCCGGCCCGCCGCGCCGCCTCGGCGTATGTCCGCGCCAGGACGCGGCCGTAACGATTGTCGTCGGGATCCGGGTGACCCACGATCACTGCGATGCGCTTGCCCATGTGCAGCCCCCGCGGCCGGGCCCGCGACCCCGCGCCGCCGGCATCCGCCGCCTTTCGTCTCGATATGAGCGTAAACGGAGGCGCGCGTGGCGGCTTGACACAGATCAGGCAGTTCATTGCCGTCCGCGCGGGCCGAGCCTGTGGATAAGCTCTAGCAAGAGTGGATGTGCAAAAGCTGTTCAGGGTTTCTGGACAACTCGGCTATCGGCGGAAGTCGCGAAAGTTGTCCAGAAACGCGTACTCCGCTACACGCAAGTTATCCACACCGGAATTTCGGCTTCAAGTGCTTGAAGATAAAAGAATTTTATGGTTCTGAAAAGTTATCCACAGGCACCTATTAGCTATCACTATCAGCATAGATGACAGGAGATAGAACAACCTTTGCTACGAGGCGACCGCAGATCGCCGCATCGCCACCATGAAAAAACGGCAGCCGAAGCTGCCGTCCACGATCCAGGCCTGCGCGAATGCCTAGACGGCCCGCATTCGCTCCAGCGCATCGTCCAGCGTTTCGTCGCGCTTGGCGAAGCAGAACCGGACCAATTGCCGGTTGGACGCCGGCGCGTCCGGATCTCCATGGAAGGCCGCTACAGGGATGGCCGCCACGCGGTGCTCGACCGCCAGCCACCGGACGAAATCGATTTCGGGCAGGTCCGAGATGGCGCTGTAGTCGGCCAGCATGAAATAGGTGCCCGGGCAGGGCAGCGGCCGGAAGCGGCTTCGCCGCAGGCCGGCGGCCAGGCGATCCCGCTTGGCGGCATAGAAGGCGGGCAGTTGCAGATAGGGCGCCGGGTCGGCCAGGTGTTCGGCCAGCGCGTGCTGCATCGGCGTCGACACCGAGAACACCATGAACTGGTGGATCTTCCGGAACTCCGCGGTCAGCGCCGCCGGCGCGCAGCAGTAGCCGATCTTCCATCCGGTGGCATGGTAGGTCTTGCCGAACGACGAAACCAGAAAAGCCCGGGCCGCCAGCGCGGGCCGCCGCGCGACGGACGCATGGCGGACGCCGTCATAGACCATGTGCTCGTAGACTTCGTCGGACACCAGCAGGATGCCGGTCTGCTCGACGATGCGTTCGAGTTCGTCGAGGTCGTCGTCCTGCAGCACGGTGCCGGTAGGGTTGTGAGGGAAGTTGATCATCAGCAGCCGCGTATGGGGCGTGATGGCGGCGCGCACGCGGCCCCAGTCGGGACGGTAGCGCGGGTCGCCGGCCCGCGGCGGCCGCAGCGGCACCGCGACGGGGATGCCGCCGGCCAGCCGGATCGCCGGCACGTAGGAGTCGTAGACAGGCTCGAGCACGATTGCCTCGTCGCCCGGGCCCACGGCCGCCAGCACCGCGGTCATCAGGGCCTGGGTCGCGCCGCTGGTGACGGTGACTTCGGTGTCCGCGTCGTAGCGCGCGCCGTAGCACTCGGCGGTCTTGGCGGCGATGGCCCTGCGCAGCGTCTCGATCCCGGCCATCGGGGCATATTGGTGGTGGCCGTTCCCGAGCGCCCGGGCAACCCGTTGCAGCAGCACCGGGTCGGGGTCGAAGTCGGGGTAGCCCTGGCCGAGATTGATGGCCTGCAGCTCGGCCGCCAGGCGGCTCATGGTGGTGAAGATGGTGGTGCCCACGCCGGGCAGTTTCGAGTTGAACATGGCGGGTTCGGATTCCGGATGGCCGGGCCGGGAGCCCGGGTTTCCGTGATTCTCGCACCGCAGTCGGGCAGGCTTTTCGTAGCGCCGTTTGCTAAGCGTTTTCCCGCACTGGATGGGGCGTTGCGGGTGCCCGGTCCTGGGCATGCGAGGGGGCGCGAAGCCCTGTATCGATGCGGCAACGAATCTTTTGCCGTAGCCCCGCTAAATGTTATTGATTCGTCCAGATCGGCCGGGTATGCTGCGTTTCGCAGTTGAATTCAAGCAGCACGCAAGTCCGGTCTGCCATTTGCGGATGCCCGGTAGTACCGCATATCAGTTCGTGTCGGCGTTCTTGGTTCCATTGCACTGTTCATATTTAAAGGACGCCGCACATGGCACAAAAGGGCAAGGTCAAATGGTTCAACGCCGACAAGGGCTACGGCTTCATCACGCCGGATGCCGGAGGTCCGGACGTTTTCGCTCACTTTTCCGCCATCTCGGGCCGCGGCTACCGTAGCCTGACCGAAGGCCAGGAAGTGGAATTCGAAGTGAAGGACGGCCCCAAGGGCCCCCAGGCAGCCGACATCAAGCCGCTGTAAAAAGCGCTTCGAAATCTTCGCGGCCCGCGCAATTCCACCCGCGCCAGCCGCCACCCTATCCAGAGCACCGCGGATCCGGCTTCGCCGGTCCGCCAGTGCTGCCCCTTGAGGCGCGCGCGAAGCGCGTAGGGGTGGCCTCAACCGGTGAGCCTCAACCCCTCCTTCGAGTCAACGCCTCGGGGTTGACGATATTGCTGGGCTGTCCATCGGCCCAGGCGACGACGTTCTCGAACGCCGTCCTGAAATACAGTTCATAGCTGTCGCTTTCCACGAAGCCGATATGCGGGGTGCAGATAACGTTCTCCATCCGCAGCAGCGGGTGTCCCTGCAGTATCGGTTCCGATTCGAACACGTCGATCGCGGCCATCCCGGGCCGTCCACGGTTGAGCGCATGCACCAGCGCGTCAGGCTCGATCAGTTCGGCGCGCGAGGTATTCACCAATAGCGCGTCGGGTTTCATGCGCAGCAGATCCTGCTGGCTGACGATGCCGCGGGTTTCGTCCGTCAATTTCAGCAGCAGCGCCAGCACGTCGCTCGTCTCGAACAGCGCTTCCTTGCTTGGCGCCGTTTCCAGGCCGGCGGCGCGCGCGCGCTCCAGCGTCGATTCCCTGCCCCAGACCACCACTTTCATGCCGAAAGCGCGGCCGTAGTCGGCCACCAGCTTGCCGATCTTGCCGTAGCCATAGATGCCGAGCGTACGGCCGTGCAGCGTGCGTCCGAGCCCGAAATTGGGCGGCATGGTCGAGGCTTTCATGCCGGATTGCTGCCAGGCGCCCTGCTTGAGGTTGGCGATGTATTGCGGCAGGCGGCGCATGGCCGCCATGGTCAGCGCCCAGGTGAGCTCGGCCGGCGCGACGGGGGAGCCGACCCCCTGGGCGACGGCGATGCCGCGTTCGGTGCAAGCCTGGATGTCGACGTGGTTGCCGGCGCGGCCGGTTTGCGCGATGAGCCTTAACTGGGGGAGCTTGTCGAGCAACGCGCGGCCGACGGCGGTGCGTTCGCGTATCAATACCAGCGCTTCCGTGTCGCGCAGGCGGACAGCCAGTTGGCCTACGCCTTTGACCGTATTGTTGTAGACCTTGACTTCATGCCCGTCCAGCAAGGCGAAGCAGTCGAGCTTGCGCACGACGTCTTGGTAATCGTCCAGGATCGTTATTCGCATGGAAAAAAGTCCGGAATTTGGAGGATTGAGAGCCGTCGGCAGGGGCTTGGCCGGTGAGGGACTGCTGTAACCATCCCTTGCTAGTCGTAGCGGTCCCCATGGGTCGGTGGAGTATATTAGGCCCATTTCGAGCCGGCTGCCGCTCAAAGAGTTCACATATCAGGCGTTATCAGCGCCGGGAGACTTTTCATGAATGCAATTCCCCGAACATCTCTACCGCCATTGAACGCGCCTGCCTGGGTGCGTCACGAAAAGCTCAAGTCGTGGGTCGCCGAGATCGCCGCGCTGACGCAGCCCGATCGCATCGAATGGTGCGATGGCTCGCAGGAAGAATACGACCGCCTGTGCGCGCAGATGGTCGAAGCGGGCACGCTGCAGCGACTGAACCCCGAGAAGCGGCCGAACTCCTACCTGGCGTGGTCGGATCCCAGCGACGTGGCGCGCGTGGAGGACCGTACCTTCATCTGCTCCGAAAAACAGGCCGACGCCGGCCCGACCAACAACTGGGTCGATCCGGTCGAGATGCGCAATACCCTCAACGGCTTGTTTAGTGGCTGCATGAGGGGTCGGACCCTATATGTCGTGCCGTTCTCGATGGGTCCGCTGGGTTCGCCCATCGCCCACATCGGCATCGAGTTGTCGGACTCCCCGTACGTGGTGGTCAATATGCGGATCATGACCCGCATGGGCCGCAAGGTGTACGACGTGCTGGGCGCCGATGGCGAATTCGTGCCGTGCGTGCACTCGGTAGGCAAGCCGCTGGAGGCTGGCGAGGCCGACGTGGCCTGGCCCTGCAACGATACCAAGTACATCGTCCACTATCCGGAAACGCGCGAGATCTGGTCGTTCGGCTCCGGCTACGGCGGCAATGCCCTGCTGGGCAAGAAGTGCCTGGCGCTGCGGATCGCGTCCAAGATGGGCAAGGACGAGGGCTGGCTGGCCGAGCACATGCTGATCCTGAGCGTGACTTCGCCCGAGGGCCGCAAAATGCACGTGGGCGCGGCGTTCCCGTCGGCCTGCGGCAAGACGAATTTCGCGATGCTCATTCCGCCGGCCTCGCTGCCTGGCTGGAAAGTGTCCACCATCGGCGACGACATCGCCTGGATCAAGCCGGACGCCCAGGGCCGGCTACGCGCCATCAACCCGGAAGCCGGCTATTTCGGCGTGGCGCCCGGCACCAACGAGAAGACCAACTTCAACTGCATGGCGACGCTACGCAAGAACGTCATCTTCACCAACGTGGCGCTGACCGATGACGGCGACGTCTGGTGGGAAGGCCTGGGCGAGCCGCCGGCACACTGCATCGACTGGCAGGGCAAGGACTGGACGCCGGAAATCGGCAAGACCGGCCGCAAGGCGGCGCATCCGAACTCACGCTTCACGGTGGCGGCCGACCAGAACCCCGCGATCGATCCCGACTGGGACAACCCCGAGGGCGTGGCGATCGACGCCTTCGTGTTCGGCGGCCGGCGTTCCACCACGGTACCGCTGGTAACCGAAGCCCGGAACTGGGTCGAGGGCGTCTACATGGCGGCGACGATGGGTTCCGAGACGACGGCCGCCGCGGTCGGCCAGCAGGGCGTGGTGCGCCGCGATCCTTTCGCGATGCTGCCGTTCTGCGGCTACAACATGAGCGACTATTTCGGCCACTGGCTGGAACTCGGCGCCAAGCTGCAGGCCGCAGGTGCCACGCTGCCGCGCATCTTCTGCGTGAACTGGTTCCGTACCGACGAGAACGGCAAATTCGTCTGGCCCGGCTTCGGCGAGAACATGCGCGTGCTCAAGTGGATGCTCGAACGCATCGAAGGGAAGGCCGGCGGCGTGGAACACGTGTTTGGCGTGACGCCCAGCTACCAGGATCTGTCGTGGGACGGCCTGTCGTTCAACGCGCAGCAGTTCGAGAAGATCACTGCAATCGATCCGGAAGCGTGGAAGGCAGAGCTGGAGCTTCACGATGAGCTGTTCAAGCTGCTTCATCATGGCCTGCCGGCGGAACTGGCCGAAGTCAAGCGCAAGCTGAATCAGCGGCTTGCCGCCTGACGGCATTTCAGCTATTGGCTGAAAGGCCCCGCGTTCCCCCTCGGACGCGGGGCCTTTGTTTTTTGGCAAGGTAATTTGATGTTTCACGTGGAACATCGGTCTATCGATGAAGTCGTCCTTATATAGGAGAATGAACAGACATAGCGTTTCTTCGGCCAGGGCGCTATGTCGACTGCCAGGAGGGCGCATGAATTCGCTATCGAGATATCTGTTCGGTGCGGCGTTGTCGGTGGCTTTGTCCGCCTCGGCATACTCCGCCACCATCATCGATACGGCCAAGTCCGCAGGTACCCTCAGTTCGTTTCTGGAGACCTTGAAAGAGGTCGGACTCGAACAGCAGCTCAACGAAACAGGGCCATACACCGTATTCGCACCGTCGGACGAGGCCTTTGCCAAGATGCCGGCAAGGGTGAGGGAAGGGCTGAAATACGACAAGGATTGGGCTCGCAAAGTGATGGCCATGCATATCGTGCAGGGCAAGGTGCTCATTGAGAATGGACAGAACAAGGATCACATCAAGACGCTGGCCGGACCTGAACTGTCGGTTAAAAAAGAGAAACGCGAATGGTCGGTCGAAGGTGTGCCCATTCTTGAACCCGATGTCGAGGTGGACAACGGAGTAATCCACGTTATCGATGCTGTCCTGCTTCCCCAGTGATACGCTGACCATGTTTCACGTGGAACATCTCCCAGGCGACCTCAGATGTTGTTCCACGTGGAACATCGGGCAAGCCCTCTGCGACTTTTCCGCCCATATGCTCGCCTCAGGCAGCGCTCGGCACCTATAATCAATCTTCTCCCCGTTGCTTGTCCTTTTCATAGGTGAAAAGCGCTGGGTTTCTCTTGACGGACCCTCACCATGTTGTATCCAACCGAATTCGATGTGATCGTCGTAGGCGGCGGCCATGCCGGCACGGAAGCGGCGCTGGCTTCGGCGCGCGCCGGCTGCCGGACATTGCTGCTGACGCACAACATCGAAACGCTCGGGCAGATGTCCTGCAATCCTTCGATTGGAGGCATCGGCAAAGGTCACCTGGTGAAGGAGGTCGATGCCCTGGGCGGCGCGATGGCCCTGGCCACCGATGAAGCCGGTATCCAGTTCCGCATCTTGAATGCCTCGAAGGGGCCCGCCGTCCGCGCCACCCGCGCACAGGCCGACCGGGTGCTGTACCGCAAGGCCATTCGCCACCGGCTGGAGAACCAGCCCAATCTGTGGCTATTCCAGCAGGCCGTGGACGACCTGATGCTGGAAGGCGACCGCGTGGTGGGCGCTGTCACGCAGATCGGGCTGCAGTTCCGCGCCCGTGCCGTGGTGCTGACGGCCGGCACCTTCCTGAACGGCCTGGTCCACGTCGGGCTGGAGCATTATTCCGCCGGCCGCGCGGGCGATCCGCCGGCCATCTCCCTGGGCAGGCGGCTGCAGGAACTCAAGCTCGGCCAGGGTCGCCTGAAGACCGGCACGCCACCGCGCATCGACGGCCGCACCATCGATTTCAGCCGGCTGGAAGAGCAACCCGGCGACCTGGATCCGGTGCCGGTGTTCTCCTACCTGGGCGACCCGGCCATGCATCCTCGCCAGATGCCGTGCTGGATCACCCACACCAACGCGCGCACGCACGAGATCATCCGCGCGGGCCTGGACCGTTCGCCGATGTACACCGGCGTGATCGAAGGGGTAGGGCCGCGCTACTGTCCGTCGATCGAAGACAAGATCCACCGCTTCGCCGACAAGGCCTCGCACCAGGTCTTCCTGGAACCCGAAGGGCTGACCACGAACGAGTTCTACCCGAACGGCGTATCCACCAGCCTGCCGTTCGACGTGCAACTGGAGCTTATCCATTCGCTGCCCGGCCTGGAACAGGCGCATATCCTGCGCCCGGGCTATGCCATCGAATATGACTACTTCGACCCGCGCGGCCTGAAGGCCTCGCTCGAGACCCGCGCCATCGCGGGCCTGTTCTTCGCCGGCCAGATCAACGGCACCACCGGCTACGAAGAAGCGGCGGCCCAGGGCCTGCTGGCCGGCATCAACGCCGCGCTGCTCGTCAAGGGCGAAGCGCCGTGGACGCCGCGGCGCGACGAGGCCTATCTGGGCGTGCTGGCCGACGACCTCATCACCCGCGGCGTGACCGAACCGTACCGGATGTTCACCTCGCGCGCCGAATACCGGCTCAGCCTGCGCGAAGACAATGCCGACTGGCGGCTGACGGAAACCGGCCGCCGCCTGGGCCTGGTGGACGACGCCCGCTGGGACGCCTTCAACCGCAAGCGCGACGCAGTCGCCGCCGAGATCGAACGGCTGAAGTCGACCTGGGTGAATCCCCGCATCTATCCGGCGGAGGCGGCCGCCGAGCTGCTCGGCAAGGGCATCGAACGCGAATATTCGCTGTTCGACCTGCTCAAGCGCCCGAACGTGGGCTACCGCGCGCTGATGCAGGCCCGGCGCGACGGCAGCGAACTGCTGGCCGGCCCCGGCGTGGCCGACCCGGCCGTGGCCGAACAGGTCGAGATCCAGGTCAAGTACGCCGGTTATATCGCCCGCCAGCAGGAAGAAGTGGAAAAGCACGCCCACCACGAGAACCAGCGCATTCCCGACGACCTCGACTACGACGACGTCCGCAGCCTGTCGTTCGAAGTCCGCCAGAAGCTCAAGACCCACCGGCCGCAAACGGTCGGCCAGGCCGCCCGCATCTCGGGCGTCACGCCGGCTGCCATTTCGCTGCTGCTGATCCACCTGAAACGGCGCCGCCCCGGCCGCCGGCCGCCGGCCGGGCTCGATACCGACCGGGCGGCGTGACCGTGCAGACGTCCGCCCACAACGACGCGGCGCCGCCGTTCAACGGTGCCGTTTTCGCCGCCCAGCTCGACGCCGACAGCGCCGCGCTGCGGCTGCCGCTGGCCGATACCCAGGTCGACCGCCTGCTCAACTTCCTGGCGCTGATGCTGCGCTGGAACCGCACCTACAACCTGACCGCGATCCGCGAGCCTGGGCAGATGCTTTTGCATCATATAATCGACAGCCTGGCCGTGGTGCCCGAGCTTGCGCAGCGGCTTGCGGGCCAGCCCGCCAGCCTGCTCGACGTCGGTTCGGGCGGCGGCTTGCCTGGCGTGGTGCTGGCGGTAGCACGGCCGGAATGGCGGGTGGTGTGCGTCGACGCGGTCGAAAAAAAGGCCGCCTTCGTGCGCCACGTGGCCGGGGTGCTGAAACTGCCCAACCTGGAAGCCGTGCACGGCCGGGTCGAGGCGCTGGCGCCGGCCGAGAGCGACGTCGTCATCTCTCGCGCCTTTGCCTCGCTGCCCGACTTCGCCGCGCTGGCCGGCCGCCACGTCCGGCCGGACGGCGTGCTGGCCGCGATGAAGGGCCAGACCCCGGACGACGAAATCGCCGCGCTGAAGGACCAGGGCTTGTGGCAAGTGGAAGGCGTGACCCCGCTGAACGTGCCGCGCCTGTCGGCGCGCCGCTGCCTGGTATGGATGACTCGACTCGAAACTTCCGGAGAAACTCGCTGATGCACGTTCGCCTGGTGCTCGCCTGTCTGGGCCTGCTGCTGGCGGGCCGCCTGTGCGCCGCGCCGGCGGCGCTGACCGCCGTCGAAGCGTTCGACACCGGCCGCTACGCCGGCAAATGGTACGAGATCGCCCGCTATCCGAACCGTTTCCAGTCGGCCTGCTTGCGCGATGTGACCGCGGAATACCGGCCGCTTGACAATGGTAAGATTGAAGTGGTCAATCGCTGCGAGCGCGACAACGGCAATATCGAGCAGGTCGTGGGGCTGGCCCGGCCGGCCGGCGCGCCGGGCAAGTTCGAAGTGCGCTTCGCGCCATCGTGGCTGTCGTGGCTGCCCTGGGTCTGGTCGCCTTACTGGGTGGTGCAGCTGGGCCCCGACTACCGTTATGCCGTGGTCAGCGAACCGGGCCGCAAATACCTTTGGGTTCTGTCCAGGTCGCCGTGGCTGTCTCCCAACGACCAGCGGGCGATCTACACCGCGCTGGGCGAACAGGGATTCGACATCGCGTCGCTGCGCCGCACCGAGCAGGCCGGCGCCAGCCAACCTTGAACGGAACGAAGTACGAGTCAATGTCTCTCCCAACCAGTACCGCCGGATCGGCCTCGCAGGCCAGGGCCCGCCTCGAATCGCTGGTTGGCGGCGGCGCGCCGGCGGCGCAGCCGGCCGCCGGCCGCCGCGCGGCCCGCGTGTTCTGCGTGGCCAACCAGAAAGGCGGCGTGGGCAAGACCACCACGGCGGTGAACCTGGCCGCCGGCCTGGCCGCGCAAGGGCAGCAGGTGCTGCTGGTCGACCTCGATCCGCAGGGCAACGCCACCATGGGCAGCGGCATCGACAAGCAGAACCTGGCGAACACGCTGTACCAGGTGCTGATCGGAGACGTCCAGATCGCCGACGCCGCAGTGCGCTCGGAAACCGGCGGCTATGACGTGCTGCCCGCCAACCGCGAGCTGTCGGGCGCCGAGATCGACCTGGTCCAGCTGGAAGACCGCGAACGCCAGCTCAGGCAAGCGATTGCCGCGGTGGCCCCGCGCTACGATTTCATTCTCATCGACTGCCCGCCCACGTTGTCGCTGCTGACGCTGAACGGGCTGACGGCGGCGCATGGCGTCATCATCCCGATGCAGTGCGAATATTTCGCGCTGGAAGGGCTGTCGGACCTGATCAACACGATCAAGCGCGTGCATGCGAACCTGAATCCCGACCTGCGGGTGATCGGCCTGCTGCGGGTCATGTTCGACCCGCGCATGACGCTGCAGCAGCAGGTGTCGGCGCAGCTGGAAAGCCATTTCGGCGACAAGGTGTTCGCCGCCATCATCCCGCGCAACGTGCGGCTGGCGGAGGCGCCCAGCTACGGCATGCCGGGCGTGGTGTTCGACCCCGCCTCGAAGGGCGCGCAGGCCTACGTGGCCTTCGGCGCCGAATTGATCGAACGCGTGAAAAAACTATAGCAAAGCCACATGGCGGCGCGGCGGCGGGCGCAGGCCCGCGCTGCCCCACGAAGCCAGAGAGCCAGGAAGCAAGAGAGCGGAGCCAGCATGGAACCCAAGACAGCACCCAAGAACGCCGCCAAGAGACCCAAGGGGCTGGGCCGCGGCCTCGACGCCCTGCTGGGCGCCGACATGCCGGCGGTCGGCGCGCTGGGTACTCCCGCGCCCAAGGAAGACCCGGCCGCGCCGTCGACGCTGCCGGTGGCCCGGCTGCAGGCCGGCAAGTACCAGCCGCGCACGCGCATGGACGAAGGCGCGCTGGCCGAGCTGGCCGATTCGATCCGCGCCCAGGGCGTGATGCAGCCGATCCTGGTGCGCGCCGTCGACGGCGGCCGCTACGAGATCATCGCCGGCGAACGGCGCTTCCGCGCGGCCCAGCTGGCCGGCCTGACCGAGGTGCCGGTGCTGGTGCGCGAGGTCAGCGACGAGAACGCCGCGGTCATGGCGCTGATCGAGAACATCCAGCGCGAAGATCTCAACCCCCTGGAAGAAGCGCAGGGCGTGCACCGGCTGATCGACGAATTCGGGCTGACGCACGAACAGGCGGCGCGCGCCATCGGCCGCTCGCGCTCGGCCACCAGCAACTTGCTGCGTCTGCTGAACCTGGCCGGCCCGGTGCAGACCATGCTGCTGGCCGGCGATCTCGACATGGGGCATGCCCGCGCGCTGCTGGCGGTGGACGCCGCCACGCAGATCCAGCTCGCCACCCAGGTGGTGGCCAAGCGGCTGTCGGTGCGCGACGCCGAAAAGCTGGTGGCCCGCACCCAGCAGGAATTCACGCTCAAGGGCGGCCGCAAGCCGGCGGCCAAGTCGCGCGACGTGGCCCGGCTGGAAGAGGCGCTGTCCGACCGGCTGGGCACCCAGGTGGTGTTCCGGATCGGGGCCAAGGACCGCGGGCAGATCGTGATCGATTTCCACGGCTGGGACCATTTGTCGGCGCTGCTGGAAAAGCAGGGACTGGCCGACGTGCTGGAAGGAAGCTGAAGCCGCCGCGGCCGGCGCCCCGCGGGCGCTGCCGGCCGCCGCCGTGCCGGCCCTGCGGGCCGGGACCATTTGAACCATAAGCGAGATACCGTATGCAGACGTTCGTGATCGTCGGGGCCGGCCAGGCCGGTGGATGGATAGCGCTAACATTGCGCAGCGAAGGATTCGCCGGCCGCATCGTGATGATCGGCAACGAGTCGCACCCGCCCTACGAGCGGCCGCCGCTGTCGAAGGCTGTGCTCAAAGGCGAGGCCGAGCCGCACAGCACCTACATCGTCACCGCCGACAAGCTGGCCGAGGACAAGGTGGAGCTCTGGCTCGACGAGACGGCGCAGGAAATCGACCGCGAGCGGTGCGCCGTGCGCTGTGCCAGCGGCCGCAGCGTGCAGTACGACGCGCTGTTCCTGACCACGGGCGGCTCGGCGCGCAAGCTGCCGTCGCTGCCGGAAGGCCCCAATACCTTCTACCTGCGCCGGCTGGAAGACGCCGCGCTGCTGGGCGAGGCGCTCCAGCGCGCCGGCAGCCTGCTGGTGGTGGGCGGCGGCTGGATCGGGCTGGAAGTGGCCGCCACCGCGCGCCAGGCCGGCAAGGCGGTAACGGTGGTCGAAATGGCGCCCGCGCTGTGCGCGCGTTCGCTGCCGCCGGAGATGTCGGCTTTCCTGGCCGACCTGCACCGCGGCCACGGCGTCGACCTGCGGCTCGGCGCCCGCGCCGATTTCGAGCCGCACGGCGCCGGCGTGCGCGCGCGGCTGGCCGACGGCACGGCGGTCGACGCCGACGTGGCGGTGGTGGGCGTGGGCATGGTGCCGCACACCGAGCTGGCGCAGGCCTGCGGGCTGGAGGTGGACAACGGCATCGTCACCGACGCCCAGGGCCGCACCAGCGACCCGCGCATCTTCGCCGCCGGCGACGTCGCCAATCATCCGAGCCGCCACGCCGGCCGCCGGCTGCGGCTCGAATCGTGGGCCAACGCGCAGAACCAGGCGGTGGTGGCGGCCAAGGCCGCGCTCGGCGGCGCCGACGAATACCACGACATCCCGTGGTTCTGGTCCGACCAGTACGACGTCAACCTGCAGATCCTCGGCCTGCCGCCAGAAGGCGTGGCGCCGGTGGTGCGCCGCTACGACGGGCGCCGGCAGGTTTACTTCTACCTGGCCGAAGGCCGGGTGCGCTCGGCGATCGCGATCAACTCGGGCCGCGACATCCGCGTGATCAAGCGCTGGATGGCGGCCGGCACGGCGCCGTCGGCGGCCGACCTGCAGGACGTCTCGCGCGACCTGCAGAAGCTGCCCGCGGCGGCGTAAGTGGGTACCTCCCGGGATGGTGCGGCGTTGCTTCCTGCGCACCATAGTGGTTTGCTCGCATGGGGTAAACTCGATATACTTTTAGGGTTTGTCGGAACGCGGCCGGGGGCTACTGGGCCGATGCCTAACGAGGGGATGGAGAGCGAAGTCCGCCGGGCGCGCGCAGCGCGCAACCAGGCGTGGGACCGCGGTGCCTGGAGCAATGACGGCTCCTCCCAAGACGGGTATTTCGACGAACCGGTAGAACCGGTCCGTTATACGGAAACCGAACGGGCATTATTGCGGCAGCGGGCCATGCGGGGACTGCTGCGGACGATAGTGGTGCAGTTCGCAGTCAGCATTGCCGTGGCAGTGGTGGCCTTCGCGGTGTCAGGGAGCGCCGCCGGGTTGTCGGCCCTGTTGGGCGCGGCTGCCTATGTCTTCCCCAACGCCTTGTTCGCATTCAGGCTGATTCTGAGTGTGCACAAGCCGGATGGGGCAACCCCCGCAACGTTTTTCTTGGGACAGTTGCTCAAGATCCTGATCGCCGGGCTGCTCATCGTGGCCGTTGCGAGACTGGGTCGTGAGTTCCTGGTCTGGCCGGCGTTCCTGGCCGGACTGGTGTGCGCGCTCAAAAGCCAGTGGCTGGTACTGGCTTTCGGCGCCAAGGATTTATAGCCGGAGATGGCGGACCGCCCGCTCCGGCATCGAAAGCATTTTGAAAATCTGGTCGTAGGATCTAAAACCCGACATGGCTTCCACCACAGCGCCGACCGCCTCAGAGTACATCGTCCACCACCTCGGGCACCTGAATAGCACCGGACACCGGCAAACCGTCATTGCCGACTTCTCCATCGTCAACTACGACACCCTGTTCTGGTCCATCGCGATGGGCGTGCTGGTGTGCTTCCTGATGTGGCTGGGCGCGCGCCGGGCCGTCAGCGGCGTGCCGGGCAAGATGCAGGCCTTCGTCGAGATCCTGGTCGAGATGGTCGACGAGCAGGCCAAGAGCATCGTTCACAACGAAACCTCGCGCCGCTTCGTCGCGCCGCTGGCGCTGACGGTGTTCATGTGGATCATCTTCATGAACGCGCTCGACCTGCTGCCGGTCGACCTGCCCCACTTCGTGTTCGAAGGTCTGGGCCTGGGCGACGTCATTCCCTACCACCGCATCGTTCCCACCGCCGACCTGAACGCCACCATCGGCATGTCGTTCGGCGTGCTGCTGCTGATGCTGTACTACGGCATCAAGATCAAGACGCCCGGGGGCTTCGTCAAGGAACTGTTCACCGCGCCCTTCCACGCGCACGGCATCGGCGCCATCGTGCTGGCGCCGTTCAACCTGCTGCTCAACCTCATCGAATATGCCGCCAAGACGGTATCGCTGGGAATGCGGCTGTTCGGCAACATGTTCGCCGGCGAACTGATATTCATGCTGATCGCCCTGCTGGGCGGCGCATGGGTGCATTTCAGCGTGGGCGGCGTGCTGTTCGGCCTCGGCCACGTGCTGGCAGGTTCGGTGTGGGCCATCTTCCACATCCTGATCGTCGTCCTCCAGGCCTTCATCTTCATGATGCTCACGCTGGTGTACGTCGGCCAGGCCCACGAGGGCCACTAAGAGCAATCGCCGCGCCGGCCTTCGCGCCGGGGCGGCTGCGAGTTTGCAGTATCCGTCGTTCCATTCCCATAACTTAGATTCAATCGGTCTCTGATCCATTTAAGGAGTTGTCATGACCAACGTCGCTCTCGTCGCTCTCGCTTGCGGTCTGATCATCGGTCTGGGTGCCATCGGCGCTTGCCTGGGCATCGCGATCGTCGGCGGCAAGTACATCGAAGCCTCGGCTCGCCAGCCCGAGCTGATGAACCCGCTGCAAACCAAGCTGTTCCTGCTGGCCGGCCTGATCGACGCTGCCTTCCTGATCGGCGTCGGTATCGCCATGCTGTTTGCCTTCGCGAACCCGTTCGCGGGCTGAAACCGCCCTTCGCGCCATGACCGCTCCGCGGCCGGCCGCTTCACGGCGCCGCCGCGGATGATGTTCCAACCGAAGAGGGAAATACCGTGAATCTGAACGCGACTCTCGTCTTCCAGACGCTCGTGTTCTTCGTTCTCGCGTGGTTCACGATGAAGTTCGTGTGGCCGCCGCTGATGAAGTCCATCGAGGAGCGCCGTCTGAAGATCGCCGAAGGCCTGGCCTCCGCCGAGAAAGGCAAGGCCGACCTCGCGCAGGCGCAGGCCCGCGTCGGCCAGATCGAGGCTGCCGCCCGCGCCGACAACCAGGCCCGCCTGGCCCAGGCCGAGAAGCAGGCCGCCGCGCTGATCGAACAGGCCCGCAAGGACGCCGAGGCCGAGCGTGCCCGCATCATCGAGCAGGCCCGCCAGGATGCGCAGCAGGAAGCCCAGCGCGCGCGCGAAACGCTGCGCGACGCGGTGGCCGAACTGGCCGTCAAGGGCGCCGAGGAAATCCTCCGGCGCGAAGTCGACGCCAAGGCCCACGCCGAGCTGCTGGACCGCCTGAAGGCACAGCTGTAAACACCCGCGGGGGCGCGCCGCCGGCGCGCCTTCCGCGTTCGCGAATCATCTCGCCAACCGTAGTATCAGGCATCGAGAGCCAACATGGCTGAACTGTCCACCATCGCCCGGCCCTACGCTGAAGCGCTGTTCGGCGTCGCCCTCGCGGATGGCGCCGGCCTGGCCGCATGGGCCGAGCTGGTCGCCGAATGGGCGCAGGCGGCAGCGCATCCCGACGTGCGCGGCGCCATCGCCGATCCCAAGCTCGACAACGCGCAGCGCATCGAACTGTTCACCGCGCTGCTGAAGTCGCCGCTGTCCGGGCCGGCGCGCAATTTCATCACCCTGCTGGTCGAGAACGGTCGCCTGTTGCTGCTGCCCGAGATCGCGTCGCAGTTCGTGCAGCTGAAGAACCGCCACGAGGGTGCGGCCGATGCCGACATCGCCAGCGCCTTCCCGCTCGACGAAGCCCAGGTGGCCGAGCTGGTGGCCGGCCTGGAAAAGAAGTTCGGCGTGAAGATCCGGCCCAGCGTCCGCGTCGACGCATCGCTGATCGGCGGCGTGCGCGTGACCGTGGGCGACCAGGTGCTCGATACCTCGGTGCGCGCGCAGCTCGACCGCATGCGCGACGCGCTCGTCGCCTGACCGGCCGCGGCCCATCGATACAGGATTCCAGGAGTCAATCATGCAACTCAATCCGTCCGAGATCAGCGAACTGCTCAAGAGCCGCATCCAGGGCCTGGGCAATAGCGCCGACATCCGCACGCAGGGCACGGTCGTTTCCGTGACCGACGGCATCACCCGCATCCACGGCCTGTCCGACGTGATGCAGGGCGAAATGCTCGAATTCCCCAACAACACCTTCGGCCTGGCGCTCAACCTCGAGCGCGATTCGGTCGGCGCGGTGATCCTGGGCGAGTACGCCCACATCTCCGAAGGCGACACGGTCAAGACCACCGGCCGCATCCTCGAAGTGCCGGTCGGCCCCGAGCTGAAGGGCCGCGTGGTCAACGCGCTGGGCGAGCCGATCGACGGCAAGGGCCCGATCAACGCCAAGGCCACCGACGTGATCGAGAAGGTCGCCCCGGGCGTGATCGCGCGCAAGTCGGTATCGCAGCCGGTGCAGACCGGCCTGAAGGCGATCGACGCCATGGTGCCGGTCGGCCGCGGCCAGCGCGAGCTGATCATCGGCGACCGCCAGACCGGCAAGACCGCGGTGGCCGTCGACACCATCATCAGCCAGAAGGGCAAGGGCCTGACCTGCGTGTACGTGGCGATCGGCCAGAAGGCCTCTACCGTCAACAACGTGGTGCGCAAGCTGGAAGAGCACGGCGCGCTGGAGTACACCATCGTCGTGGCGGCCACCGCCTCCGACTCGGCCGCGATGCAGTACATCGCCGCCTACGCCGGCTGCACGATGGGCGAATACTTCCGCGACCGCGGCGAAGACGCCCTCATCATCTACGACGACCTGACCAAGCAGGCCTGGGCCTACCGCCAGATCTCGCTGCTGCTGCGCCGCCCGCCGGGCCGCGAAGCCTACCCGGGCGACGTGTTCTACCTGCACTCGCGCCTGCTGGAGCGCGCCGCGCGCGTGAACGAGGAATACGTCGAGAAGTTCACCAAGGGCGAGATCAAGGGCAAGACCGGTTCGCTGACGGCGCTGCCGATCATCGAAACCCAGGCCGGCGACGTGTCCGCCTTCGTGCCGACCAACGTGATCTCGATCACCGACGGCCAGATCTTCCTGGAGTCCGACCTGTTCAACGCCGGCATCCGGCCCGCCATCAACGCCGGCATCTCGGTGTCGCGGGTGGGCGGCGCGGCGCAGACCAAGGTCATCAAGAAGCTGGCCGGCGGCATCCGTACCGACCTGGCCCAGTACCGAGAACTGGCCGCCTTCGCGCAGTTCGCCTCCGACCTCGACGACTCCACCCGCCGCCAGCTGGAACGCGGCCGCCGCGTGGTGGAACTGCTCAAGCAGCCGCAGTACCAGCCGCTGCAGGTGTGGGAACTGGCCGTGTCGCTGTTCGCCGCCAACAACGGCTACCTGGACGACGTCGAAGTCAAGGACGTGCTGCCGTTCGAGAAGGGCCTGAAGGAGTACCTGAAGTCGAAGTATGCGGCGCTGGTCGGCCGCATCGAAGACACCAAGGAACTGTCGAAGGACGACGAGGCCGCGCTGCACGACGCCGTCAAGGATTTCAAGAAGAACGGCTAAGGATGGGACCCACCCCCTACGCGCTTAGCGCGCCCCCTCAAGGGGGCGGCACTGGCGGACCGGCGGAGCCGGATCCGCGGTGCCCTGGATTGGGCCGGGGCGAGTCGTGCGATGCACGCAGTGCCATGGGAACCGACAAGGGAAGATAGATGCCCGGAATCAAGGAAATCCGTACCAAGATCAAGAGCGTGCAGAACACGCGCAAGATCACCAAGGCGATGGAAATGGTCGCCGCGTCCAAGATGCGCAAGGCGCAGGACCGGATGCGCGCGGCCCGTCCGTACGCCGACAAGGTGCGCAACATCGCCGCCCACATGGCGCAGGCCAACCCCGAGTACTCGCATCCCTACCTGGAGCGGCGCGACGAGGTCAAGGCCGCCGGCCTGATCGTGGTCACCACCGACAAGGGCCTGTGCGGCGCGCTGAACACCAACGTGCTGCGTTCGGTGCTCAACCGCGTCAAGGAATACGGCGCGCAGAACGTGGCGCTGCAGACCACCGCGATCGGCAACAAGGGCCTGGGTTTCCTGACCCGGCTCGGTTCGAACGTGGTGTCGCAGGTGGTGCAGCTGGGCGACGCGCCCAATCTCGAGCGGCTGATCGGCGCCATCAAGGTGCAGCTCGACGCCTACGCCGAGGGGCGGGTCGACGTGGTCTACATCGCCTACAACCGCTTCATCAACACGATGAAGCAGGAGCCCGTGATCGAACAGCTGCTGCCGCTGTCGGCCGAGCGCTTCGCGCAGTCGGAAGCCGAGAAGAAGGCCTACTCGTGGGACTACCTCTACGAGCCCGACGCGAAGACGGTGATCGACGAACTGCTGCTGCGCTACGTCGAAGCGCTGGTGTACCAGGCCGTTGCCGAAAACATGGCGTCCGAGCAGTCGGCGCGGATGGTGGCGATGAAGGCCGCGTCGGACAACGCCAAGAAGGTCATCGGCGACCTGCAACTGGTCTACAACAAGACCCGCCAGGCGGCGATCACCAAGGAAATTTCGGAAATCGTGGGCGGTGCCGCGGCCGTCTGAGGCCAGGCGCGGCTCCCAGGAAATCAGCAATCGAGGAATCGATATGAGCAACGGAACCATCGTTCAGTGCATCGGTGCCGTGGTGGACATCCAGTTCCCCCGCGACCATATGCCCAAGGTCTACGAGGCCTTGACCCTGGCCGACGACAGCACGTCGTTCGCCGAGAAGGGCCTGACCTTCGAAGTGCAGCAGCAGCTCGGCGACGGCGTCGTGCGCACCATCGCCATGGGCTCGTCCGACGGCCTGCGCCGCGGCATGGCCGTGGCCGCCACCGGCGCGCCGATCTCGGTGCCGGTGGGCCAGGGCACGCTGGGCCGCATCATGGACGTGCTGGGCCGTCCGATCGACGAAGCCGGCCCCATCGCTTCCGACGAGCGCCGCGCCATCCACCAGCACGCCCCCGCCTTCGACGAACTGTCGCCGTCGGTGGAACTGCTGGAAACCGGCATCAAGGTGATCGACCTGGTCTGCCCGTTCGCCAAGGGCGGCAAGGTGGGCCTGTTCGGCGGCGCCGGCGTGGGCAAGACCGTGAACATGCTCGAGCTGATCAACAACATCGCCAAGCAGCACAGCGGCCTGTCGGTGTTCGCCGGCGTGGGCGAGCGCACCCGCGAAGGCAACGACTTCTACCATGAAATGGCGGAAGCCGGCGTCATCAACCTGGAGAACATCGGCGAATCGAAGGTCGCGATGGTGTTCGGCCAGATGAACGAGCCCCCGGGCAACCGCCTGCGCGTGGCGCTGTCGGGCCTGACGATGGCCGAGAAGTTCCGCGACGAAGGCCGCGACATCCTGTTCTTCGTCGACAACATCTACCGCTACACGCTGGCCGGCACCGAAGTGTCGGCGCTGCTGGGCCGGATGCCGTCGGCGGTGGGCTACCAGCCCACGCTGGCCGAGGAAATGGGCAAGCTGCAGGAACGCATCACGTCCACCAAGACCGGCTCGATCACGTCGATCCAGGCTGTGTACGTGCCCGCCGATGACCTGACCGACCCGTCGCCGGCCACCACCTTCCTGCACCTGGACTCGACCGTGGTGCTGTCGCGCGACATCGCGGCGCTGGGCATCTACCCCGCCGTCGACCCGCTCGACTCCACCAGCCGCCAGCTCGACCCGCAGGTCGTGGGCGAAGAGCACTACCAGGTGGCCCGCGGCGTGCAGCAGACCCTGCAGCGCTACAAGGAACTGCGCGACATCATCGCCATCCTGGGCATGGACGAACTGTCGCCGGAAGACAAGCTGGCCGTGGGCCGCGCCCGCAAGATCCAGCGCTTCCTGTCGCAGCCCTTCCACGTGGCCGAAGTGTTCACCGGCGCGCCGGGCAAGTACGTGCCGCTGAAGGAAACCATCCGCGGCTTCAAGATGATCGTCGAAGGCGAATGCGACGCCCTGCCCGAACAGGCCTTCTACATGGTCGGCACGATCGACGAAGCGTTCGAGAAGGCCAAGAAGCTCCAGTAAGGGGATCCCATGGCAACCATTCATGTTGACGTCGTCAGCGCCGAAGCGTCGATCTTCGCCGGCGAAGCGACCTTCGTCACGCTGCCCGGCGAAGCGGGCGAGCTGGGCATCCTGCCCGGCCACGCGCCGCTGATCTCGCGCATCCGTCCGGGCACGGTGCGGATCTCGCGCGCCGACAACGGCGAAGAGGAAGACATCTTCGTCGCCGGCGGCCTGATCGAGGTCCAGCCGGGCATCGTCACGGTGCTGGCCGACACGGCCATCCGCAGCGCCGAACTGGACGAGACCAAGGCCGAGGCTGCGCGCAAGAGCGCCGAGGAAGCCTTGAGCAAGGCCACGGACAAGACCGAGATCGCGGTGGTCGAGGCCGAACTGGCGATGCTGGCGGCGCAATTGGCCGCCATTCGCAAGCTGCGCAATCGGCACTAGCCGGCTGCCGGCGCCGGCGGCGCCGCCGCATGCAAGCCCCAGGCGGTTCCGCAAGGAGCCGCCCCATTCGTTTATGCGCCAGGATAGGCCATGAGCGTAGCGCGCAGCCTCTACCACGGCGCGAACGACACGACCACGGCGATCAGTACGACAAGGGCGCCAATGGTAAGAATTCGTCGATGTCTGGGATGCATGGCTGATCCGGATAACTAGACTGGACATGCCACGCAAGTCGCGTGCCTGCCGTCGGACGCGCATTCCATGAAACGGGTCATTCGCTGCGTCGCCGCAACAAGCGATGCGAGGCCGGCCGCGTCACGCCGGCGCCCCGGCGCTGTCGGCCCAGCGGCCGATCGCGCGGTTCAGATGCGCCAGCGAAGCGTTGCGCGCGGCCTCCGGATCCCGCGCGGCAATGGCCTGATAGATGGCGTCGTGTTCGTCTTCCAGCTCGAAGATGCGTCCCGCGCGCGTGCTGCGCCGACGGCTGTTGGCCAGCTGCTCGCGGATGTGCAGTTCCAGGAAGCTGAGGAATCTGTCGAACAGCGGATTGTTGGCGGCGCGGCCGATCGCGCGGTGGAAGGCGATGTCTTCCTCCACGCCGTCGAGGCCGTTGCGGGCGGCGGCGTTGACGGCGCGCAGCGCGTCGCGGATGGCGCGCAGTTGCGTGGCCGAGGCTCTCTGCGCGGCGAACGAGGCGGCCTGCGCCTCGACGCCCAGGCGCAGTTCGTAGACGTCTTTCACGCCGATGGCCGCGTCGTTGCCCACTTCGGCGATCCGGAACGGCACGGCGCCGAAGGTCGGCGCCACGAACACGCCCAGGCCCTGGCGCGACACCACCAGCCCGTCGGCCCGCAGCCGCGCCACTGCTTCGCGCACCACCGTGCGGCTGACGCGCGATTCGGCGGCCAGCGTTTCCTCGGTGGGCAACTGGCTGCCGGGCGCGCGCCGGCCGCTTTTGATCTCGTCGGCCAGCAGCGTGCTGAGCTGCTCGGCCAGGTTGACGGTCTGGAGTACGCGGGCCATCGAGTTGCCATTCCTTCCAAAAATAATCGGCTTGTCAGCGGGTCATCGTATGACCCGCCGGCCGGGGTGGCATCGGGGTTTGCACGCACCGGCCATTCTTATTGGCCTACGTGGATTTCCGATTGTGTCTTCCGCGCATTGAAGCATGCGGCGGCAGGGCCTAGTCTGGCCGCTCTACGAACACGGAAAGACGGGTCATGAGGGAATCGATCGATTGCGCTGTGGTGATGCTGCCGGAACATACCGGCTGGATCGAAGCATTCTTGAACGACTGCCGGCCGGCGCGCGACCGCCTGCGGCTGCATTGCATCGCGCCCGACGGCGGGCCGTGGCACGCCGGCCTGGCCGCCGTGGCGCCGCCGGCCGATGCGCTGCGCCGGGCGGCGCTCGCGCTCAAGCGCTACGACGTCTGCCTGCTGCCGGTCGCGCTGCCCACGCTGGGCTGGACCCGCATGGCGCTGGCCGCCGCCCAGGGCGCGGTGGAAACGCCCCTGATCGGCGTGGTGCGCGACATGACGGCCGCCGGCATGCAGGACCTGCTCGGCCTGGGCATGGTGGACTTCCTGCGCCTGCCGGTGTGCGCGGAGGAACTGCGAATCCGGCTCGAGCAATGGGCGGCGCCGCCTAGCCGCCCGGTGCCGGCGCGGCGCCGCGTCCGCCGGCCCGCCGCCGACAGCCTGCCCTGCATCGCCGCGCCCGTCCTGGCGGAGCCGGCCGAGGTGGAACCCTTCCGCTCGGCCAAGGCCCGCATCGTGACAGAGTTCGAACGCCACTACGTGACGGGGCTGCTGAGCCGGCACCAAGGCAATATCTCGCAGGCGGCGCGCGCCGCGCGCAAGAACCGGCGGGCCTTCTGGCAGCTCATGCGCAAGCACGACATCGCGGCCGAGGCGTTCCGGCCCGATTGACCGGCCGGTTCGCCGGCCGGGCTAGCCGCGCGGCGCGCCGAACACCGCGGCCAGGAAGTCGACGAAGGCCTTCACGTGCGGCGGCGTGGGGCGGCGCGAGGTGAACAGCGCGACGATCGGCGGCCCGGGCCGCCGCCAGTCGGGCAGCACCTGGCTCAATCGCTTTTCGGCCAGCGGCTGCGCCAGCAGAAAGTCCAGGTCTTCGTAGATGCCGAGCCCGGACAGCGCGCAGGTGAGCCCGGCGCGCGTGTTGTCGACGATCAGGTCGCCCTTGGCGGCGATGGTGACGGCCTGCCTGCCTTTGTTCAGTTGCCAGTCGTAGGGCCGGCCGCTGTCCGGATTCCAGAACTCGATCAGGCGGTGGCGCCGCAGTTCGTCGGGGTGGCGGGGCGCTTCGTGCAGCGCCAGGTAGGCCGGGCTGGCGGCCATGATGTAGTTGCCGCGGCCGAGCAGCCGGAAGCGCAGCGACGAATCGCGCGGCGGGCCGACCCGCAGGCCGACGTCGGCGCCCGACACGGTCGGGTCGACCACGCCTTCGTTGAGCGAGATGCGCAGCGCGATATCGGGATAGCTGCGGACGAATTCGGGCAGCCGCGGAATGACGCGCGCATTGGCCACCGATTCCGACATCTCCACATGCAGGCTGCCTTCGGTGCGGCCGCTGCGGGTCTGCATCTCGGCGTCGAGCGCTGCCAGTCCGTCCAGCAGCAGCGAGGCCCGCTCGGCGTAGCGCTCGCCTTCGCGGGTGAGCCAAACGCGGCGCGTGGTGCGATTGAGCAATTGCACGCCCAGATGTTTTTCCAGTTCCTGCACATGGCCGGTCACGGCCGAGCGCGACACGCCCATGCGGCGGGCCGCGGCGGTGAAGCTGCCGCTATCGGCCACGGCCAGGAAAGCGCGGATGGGGGTGATTCGGTCCATAGTTCATGAATATAAAACAATCGCTTCAAGGCATGCCATCAATGGCTGCCTATAATTTACTGAGGCATGGCGCCTACGAGGACTTCCATCATGAACACGCTTGCCATCAGGGCGCCGCGGTGCGAACCGCGCGCGCACGCCGCGCGCCGTCGCGCCGGCGACCTGGCGTGCGTCGCCGCGAAGGTATTGCTGCCATATGCGGTGATGGCCGCCATATTGTTATTCGCAGGGTAACAATCCCGTTTCCGTGCGACGGTGCGGCCGCGCCGGGTAAAATCGGCGTTTTCCCCCGAGGTCGCCGTGTCCGCCCCTCCCCTTCAAAACGACGTCTTCCTGCGGGCCCTGGCGCGCCAACCCACCGAGTACACGCCGGTCTGGCTGATGCGCCAGGCCGGCCGCTACCTGCCGGAGTACAACGCCACGCGCGCGCGGGCCGGCTCGTTCATGGGTCTGGCTACGAACCCGGACTACGCCACCGAAGTCACGCTGCAGCCGCTGGCGCGCTTCCCGCTGGACGCGGCGATCCTGTTTTCCGACATCCTGACCGTGCCCGACGCCATGGGCCTGGGGCTGGACTTCGCCGCCGGCGAGGGGCCGCGCTTCGCGCATCCGGTGCGCGACGAGGCGGCCGTAGCGGCGCTGGCTGTGCCCGACATGGCCCGGCTGCGCTACGTGTTCGACGCGGTGGCGCAGATCCGCCACGAACTGGCCGGCCGGGTGCCGCTGATCGGCTTTTCCGGCAGCCCGTGGACGCTCGCCTGCTATATGGTGGAAGGCGCCGGCTCGGCCGACTACCGTCTCATCAAGACCATGATGTATCGCCGCCCAGACCTGCTGCACCGCATCCTGGCGGTGAACGCCGACGCCGTGGCGCAATACCTCAATGCCCAGATCCGGGCCGGCGCGCAGGCGGGGATGATTTTCGACAGCTGGGGCGGCGTGCTGGCCGACGGGCTGTTCCAGCAGTTCTCGCTGGCCTACACCCGCCGGGTGCTGCAAGGCCTGCTGCGCGAGCATGATGGCCGGCCGGTGCCGGTCATCGTATTCACCAAGGGCGGCGGCCAGTGGCTGGATGACATCGCCGCCTCGGGCTGCGATGCGGTGGGCGTGGACTGGACGGTAGACCTGGCTGCCGCGCGCGAACGCGTGGGCGGCCGGGTGGCGCTGCAAGGCAATCTCGACCCGATGACGCTGTTCGGCGGCGAGGCCTGTATCCGTGCCGAGGCCGCGCGCACGCTAGACCGCTTCGGCGCCGGGCCGGGCCACGTCTTCAACCTCGGCCACGGCATTTCGCAGTTCACGCCGCCCGAGGCCGTGGCGGTCCTGGTGGAGGCGGTGCACGACCACAGCCGCCGCCAGCGGCGGGCGGGCTGAGGGTACCGGAACCTAGGGGTAACCCCTGAAGGCACCATGCGATGCGCTGACATCTTTCCATTGACTTATGCACATTCCCGGATTAGCCGGGAATACCGCTGGCGAAACATCAAGTCCATCCTCACGTTTGCACAAGTCATTGATAAACAAGGGAAAAATATCTCCCTAGCAAGAAACGCTCGCTTCGGGAAGGAAGTTGTACAAGCGGTTACAGTTGTTTCTCGAGCTTTGTCCCCAAAGTTATCCACAGGTTTGCGCGGACTATGAAAAGTTGCGGCGGGGCTAGGAGTTAGGGGCGACTTCGAGGTTTTACTTTAACTTCAACTCTCTAGCAGCCGTCGACTTCCCGAGCTACCGGACTCATCGTGCCCGTTTCAAATTCCGCCTCCGATCCTTCTTCCGCCGCCGGACATGGGCACTGGGTCCGGGTCGCGCTCGACGTGCCCCTGCCAGGCCTGTTCGATTACCGCGCCGGGGGCGAGGTGCGGCCGGGCCAGCGTGTCATCGTGCCGTTCGGCCGGCGGGAGCTGGTGGGCGTGGTGGTCGAGAGGCCTTCCATGCCGGCCATTGCCGAGGAACAGGTGCGCGACGTGGCGCAGGTGCTGGACGACGTGCCGCCGCTGCCCGAGGACTGGCTGCGGCTGGCGGCGTTCGCGGCCGACTATTACCAGCGGCCGCTGGGCGAGGTGATGCTGCCGGCGTTGCCCGGGCCGCTGCGGCGGCCGGCAGCCTACCGCGGCAAGCGCGCCGGCGGCGGGCCCGTCGCCCGGCTGGACGCGCGCGCGGCGCGTGCGGCGGGCGGCAAGCGCAAGGGGCGCCCCGGCAAGGCGGGCGCTTCTGGCGATGGGGACGTCGTCGCCGGAGACCGGGCAGCCGCTGGTGCTCCGGGCGGCGCCGCCGGGATGACCGCGACGGCCGGTCCCGCCGTCCCCGGCGATGGCTTGGTTCCTGCCCGTCCGGCGCTGTCGGCCGCCCAGCAGGCGGCCGTCGACGCGCTGGCCGCGCTGCAGGGATTCCGCCCCGTGCTGTTGCACGGCGTGACCGGCAGCGGCAAGACCGAGGTCTACCTGCATGCCGCCGAGCGGGTGCTCGCCGCCGGGCGCCAGGTCATGCTGCTGGTGCCCGAGATCAACCTGACGCCCCAGCTCGAGGGCGTGCTGCGGCGCCGGCTGGAGGCGGTGGCCGGCGTACGCGGCGTGGCGGTGCTGCATAGCGGGCTGGCCGACGGCGAGCGGCTGGAGGCCTGGCTGCGGGCGGTGCGCGGCGAAGCGCGGGTACTGATCGGCACGCGGCTGGCGCTGTTCACGCCGCTGCCGGAACTCGGCCTGATCGTGGTCGACGAGGAGCACGACCCTTCGTACAAACAGCAGGAAGGCCTGCGCTATTCGGCGCGCGACCTGGCCATCTGGCGCGCGCGCGACCGCGGCGTGCCGGTGGTGCTGGGCTCGGCCACGCCGTCGCTGGAAAGCTGGCATCACGCCACCGCCGGCCGCTACCTGCTGCTGTCGCTGCCGGAACGGGCCCAGGCCGGCCAGCTGCCGGCGATCCGCCTGCTCGACACCCGGCCGCTGCGGCTGGAGCAGGGGCTGGCGCCGCCGCTGCTGGCCGCGGTCGAAGCGCGGCTGCAGCGCGGCGAACAGTCGCTGATCTTCCTGAACCGGCGCGGCTACGCGCCCGTCCTGCACTGCGACGCCTGCGGCTGGGTAAGCGGCTGCCGCCGCTGCTCCGCCTACATGGTGCTGCATCGCGCCGTGCGCCCCGGCCTCGCCGGCGGCCCGTACCGGCACGAACTGCGCTGCCATCACTGCGGCTGGCAGGAGCGGGTGCCGGCGGCCTGCCCCGATTGCGGCAACCAGGATTTGCAGCCCATGGGGCGCGGCACGCAGCGGCTGGAGGAATACCTGGCGCAGCGCTTTCCGCAGGCCCGCATCGCGCGCATCGACGCCGACAGCACGCGGCTCAAGGGCAGCGCGCAGAAGCTGTTCGCGCAGGTGCACGCGGGCGAGGTCGACATCCTGGTCGGCACCCAGATGGTCGCCAAGGGCCACGACTTCCAGAACCTGACCTTCGTGGGCGTGCTCAATGCCGACGCGATGCTGTTCTCCCACGATTTCCGCGCGCCCGAGCGGCTGTTCGCGCAGCTGATGCAGGTGGCCGGCCGCGCCGGCCGCAGCGGCAGCGCCAGCGAGGTGTTCGTGCAGACCGGCTATCCCGAGCAGCCGCTGTACCAGGCGCTGGTGCGGCACGACTATGTCGGCTTCGCGCGCTACGCGCTCGACGAGCGGGCCGCGGCCGGCTTGCCGCCGTTCGCGTACCAGGCGCTGCTGACGGCGGAGGCCGGCGAGCTGGCGCAGGCGCTGGGGTTCCTGGCGCAGGCACGGGAGGCCGCCGAGGCCTGGGCGGCGGCCGGCGACGCCGCGGCGGTCGCTGCGCAGCCCGAGGCGGGCAGCACTCGCCGGGCCGCAGTCGCACCGATGGTCTCCGCCGGCGCCGCCCAGCCCGCGATTGCCGCCGACATGTCGCGCATAACGCTTTATGATCCCGTACCGCTGCGCGTCGTGCGCGTGGCCAACGTCGAGCGCGCCCAGCTCCTGGCCGAGAGCGACAGCCGCCCTGCGCTGCAGGCCTTCCTGCGGTCCTGGACTGCCCTGTTGCCTACGCTGCCGGGTGCCTCCCGGGTCCGCTGGCAACTGGAAGTCGATCCGCTGGAAATATGAGGAACCCCCCTACGCGCTTCGCGCGGTCCCCAGGGGGCGATGCGGGCGGACCGGCGGAGCCGGATCCGCCGCATCCTGGGTGGGGCGGCGCGGATTCATGCTTGTGGGAGGCGCGCTGCGCCGTGGAGTAGTGATATGACTTCCTCTTCTTCTTCTGCAGCCGGTCGCGCCATGGATCGCGCCGAGGCGCGGCTGATGCGTCCGGCGGCGGGCGTGGCCGAACTGCCGCCGCTCGACGCCGGCATGAACCCGGCGCAGCGCGAGGCGGTGCGCTATCTCGACGGCCCGTGCCTGGTGCTGGCCGGCGCCGGCAGCGGCAAGACCCGCGTCATCACCCAGAAGATCGCCTACCTGCTGCGCGACTGCGGCTATGCGGCGCGCAACGTGGCGGCGCTGACCTTCACCAACAAGGCGGCCAAGGAGATGGCCGAGCGCGTGAAGGCGGTGGCCTCCGCCAGCGCCATCAAGGGCTTGACGATCAGCACCTTCCATTCGCTGGGCGTGCGCATGCTGCGCGAAGAGGCGCGCAACGTCGGCCTCAAGCCGCAGTTCTCGATCCTGGCCGCCGACGATGCGCTGGGCATCGTGCAAGACCTGATCGCCACCACCGACAAGGGCAGGCTGCGCGCCGTGCAGCATACGATCTCGCTGTGGAAGAACGCGCTGGTGGAGCCCGAGGCCGCCGAACGGCTGGCCGCCACCGAAGGCGAGCGCGAAGCCGCGCGCGCCTACCGCAGCTACAACGCCACGCTGCGCGCCTACCAGTCGGTCGACTTCGATGACCTGATCCGCCTGCCGGCGCAGCTGCTGGAGCGGGACGCCGAGGCGCGCGAGCGCTGGCAATCGCGCCTGCGCTATCTGCTGGTGGACGAATACCAGGACACCAACGCCTGCCAGTACCGCCTGGTGCAACTGCTGACCGGTCCTCGCGCGATGTTCACCGCGGTGGGCGACGATGACCAGGCGATCTATGCCTGGCGCGGCGCCACCATCGAAAACCTGGCCAGGCTGACCACCGACTATCCGCAGCTGAAGGTCATCAAGCTGGAGCAGAATTACCGCTCGGCCCAGTGCATCCTGCACGCCGCCAACAGCGTGATCGCCAACAACCCGAAGCTGTTCGAGAAGAAGCTGTGGTCGGACCTGGGCGCCGGCGACCCGATCGCCGTGGTGCCGATGGACGACGACGAGGCCGAGGCCGAATCGGTGGCGATGCGCATTTCGGCGGCCCGCTTCGAGCGGCAGGGGCACTGGCGCGACTACGCCATCCTGTACCGGAGCAACCATCAGGCGCGCGTGTTCGAGCAGGCGTTGCGCAACCTGAAGATCCCGTACATGGTGTCGGGCGGCCAGAGCTTTTTCGACAAGGCCGAAGTGCGCGACGTGCTGGCCTATCTGCGCCTGGTCGCCAACGACGACGACGACCCGGCCTTCATCCGCGCCGTCACCACGCCCAAGCGCGGCGTGGGCCAGGCCACGCTCGAACAGCTCGGCACCTATGCCGGCGAGCGCCAGGTGTCGCTGTTCGCCGCGCTGTTCGAGGCCGGCCTGGAACAGCGCCTGGCCGCGCGCCAGCTCGGCCCGCTGCGCGAATTCGGCCAGTTCATACAGCGCATGCAATGGCGCGCCGGCCGCGGCGCGGCGCATGCGGGCGCGGTGACCTCGTCGGAGCCGGCCGGCCCCATCCTCGACGACCTGCTGCAGGCCATCGGCTATGAGCGTTACCTCTACGACACCTTCGACGAGCGCGGCGCCCAGACCCGCTGGCAGACCGTGCTCGACCTGGTCGGCTGGCTCAAGCGCAAGGCCGAGGAAGACGGCATGTCGCTGATCGATCTGGTGCAGCACGTGGCGCTGATCACGATGCTGGAAAAGAACGACGACGAGGATCCCGACCTGGTGCGCCTGTCCACGCTGCACGCGTCCAAGGGGCTGGAGTACCCGCACGTGTTCCTGGTGGGCGTCGAGGAAGGCCTGCTGCCGCACCTGGGCAAGGACGACGAGGAAGGCGACCCGGCCAAGGCGGCCGAGTCGTTCGAAGCGCGCATCCAGGAAGAGCGCCGCCTGATGTACGTCGGCATCACCCGCGCCCAGCGCAGCCTGCACGTGACCTGGTGCAAGAAGCGCCGCCGCGGCCGCGAAGACGTGCCCCGCGAACCCTCCCGCTTCATCAAGGAAATGGGCCTCGCCGCCGACGCCCCCGCCGACGCCATGCCCGGCCTCAGCGCCCGCGAACGCCTCGGCCGCCTGAAAGCCCTGCTAGGAAAAGGCGGCTAGTCCAGCGCCAGCAACACCTTTCGCCACCCGCTTCTACCCTGCTTGCCGCCGGCAGAATTGCCCCCCGCCGGCCACTACCCCATCCAGGGCGCCGCGGATCCGGCTCCGCCGGTCCGCCAGCGCCGCCCCCTTGA